>DKWE01000013.1:0-7683 GCA_002491565.1 Lachnospiraceae bacterium UBA7160 | reverse complement strand
CGCAATATACAGGCAGAACGGGAGTCCCTGCAGCACGATATACAGGGAATGTAGAAGAGCAAACAGCGCAGTCTGTGGAGAATATAGGAGGGCAGGCATGGAGGCGCCAGCAAGACGCAGCTGGCATATCCGGCAGTGAGGCGGAAGCCAGGATACAGGGAGAAACCTGCTGCCTGACAGATCTGGCATCAGAGGAAGGCATGCGTCTGATCTATGTCCCTGCACTTGGAAATGAGAAGGAGCAGGAAGGACAATTTCCGGATATCTTCATCGGAGAGCAGGGGGCAACCATAGGAAAAATTGCAAATCAATGTGATATCCTGCTGAAATCCAACGCAGTCAGCCGTCTTCATGCCCGTCTGGAGCGCAGACGTGGCCAATATTGCATTCAGGACCTGAACAGCAGAAATGGTACCTTCCTGAACGGAGAGCGTCTGCTTCCGCAGGAAATGCGGATCTTTTATCCTGGCGACCGTATTGCCTTTGCAAATCTCCAATATAAAGTAGTAGAGTAGGGCATGCATACGCTTCATCCGGATACCAGATGGAACGAACCGATGTCATATCAACTCGATTGATATTTCAGCTGGAGATATGAATCTTAGCGCTGATATTTCAGCCGGGGATGCTGGCTTTGGCGCGGAACCAGTAGGTGTAGAGATCCGTGAAGCCGAGAGAGGTATACAGCTTTTTGGCATATGTATTCCCCTGCACAACCTGGAGATATGCCTGAGTGGCTCCCTTTTTGCGGGCCTCAGAGAGAATTGCGCTGCAGATAGCGCGCGCATAGCTTTTGCGGCGGCAGCTGGCATCAACATAGATTGCATAGAGACCAACGTGCCCGCGGTCCATAATGCCAAGACCGGATGCGACCATCCGGCCATCAATTTCGATACTTGCGACAATGGTTTCCTTCGGGATTGCCTTAAACATGGACGGCACAATGCGCCGCAGCGTCGGATTGGTCGTTCCGTTGAGACGGAACAGAGCGGTGATCCATTCATCAGTAATGCGGTCCTGCAGCAGTACAATGACGTCATTTGGATAGACGATAAAGGATGGCAGACCAGAATTCCGTCCATAGTATTCATATTCTGCAGATACAGAAGGATAGCAGTGGAACTGCTCCATGTTCATGGTCATGACTTCGGTGACATGCTGAATTTCATATCCCTTCTGCGCAAGAAGGCGGTCAAATGAGGCATCAAGCAGCGGACTGATTTTAAAAATGACAGGGGTATGGTAATTTGCGTAAACCGCTTCGCAATACTGTATTTTTTCCTCAATCGGGATGAGGGAAGCTCCGACCTGCGTGACGCTGTTGGTGCGATGCGTATAATTATGGGAAAAACGGATCAGCCAGCCGTCGTATAGCTCAATTTTATGTGACGGCCACGCGTTCAGAGAAATCTCCTCTATTAATTTGATATAGGCTTCGTTTGTCATAATTGGTTGACCTCTTGTTCGGACTATGATGAAATAGATCTGTCTGCCGGGACAGATGCTGCCAGCCGTAAAAGCTGCGTTGTTTTGCAACTGTATCATAATACCGTATATTTTTATATTGTGCAACAGAAAGATCAGCTGGTAGTTTCGTATCTATCGTATGGAAATGCCTTTGGGGACAGCGGAGGTGTGGACGGTAACGCTCAATTTCTCTATAAATGAGGAGTGCCCCCGGTGTCTGGTACACCGGAGGCTATTATGAAAAAAATTTATCAATCAGGCGAATTCAAACTTGCTCAACTTTGGCAAGTGTTCTTAAGAACTGATTACACTATAACAATCAATTATGAACATAATATGAATAAATGGTAAATATACAGTGAAAATGCTATAAAAAATATAGAAAAATAAAAAATAATTGTATATTATGCACACATGATAAAACTTTAAAGTGGGAAAGTGTTGTGGGATAGGTACAAGGGAAGATTTAGAAAAAACTGGTTTTCATTCAAGACAAGTTGTAGTAAAATAAAGTTACGATTCACGGCAGTTCCTGCAGATAAAAGCTGTGCGGATCTCGGAGGGTGCAAGATTGCTGATAAATCTGGCATGTGTTTTGTCTGTGGGAAGATTCGTGTACTAGGTTACATCGTCGATGAAGCGAACGCGGCCCGGTGGAGTATTAGGTAAGGAGTTTTGCTGAATAGAGACGAGACAGTGCATTAGCTGTGAAAATACAGAAAATAATAAGAAGAGCGCATCTGCGCGGCAGGATGCAGCCGGGAGGAAATGTCCCGGTATGACAGTCCTGGGAAAGGAGTATAGAATGAGTAAAGTACCGACACCACATATTTCTGCAAAAGAGGGCGATTTTGCCAGAACGGTTCTGATGCCGGGGGATCCGCTGCGTGCGAAGTTTATTGCGGAGACCTTCCTGACAGATGCAGTACTTGTCAATAACGTGCGCGGTGTGCAGGGGTACACGGGTATGTACAATGGAAAACGGGTTTCTGTAATGGCGAGCGGCATGGGCATGCCGTCTATGGGTATTTATTCGTATGAACTGTTTAATTTCTATAATGTAGAGAATATCATTCGGATCGGGACCGCCGGTTCAATGCATCCGGATCTGAAGGTTCGTGATGTTGTGATCGCGATGGGAGCATGCACGGATTCCAATTTTGCGGCACAGTATGATCTGCCGGGGACGTTCGCACCGATCGCATCGTATGAGCTTCTGCGCAAGGCAGTTGAGGAAGTGGAGAAGCTTGGTATCGGTTATAAGGTAGGAAATGTCGCGAGTTCGGATATTTTCTACAGCGACAAGACCGATACAACAGCAAAGTGGCAGAAAATGGGAGTACTCGCGGTGGAGATGGAGAGCGCGGCTCTTTACATGAACGCAGCGCGTGCAGGCAAAAATGGTCTGACAATCTGCACGATTTCAGACAGCATGGTGACAGGTGAGGTGACGACGCCAGAAGAGCGTCAGACAAGCTTCCGGGATATGATGAAGATCGCGCTGGAGATTGCGTGACGGCATGAGTGATATCTGCCTCTGCACAGGCTGCGCGTGAAGTATACATTTTTATATGTAAGTATGACGCCACAGCATCCTGCTGCTGTAGGAGGTATGAAAAGATGATGAACGGACACCCAGTGTGGATTTGCAGGATAGGAACATGAAAATATACCAGCCTGTAGAGAGGATGAAAATTAGGGAAGAGTATGGAAAAAAAAGAGCAGTATCTGGAAAAGGAAGCGAAAAAAGATGCAGCCGGGCTGGGCGGCGTGAAGAAACATAAGCGGACGGTGTGTGTGATTGGGCATAAAAATCCCGATACGGATTCCATCTGCTCAGCGCTGGCTTACGCCTATCTGAAAAACCAGGAGAAGAGTGAGTTTCACTATGTTCCGGTGCGCTGTGGTCAGATCAGCGCGGAGACGCAGTATGTGCTGGAGCATTTCGGTGTGGAGCCTCCTTCTTTTTTGGACAACATTGGAACCCGTGTGAAGGATATGGAGATTCGGCAGGTGCCAGGTGTGCGCAGCAACATTTCTGTAAAAAACGCATGGAATCTAATGATGACACAGAATGTATTTACGCTTCCGATTACAAACGAGGAGAATCATCTGAAGGGGCTTATCACGGTCAACGACATTGCGAAGTCCTATATGGAAGAATATGACAGTGCGATTGTATCGGTGGCGAAGACTCCATACCGGAATATTCTGGAGACGCTGGATGCGGAGATGATCGTCGGAGATCCAGATGGCTATTTCGACCAGGGGAAGGTTGTTATCGCGGCGGCGAATCCGGATGTAATGGAAAATTATATCGAGAAGCATGACATGGTCATCCTTGGCAATCGTTATGAGTCACAGCTCTGCGCAATTGAGATGGAAGCGGGATGTATTGTCGTTTGTCTTGGCACTCCGGTTTCACGGACGATCCAGATCCTTGCCCGGGAAAAGAATTGCTGTGTGATTGTGACACCACTTGATACGTATGCAGTTGCGCGGCTGATCAATCAGAGTATGCCGATTGAGTTTTTCATGAAAAAAGAAAATCTTCTGACGTTCCGGCTCGGTGATTATACAGAAAATATCCGCGATGTCATGTCGAAGAAACGATATCGTGATTTCCCAATCCTTGACCAGAGCGGCAGCTACGTGGGAATGATTTCCAGACGGAACCTGCTGGGTGTGCGCAAGCGCGGACTGATTCTGGTCGACCATAACGAGGTGACACAGGCGGTTGACAACGTGCTTGATGCGGAGATTATGGAGATTATCGACCATCACAGACTTGGTTCGCTGGAAACGATGTCCCCGGTTTATTTCCGCAATCAACCGGTGGGATGCACGAGCACGATTATTTATCAGGTCTTCCAGGAGAAAGGGCTGCCGATCCCGCGCGAAATTGCGGGGTTGATGTGCTCGGCAATCATTTCAGATACGCTGCTGTTCCGTTCGCCGACATGTACGGCGATGGATCTGGCTGCGGCACAGAATCTGGCGCAGGTTGCGGGGATTGAATGTGAGAGCTATGCGCGGCATATGTTTGCGGCAGGCAGCGATCTGGCAAGCAGGACTCCGGAGGAAATTTTTTATCAGGATTTCAAGCAGTTCGAATTCGGTGACTGGAATATCGGTATCGGGCAGATTACCTCGATGAGTGAGGAAGAACTGGAAAATATTAAAAAGCGGCTGATGCCTTACATGAAAAAGGTGTTTGCGGAGCATGATACAGATATGATGTTTTTCATGCTGACTGATATTTTGGGTGAAAAGACAGAACTTCTGTGCTACGGTAAAAACGCGGATGAGCTGCTGGAAGAGGCATTCCATCAGAGCGTATCGGATAATTGCGCGGTGCTGCCCGGTATCGTATCGCGCAAGAAACAGATGGTGCCTGCGCTGATGGCGGCAATTAACCGGATGTCCGGGGTATAACGAAAAAACGGAAGATAGGCTTATTTTATAGCGGTTTATTTCCTTGGGCAATGAGCCAGGCAGCCATGTATGCATGGATATGTGGCGATTGTCGCGAGGGGCGCTGTGTGCCGGTGACACAAGGTTAATGCTGACCGGAGCGCAGACCAAATATCCCGCTGTTTAGCAGCGCTGCGGGCTGATATCTCGTTGCTTGCAGCGGGGCTTTGATTTGTCAGCCGGGGCACCCGGTGGGGTAGAGAAGGAGAGCAGGATGGCAAGAGAGAACTGGCGGGGAGGCAATATGCTGTATCCGCTTCCGGCAGTGATGGTGAGCTGCCAGAGAGCAGAGGAAAAGCCAAATATTATCACAGTTGCGTGGACTGGCACGATTTGCAGTGCGCCGGCTATGGTGTCGATTTCCTTGAAGCCGGAACGGTATTCGTATGGGATTATCCGCGATACCGGCGAATTTGTGATTAATCTGACGACAGAACGTCTGACGTGGGCGACAGACTACTGTGGGGTTAAGTCAGGCAGAGATATCGATAAATTTGCCGAGCTGAAACTGACAGCAGGAAAAGCGGTGCATGTGCATGCGCCGATTATCGAGGAAAGTCCGGTGAATCTGGAGTGCCGCGTGACACAGGTGCTGGAGCTTGGTTCCCATCATATGTTTCTGGCAGAGGTGGTTGGCGTAGACGTGGATAGTACCTATCTGAATGAAAAGGGAAAGTTCGATATGAACCGTGCAGGGATGATGGTGTACTCACACGGAGAATATTTTGGACTGGGGAAGAAGCTGGGAAGCTTCGGATACAGCGTGAGGAAAAAGGGGGGCTGTTAGACCAAAGCTTAATCTCCCACAAATTGTGACGCACATCTGGCAGAAAGCATTTTTCAAGTATGCTCTAGTTCGTGGCATGTCTGTGTGGAATATAGCCGTGAATAGCAATGAAGAAAAAAGAAAATATTTACAAAACGGGAGAATGTGGTATACTTTACAAATAGATGCTTAGGCATTCGGGCTCAAGAGGGTCTGCGGACCGCAGAAGGGGCGGGCGGCAGGTGCTATCTTTATGTGAGAGCTACCAGATGTCCGCAGCTGCGTTCGTGTGATATCGCAGTCAGGTCCGATTAATTTGCTCTCACTGTAGATACCAGGGGGAAGAGAGGCGCGCCGCCTGGCGCACTGTAGAGTATAAAGACGATAGAGGTGTCCTATGGAACAGTATATTATCAAAGGCGGGAATCCGCTGGTAGGCGAAGTGGAGATCAGCGGTGCAAAAAATGCGGCACTTGGGATTCTCGCTGCTGCAATTATGACAGATGATACGGTACTGATTGAAAATCTTCCGGATGTCCGTGACATTAATGTGCTATTAGAGGCGATGGAGAGTATTGGGGTCAGAGTGGAACGGCTGACACGGCATGCAGTGATGCTGAACAGTGCTCAGATCGGTGATGTACGGG
Organism: Lachnospiraceae bacterium UBA7160; assembly: GCA_002491565.1. Lineage (GTDB taxonomy): Bacteria > Bacillota > Clostridia > Lachnospirales > Lachnospiraceae > Choladousia. Next base: position 1,329 of record DKWE01000013.1, on the reverse strand, counting down.
TGGATTATGAGCATATCAAGCGAATTCGCGGTTCCTATTATCTGATAGGAGCACTGCTTGGAAAGTATAAAAGAGCAGAGGTATTGCTTCCAGGCGGCTGTAATATCGGCAGCAGACCAATCGACCTGCATATCAAAGGGTTTAAGGCGCTTGGTGCGAAGGTTACGATCCGGAACGGCTTTATCATTGCGAAGGCAGATCATTTGCACGGCAGCCACATTTTTCTCGATACCGTGTCGGTTGGCGCGACGATCAATATTATGACGGCGGCGGCGATGGCGGAGGGCTATACGATTATAGAGAACTGTGCGAGGGAGCCGCATGTTGTGGATGTGGCGAATTTCTTGAACAGTATGGGCGCAAATATCAAAGGGGCTGGTACGGACGTGATCCGTATCCGAGGTGTACAGAGGCTCCACCGGACAGAATATTCTGTGATTCCGGATCAAATCGAAGCGGGGACCTTCATGTTTGCGGCAGCGGCGACGAAGGGTGACGTGATGGTGAAGAATGTGATCCCGAAGCACCTGGAGGCGACGACAGCGAAGCTGCTGGAGATCGGCTGTGAGGTAGAGGAGTTTGACAGTGCGGTGCGTGTCGTTGCTGCGAAACGCCTGTGCAGCACGAATGTTAAGACGCTTCCATATCCAGGCTATCCGACCGATATGCAACCGCAGATCGGTGTGACGCTGGCGTTGGCGCGGGGGACAAGCATCGTGACGGAGAGCATTTTTGAAAATCGTTTTAAGTATATGGATGAATTGGCACGGATGGGCGCAGATGTCCGGGTAGAAGGTAACACAGCGATCATTACGGGTGTGGAGAAGCTTTCGGGGGCTTGTGTCAGTGCACCGGATTTGCGTGCAGGTGCTGCGCTGGTGATTGCTGCGCTGGCGGCAGAGGGCGTCACGGTAGTCGATGACATTGTTTATATTCAGCGCGGGTATGAAGAATTTGATGTGAAATTGCGTAGCCTTGGAGCAGAAATCGAGAAGGTCAGCAATGAAAAAGAGGCACTGAAGTTTCGGCTGCGTTGTGGCTGAGAACCATTGGCAGAAAATGGTTTGCTGCGCTGTGGCTGAGAACCATTGGCAGGAAATGGTTTGCTGCGCTGTGGCTGAGACTTATTAGCAGGAAACAATCTGCTGCGGCAGATGGCTGATTCCGCAGTGTCCCGTATTTACGAAGGAGGGGATACGGGCTACTGCGGAGCAAACCAGAACCGCAGCAATTTTTTATAAAGACATGTGCTGTTGAATTGACTAAATATAGTCTGGCCAGCGCATGAATTATTTGGCGAATGTTGTACTAGAGCGTGTTTGAAAAATC
>DKWE01000086.1:930-8147 GCA_002491565.1 Lachnospiraceae bacterium UBA7160 | reverse complement strand
AGGTAGTAATTTGACACTACCGAAAGAATGAAGGAGGAAGACGTTATGAAAATTGGAACTACAGAACTGATCGTTGTACTGATCGTTGTCATTATCATTTTTGGACCGACACAGATCCCGAAGCTCGCCAGAATGATGGGAAAGAGTGTCAAGAGTTTCCGCAAGGGAATGGACGATGCGGAGGACCCGGAAGCCGCTGACCAGTCTGACAGGCAAAAGGATGCATGATGAAAAAACATACCGAAAAAAATCTGACGGTATCCGGGCATTTAAAGGAGCTGCGCAACCGGATTATTACATGTATCGTCTGCCTCGTTGTCTTTATGCTGGCAGGCATATATTTCGCACCCCAGATTGTTGAGCTTCTGACCGACATTGGCAAAAGCTATGGGTATACGTATGTCTACCTGTCCCCGCAGGAGCTGCTGCTTCAATATTTTGCAGTAGCACTTCTGATGGCGGTCATCCTCTCATTGCCGGTCATTTTATATCAGATCTGGGCGTTTGTCCAGCCCGGACTGCGGAGCAATGAGAATTCCCTGTTTCTGGCCGCCATGTTTTTTGGCCTGGCCTGCTTTGCCGTCGGAGTTCTGTTTGCATACAAGATTATGCTGCCGTTTATGCTCCATTTCCTGATTGATTTAAGCAAGGATACCGATATCCATGCCGCCGTCAGCGTACAGAATTATATCGGATTTCTTCTCACGATTTTCATGATATTCGGTATCGTCTTTGAGCTGCCGGTGGTTTCTGTCCTGCTGACGAAAATGGGACTTTTGAAGGCAAGCTGGATGCGGAAAAGCCGCCGCGTCATTATCGTTGTCATGTTTCTTGTCGCCGCTTTTATCACCCCGCCAGACATCGTGTCCCAGATCATGGTGGCAATCCCAATGATCGGGCTGTTTGAACTGAGCATTCTTCTCTGTTCTGCCGCAGAGCGGGCAAAGAAGAAGAAAGAGGCAATGGACGAGGAAGAAGCCTTTGGTTCCGGATCAGAGGACACCGATAAAACGAATCCATAACACCTGCGGAAGAGTTTCTCTTCCAAAAGGGAAGCATCGGACATCCATCTTACGGATGTCCTTGCGGTTGGACATATTTTATGGAAAGGGATGAAAGAATGGGTAAACCAACAATTTCACGAACTACAATTGCAAAAGGAGTCACCGCCTGTGTCTCCGTACTCGCGACACTCGGAATTCTGCAGATCGGGGAATACCAGCTCCCCATCAAGGAAGAAACCGGTGCTGATGCGGCAGATGCCACTGCCGCGGAAGGTGCAGAAGCTGCTGCAGGCGCTGCGCTTACACTTCCGGAAGCTCCTTATTCCTTTACTCCGGGTACGTATGCATCTTCGGCAAAAGGGATTTCCAGCGATATTACGGTCAAGTGTACCTTTGACGAGACTTCCATGACTGCGATGGAAGCCGATGTCTCCGGCGAGACTGCCGGCATCGGCACCGAAATCGGTGACGCCATGATTCAGGCAATTCTCTCCGCGCAGACGCCGCAGGTGGACGGCATCTCCGGCGCGACGATTTCCTCCGATGCGTTAAAATCAGCAGTTGCAGAATGCTTCAAGGCAGCCGCAGGGCTTCCCTCTGCTGCACAGACAGAGAGTCAGGAGCCGGAAGCTGCTTCCGCGACCGGTGAGACTGACGCGCTCTCAGACGCACCAGACACTGATGAGACAGAAATCGCGTCAGAGGCAGCTTCCGATGCGCCAACCGAGGGTGACACAGAAGCAGCCTCCGATGCGCCAGCCGGGACTTCTACGGGCGCAGGTGCGCTAACCGTAGCCGCCCCCGGTACCTACACTGCTTCCGCGACTGGTATTTCCAGCGACGTCACAGTCACCTGTACCTTTGATTCCTCCTCGCTTGCTTCCATGGAAGCAGACGTTTCGGGAGAGACAGCAGGGATCGGCGCGGAGATCGGGGATAAAATGGTCTCCCGCTTTCTGAAAGCACAGTCTCCGGAAATCGACGGGGTAGCCGGAGCGACCATTACCTCTGATGCCTTAAAGAGCGCAGCGGCAGACTGCTTTGCGCAGGCGGGCGCTGCTGCGGCAGCACTTCCGGAGGAATCTGAGAATGAGACCGAGGCAATGCCTGACGCTTCTACGGAAGCCCCGGGCACAAAGCTTTCGGCTGAACCAATCTACAGGCCCGGCACCTACACAGCCCTGGCAAAAGGTATGCAGGGGAATGTGACCGTTTCCTGCACGTTTGATGAAACCGGAATTATCGCAGTCGGCATCTATGTCGGAGAGGAGGAGCCGGAAAGCGGAGGAGCCGCAGGCAAAGCCCTCTCCGCTCAGCTCATGGATGCACAGTCCGCTGAAATCGACGGCGTAACAGGCGCTACGGTTACATCTGACGCAGTAAAGACGGCCGCCGCGGATTGCATCGCCCAGGCAAGCAAAGCCGATTCAACAAGCTCTGCTCCGCTTACCTCAGCTTCCCTTTACACCCCCGGCACCTACTCTGCTTCCATGAAAGGCATCTCAAGCGATGTGACCGTTACGCTCACCTTTGACGAGGCAGGCATCACAGCGGCCGGCATCAATGTGTCAGGAGAAGGGCCGGACATCGGCGCAACAATCGCAGATGAAGTCTCACTGCAGCTTTTGAACGCGCAGTCGGCAGAGATTGACGGTGTAAGCGGTGCGACCATCACTTCCGATGCTGTAAAGGGCGCAGCGGCAGACTGTATTGCCCAGGCGCAAATCACAGGATAATGGATTGGCCCTGAAGCACTTAACAAACTATAATTGACAACCACTACTTACATTTATCATCTGAGGAGGTAAGTTATGTCTCATAAAACATTTCGGGGAGGCGTACATCCAGAAGGATATAAGGAACTTTCCAAAGACCAGCCGGTCAAGCAGTTCCTCCCGAAGGGTGATCTTGTATTCCCCCTCAACCAGCACATCGGCAAACCGGCAAAACCCGTCGTGAAAAAGGGAGATGCTGTGCTTGCCGGACAGCTTATCGCGGAAGCGGACGGCTTTGTCTCCGCAAATATTGTCAGCTCCTGTTCCGGAACTGTAAAAGCGATTGAAGAACGCCACACCATTTCCGGCGGGCGTGCCACCTGCATCGTCATCGCAAATGACGGACAGTTTACGCCTGCTCCCGGCATCGGCGCTGACCGGGATGACACCAAGATAACCGGAAAAGAAGTTCTGGATATCATTAAATGGGCCGGAATTGTCGGCCTCGGCGGCGCAGGCTTCCCGACGCATGTCAAGCTCGCTCCGCGCAATCCGGAGGCAATTGATTATGTGATCGCCAACGGCTCGGAGTGTGAGCCGTACATCACCTGTGATGATCAGCTCATGCGCACAGAAAGCGCAGGCATCGCAGAGGGGCTCCGTCTTGTTCTGCGTCTGTTCCCGCACGCGAAGGGCGTCATCGCGATTGAGGACAACAAGCCGGAGGCAATTGCAGCCATGGAACAGGCCTGCAGCGGCGATGCAAACATATCCGTGCTTCCGGTCATGGCAAAGTATCCGGAAGGTGGCGAGCGGAATCTGATCGGCGTCGTAACCGGACGGCAGCTCCGTTTCGGCCAGCTTCCGGCAGATCTCGGCTGTGTGGTCTGCAACGTCAGCTCCCTGAACGCCATCTATCGGGCTGTCTGCAAGACAGAGCCGCTGATGTCGCGCTTGTTTACCGTATCCGGTGATGCGGTTGCAAACCCGCATAACCTCTCCGTGCCGATCGGCACCTGCTGTGCAGAGCTGCTTGCCGCTGCCGGAGGCATCAAGCCCGGCTGCGATCCGAAAAAAGTACTCTGCGGCGGTCCGATGATGGGCATCTCCATGTCTACTTTAGATGTTCCGACAGCCAAGAACAATAATGCATTGACGATCCTCTCCTTCGATGAGGTCGAGCTCGCAGAAGAGCAAATGACGGCCTGCATCCGGTGCGGCCGCTGCGGGCAGGCATGTCCGATCGGGCTTGTTCCTCAGATGATGGCAGAGGCTGCCGAACGCTGCGATTACGAGCGCTATGAGAAAAAGCTCTATGGTCTTGACTGCATTGCATGCGGCTCCTGTACCTATGTATGCCCGGCGAAGCGCCCGTTGATGCAGCTCTTCAAGCATACGAAAGCCCAGATTATGGCTGCAAAGAGAAAGTGAGGGAATGGAAAATGAATGAAAAATTATTAAATATGTCTTCCAGCCCCCATATCCGGCAGAAGCTGACAACTGGATCTGTGATGACGGATGTGGTGCTGGCACTGCTGCCCGCAGCCGCCGTTGGCATCCTGCGCTATGGGCTGCACGCATTTTTGATTCTGCTTGTCTCCGTCGCTTCTGCCGTTCTGACAGAGCTGATCTTTGACAAGATTGCGAAAAAAGGACTTACTATCAAGGACGGAAGCGCGGTTGTAACCGGTCTCCTGCTGAGCCTCTCGCTCTCGCCTGCTGTTCCGCTCTATATTCCGCTGCTTGGAAGTATCTTCGCAATCCTGATCGTGAAATGCTTCTTCGGCGGTCTTGGCAAAAACTTTATGAATCCGGCTGTGACCGCACGCTGCTTCCTGCTCATTTCATTTGGAAGCGTCATGACAAACTTCAACGTGGACGGTTTTAGCTCTGCGACACCGCTTGCGGCGCTGAAGGCCGGCGAAGTCATCAATGTCTCACAGCTCTACCTTGGCCAGACCCCCGGAGTCATCGGCGGTTCAGCCATCGCCCTTCTGATCGGCGGCCTGTACCTGTGGATTACCGGAGGCATCACCTTTGAAATCCCCGTATCCTTTATCGCTGTGTTTACCCTGTTTATGGGATTCTTCGGCGGACAGGGCTTTGACCCCGCATTCCTGATCGCACATGTGTGCGGAGGCGGTATCCTGATGGGCGCATTCTTCATGTCCACCGACCCGGTTACAAGCCCGGTTACTTCACGCGGACAGCTGCTGTACGGCGCCATCACCGGTATCCTGGCGGGTCTCTTCCGCGTCTATGGCACTGCGGCGGACTCTGTCAGCTACGCGATTATTATATCGAATATGTTTGTCCCGTTCATCGACAAGATTTCCGTGCCGAAGCCGATGGGCTACCGCGGCAAGAGCGCTTCCGGCAAAAAGGAATTCCCGAAAGCGGCGCTGAACCTTACGATTATCACCCTCTGCTCCGGCCTTGCCTTAAGCAGTGTCTACCTTATGACGAAGGATCGGATCGATGAGCAGAAAATGGCAGCCAACGCAGCCTCTTATCAGGAGGTTTGCCCGAATGCAGTATCGTTCGGATACGAGGATTCTCTCAGCGCTGCAGTCACTGCACTGGAAGGCGCTGCGTATGACACCGCAAAATTTGGCAAGACCTTTATCAATGAGGTAGCGATTGGAAAAGCTTCTGACGATTCTGTCGCAGGCTATGTCATCAGTGTCACCAGCGGAGACGGCTATGACGGCAATATCACCCTCTCTGTCGGACTTACTGCAGACGGTGCAGTGGAGGGGATCTCCTTCACTGAGCTGAATGAGACTGCCGGCATGGGCATGCTCTGCGGCGAAGACGAATTTAAGAGCCAGTTCGCCGGTGTACAGACGGATGCCTTTATCCTGAACAAATCGGGCGGTTCGACGGCAGACAATGAAATTGACAGCGTCTCTGGCGCATCGACTTCCTCCCGTGCAGTCGTCAACGCGGTCAACACAGCGCTTGCATTCTATGCAGCCAATATTCAGTAAGGAGGGGACTTCCATATGAACAAATATGTAGAACGGATTTATAACGGCGTTGTCAAGGAAAATCCCTGCACCGTCCTGATGCTTGGCATGTGCCCGACGCTTGCGGTCACTACCTCAGCCGTCAACGGACTTGGCATGGGTCTGTCAACGCTGGCAGTATTGATTTTTTCGAACCTGATTATTTCCCTGATGCGCAAAATCATCCCGGACCAGGTGCGCCTCCCGGCATACATTGTCATCGTCGCGTCTCTGGTCACTGTGGTCGATCTGCTGCTCCAGGCGTATGTGCCGAGCCTGTATTCTGCTCTTGGCATCTACATCCCGCTGATCGTCGTCAACTGCATCATCCTGGGCCGCGCAGAAGCGTATGCCAATAAAGTCGCACCAGGGCTCGCATTGTTTGACGGCCTTGGCATGGGGCTTGGCTTTACCATCGCACTCACCATCATCGGAGCCGTCCGCGAGCTGCTCGGCAGCGGCACTCTGTTTTACAAAGCTGTGATGCCGGAAGCATACGAGCCGATCGCGATCTTTGTCAAGGCTCCGGGTGCTTTCCTGGTAATCGGCATTATGATTGCGATTCTGAATGCTTTCCATATCAAGACAAATGCAAACGACCTGGTACAGGGCTGTGACGGCTGCTGCAATCACTGCAGCAAGGCCGGCTGCCATAATGATAAGAGGGAGGAACCGAAAGCATGAATACATCCTTGATTTTGATTATTATCACGACCGCTCTGGTCAACAACGTCGTGCTGAGCCAGTTCCTCGGCATCTGCTCCTTCCTCGGCGTATCGAAGCAGATCAAGACCTCGGTCAGCCTCGGCGTAGCCGTGATCTTTGTCATCACGCTCTCTTCCGGTGTGGCGAACCTGCTGTATGATTTTCTGCTTGTTCCGCTCCATCTTGAGTATCTGGAAACCATTGTATTTATCCTTGTAATCGCCTGCCTGGTGCAGATCGTGGAAATGTTCCTGAAGAAGAGCTCGCCGGCCATCTACAAAGCGCTCGGCATCTATCTTCCGCTGATTACCACCAACTGTGCTGTCCTTGGTGTGGCACTTACCAATGTGCAGAATGAATACAATTTCATGCAGAGCGTTACCGCCGGTCTCGGCACAGCCATCGGATATACCATTTCCATCGTACTGCTTGCTGGTATCCGTGAGCGCATCGATGAGGCAAGTGTTCCTCTCCCGTTCCGCGGCGCACCGGTCGTCCTGCTCTCCGCAGCCCTGATGTCCATTGCATTTATGGGCTTTTCGGGACTGTCACTGTAGAGAAAAAGGAGGTTCGAGATGACACATATTATCATTGCTACCGTTGCAGTAGCAGTCATCGGGCTGTTGATCGGTATCCTGCTGGTTACGGTAGATAAAAAATTTAAAGTGGAAGTAGATGAGAAGGAAGCAGCCGTGCGTGCCTGCCTGCCGGGCAATAACTGCGGCGGCTGCGGGTATGCGGGCTGTGACGCGCTGGCTTCTGCCATCATCCATCAGGAGGCTCCG
>DKWE01000086.1:0-654 GCA_002491565.1 Lachnospiraceae bacterium UBA7160 | reverse complement strand
GGTCAACGGATGTCCGGTCGGCGGTGATCCGGTTGCAGAAAAAATCAGCCGTCTTCTCGGCGTGGAAATGCAGCAGACAGAGAAAATGACTGCATATGTGAAGTGCTCCGGCGACTGCGAAAACGCGGCGGCGCGCTGCCATTATGTCGGTATCCACGACTGTGCATCCGCGATCAGCAGCGGCCTCTCTCCGTGGACATGTGATTTCGGCTGCATCGGATTTGGCACCTGCGCTTCCGTCTGCCCGTTTGGAGCGATTACCGTGGACCACGGAGTTGCTCGTGTAGACAGCAATAAATGTAAGGCATGCGGCCAGTGCGTCGCTGCCTGCCCTCGCCATCTGATCGAGCTGATCCCGCAGTCTGCAAAGTATGCGGTGCGCTGCTCCAGCCATGACAGAGGCGCAGCCGTAAAGAAGGTCTGTACCGCTGGATGTCTTGCCTGCAAGCTCTGTGAGAAGCAGTGCGAAGTCGGTGCGATCACGGTCGAGAACAACGTCGCACATATCGACTACGACAAGTGCACACGCTGCGGAAAATGCGCAGAGAAGTGTCCGGCGAAGGTCATTAAGCTGCGCGATGTGACCAGGTAAACTAGAACTGACACGGATGACATAATCAGGAATCAAAGACCCCGCTGCAGAGCAGCGGGGTC
>DKWE01000116.1 GCA_002491565.1 Lachnospiraceae bacterium UBA7160 | reverse complement strand
CTCCGGGTGCGGATGCTGCTCCAGTGTCTGCAGATCCGTCTCAAACCCACGGATATAGCCCTTGCACTTTTCGATCTGCTCCGGGAAAAATTTCAGCAGGTTATCCTCCATGCGAAACTGCTGGCTCTGGTGGTCCGCTTTCATCAGTTTCAGCCGCGAAACCTCCACGTCCAGATCCATCCGCTCCTTGATACGCGGGTCCCCGGCGCACAGCGCCTTGATCTCCGCAAAGGACAAAGCCGTTTCGTCCACGTCGTCACAGGCCCGGACCGGCGATTTGCTTGTCATGATCTGGCTGATAAATTTCTGCTTATTCTCCACTGTCTGCCAAAGGTACGCATCGAAGGTTCCCTCTGTGACATAGCGGAACACATGGACCAGCGGGTTTTGGTTGCCCTGGCGTTCGATCCTTCCTTTTCTCTGAGCCAGGTCCCCGGGCCTCCACGGGCAGTCCAGGTCATGAAGTGCCACCAATCGGTCCTGCACATTTGTCCCGGCCCCCATTTTGGAGGTGCTGCCCATCAGGACGCGCACCTGGCCGCTCCGCACTTTTGCAAATAATTCTTTTTTCCGCACTTCGGTGTTCGCTTCATGGATAAAAGCGATCTGCTCTGCCGGGATGCCATGTGCGATCAGCTTCTGCCGGATATCCTCATAAATGGTAAATTCCGCTTCCTGCTCCGGCAGAGGGATTGCCGTCTCCAGTGCGTGAAGCTCCGGGTTATCCAGGTTGCCGGTGACTGTCTTTGCCGCTTTTTTTGACGGCGCTGCTTTGGGTGTCGAGATATCACAAAAGACCAGCTGGGTCAGCTTCTCTTCCTGCCCGTCCTGCCAGATCTGCAGGATATTCGCTACACACTGGTTGACTTTCGTCCCTGCCTCGTCCGGTAACAGCGGGCTGATAATACGTTGATCCAGGCCAAGCTTCCTGCCGTCCGTCGTTATTTTCAACATGTTATCCTCCGACGGGTCAACGCTCCCGCTGTGGACGCGGGCGGCGCGTTCAGAGAGTACCTGCACCATTTCCTGCTGGTGGCTGGTCGGCTTCGCCACAATGGTATGGTATTCTACCTCCGGAGTCGGCAGGTGCAGCTGATCGGCGGTCTTGATATCCGCTACCTCCTTGAACAGGTTCATCAATTCCGGCAGGTTGAAAAACTTCGCAAACCGCGTCCTTGCCCGGTAGCCGGTGCCTTCAGGTGCCAGCTCCAGTGCTGTCGTGGTCTCCCCGAACCGGGAAGCCCAGCAGTCAAAATGCACCATCCCCATCTCCTGCAGCCGCCCATACTGCAGATACCGCTGCATGGTGTACAGCTCCGTCATGGAATTACTGACCGGTGTGCCGGTGGCAAAGACCACCCCGCGGCTCCCGGTCACCTCGTCCAGATAACGGCACTTTGCAAACATATCAGAAGATTTTTGTGCATCCGTGGTGGAAAGGCCCGCCACGTTCCTCATTTTTGTATATAGGAACATATTTTTGTAGCTATGCGCCTCGTCCACGAACATCCGATCCACGCCCAGCTGCTCAAAGGTCACCACATCGTCCTTGCGCCCATCCGCCTGCAGCTTTGCAAGCCGTAATTCCAGGTTCCGTTTGGTGCGCTCCAGCTGCTTGACGGTGAACCGTTCGCCGCCGCTGTCCTCCACCTCGGCAATCCCCGCAGTGATCTCCGCGATCTGCTCCCGCAAAAGCCGCTCCTGCCGCTCCCTGCTGATCGGGATGCGCTCAAACTGGGAATGTCCGATAATGACCGCATCATAATCGCCGGTGGCGATCCGCGCACAGAACTTCTTCCGGTTGCGGGTCTCAAAGTCCTTTTTTGTAGTGACAAGGATGTTGGCGGAAGGATACAGCCGCAGGAACTCAGAAGCCCACTGTTCGGTCAGGTGGTTCGGCACCACAAAAATAGATTTCTGGCACAGCCCCAGCCTCTTTCCCTCCATCGCCGCAGCCACCATCTCAAAGGTCTTTCCCGCACCCACCTCATGGGCCAGCAGCGTATTGCCGCCGTACAGCACATGGGCGATGGCGTTTTTCTGGTGCTCCCGCAGGGTAATCTCCGGATTCATCCCGGCAAAGACAAGGTGGCTCCCGTCATACTCGCGTGGCCTGGTGCTGTTCATCTCCTCGTTGTACTGGCGCACCAGCGCCTGCCTCCGCTCCGGGTCCTTCCATATCCAGCTTTTGAACGCTTCCCGGAGGGCCTGCTGCTTCTGCGCTGCCAGAGTGGTCTCCTTTGCGTTTAACACCCGGCGCTTTTTGCCGTCCTCATCCTCCACCGTGTCATAAATGCGGACATCCCGGAGGTTTAAGGAATCCTCCAGGATGCGGTAAGCGTTGGCCCGGTCTGTGCCATAGGTGGTATAAGCTGCGACATCGTTATGGCCCACTGAATTTTTCTCGGTAACCTGCCACTCTGCCGTAAATGCGGCATACTTGATCTCAATTACGCCGCGCAGGTGTCTGGGTGTTTTCAGAACCTCATAGGCAAACTGCTGGATGTACTCCGGGGCAATCCAGGTAGCCCCAAGCCGCACTTCGATCTCCGATGCGTCCAAATCTTTGGGCTGCGCTGCCAGAAGTGCCTCCACATTGACCGCATACATTGGGTCTGCCTGCGCTGCCCGCTGCGCCGCGCGGAGCTTGCGGCGGACATTGCCGGACAGGTATTCGTCCGCAGTCTGCCAGCCGGAAAGCGGATCGTCCCGGTAAGCCGGGTCCTTGAAGATCACACCGGTCAGCTCTTTTTGTATTTCCGGAATATTCTTTCCGGTAAGCTGGGACATGTATTCCATATCCACCCTGGCCCGCTCCGCAATGGATACTGCAAGTGCCTCACTGGCCGTATCCACCGCAGTGACCGCCCGGTGCGGCTTGATGGTGCGTTTCGTGAACATATCCGCCTTGCGCTCCAGTTTTCCGTCCTCATCCAGTACCTCCAGCGCGCACAGCAGGTAATAGGAGGAATCATCCGAAAAGGCCAGTCGGTTGCCGCGGTCATTGATTAAACCGTACTTTGCAGAAAAACTATCATACAGCCGGTTTAATTCCACCTGCTTCTCCCGTATGGCCGTATCCGGCGCGTATTCATCCATTTCCAGACTGATCAGCTGCTGCACACAGTCCCGCAGGGCCACCATGCCTTTAATCCGGGCCTCGGCAGTAGCGTTTAACTCCGGGCGCACCATGCGGCTGTTCTCCCGGAAGTAAACCTTTCCGTCTACAATCGTATAGGAATAATTTTTTACATTGGGATCTGCCGGAATCGAGGTATCAATTTCCTCGCCCTCCCCAAGATCGGGCAGCTCCGCCTCCTGATAGGTGCCGCGGATGTATTTCACCGCATCGTGCAGCTGGTCGGAAAGCTTCAATCCCTCGATCGGTTCCACCGTAAAGTCCTGCCTGCCGTACTGGGTGCTCTCCGACGTCTGCCGCCCCAGGACCATCTCCGGGTGGTCGATAAAATAGCTGTTGATGGCAAAGCCATCCTCATTTATGCCAAGATGCACCCAGTCTGGTGATAGATCAATAGGCCGATCCCGCTTTTGCAGGAAAATGATATCCGACACCACATCCGTACCGGCATTTGCCCGGAACGCGTTATTCGGGAGCCGGATGGCACCGAGAAACTCCGCACGCTGCGCCAGATAGTTCCGCGCCTGCGGGTTCTTCGCATCCATCGTGTAGCGGCTGGTTACAAACGCCACAATACCGCCGGGACGCACCTGGTCCAGAGCTTTTGCGAAAAAATAGTTATGAATGGAAAAACCCAGCCTGTTATAGGCCGGGTCATTCACCTGATACTGCCCGAACGGCACGTTTCCTACAGCCAAATCGTAGAAATCCTTCCGGTCCGTCGTCTCAAAGCCTGCCACCGTGATCTCTGCTTTCGGGTAAAGCTGCTTTGCAATGCGCCCGCTGATGGAATCCAGCTCCACGCCATAAAGACGGGAGCCGGACATTTCCTCCGGGAGCATCCCGAAAAAGTTGCCGACACCGCAGGACGGCTCCAGAATATTGCCAGCTGTAAAGCCCATCCTTCCGACTGCTTCATAAACTGCGCGGATCACCGCAGGGCTGGTATAGTGAGCATTTAACGTAGATGCCCTGGCAGATTCATATTCTTCTAGAGTGAGGGCTGCCTGCAGCTCCTTGTACTCACCGATCCATTCCCTTTTGTCCCCGTCAAAGGCATCCGCAAGACCTCCCCAGCCCACATATCTTGACAGCGTTTCCTGCTCTTCGGGGGACGCGCTGCGCCCGGAAAGCTCCAGGGCTTTCAGCAGGTAGATAGCATCCAGGTTTGCGCGGAATTTAGCCTTCGGGCCGCCTACGCCCAGGTTCTCATCTGTGATGCGAAAGTTCTCTGCGCTTATGCGGCTGCCTGGTTCTGCCTCCCCGCTATCTGGTCTGCTGTCTGCCACAGCTTCTTCCCCGCTATCCGGCCTGCTACCTGTCGCAACTCCTTCCCTGCCATCTGGTCTGCTATCTGCCGTAGCTCCTTCCCGCTCTGGCGGATCAGGCTCCCCAATATGCAGCCGTTCCACTACAATATCATAGGGAAGGTGATTCTTATCTCCCGGATAGATTGTCGTGGTTTCTGCCACCATTTCCGGCGTAGTCCCCGCAGTGCTTTCCTGTTCCGGCTTTTCCAATACTTTTTCTGCGGAGCCAGCTTCTTCTCCTTGCTGCACCACTTCATCCTGTTCCGGTATGAAAAGAGAAGCATTGCGCCCGTCCCGGCGCAGCCCTTCCTCGAATTGTTTCCGGTTTATCACCTCATTGCTCCAGGAATAAGGTCCAGTATCCACACGCACGTCGATATCCCCGATATAGCCAACCGTCCCGGAAATCGTGCGTTCCCCATATACCACAAACACCGAATCTCCTGTTTGATAAGAAGGTTTTCCTTCCAGATAGACCGGCTGCTGTAAATCAGCTGCTTGAAAAAAAGCGGTGTTACGACCATCCAGCCGCAGCATCCGCTCAAAATTTTCTTTGTTTTCTACCCGGAAAATGGGATAAAGCAGGCTGGGATCGCGCAGCTCCACTTCACGCTCCCTGATTGCAGTGATCTCAAACGCAATCTCGTCCAGATAGACCGTATCACCTATTTGATAGGAAGGAATCATCTCACCCTGCACCGGTTCAGCCTCCGGCAGTGCCTGCCTGATAGCCTCCCACTGCTCATCCGTCACTGTAACGTCGATCTCATGGGACGGTTTGCCTTCCCCTACTGTGATCGTATCCCCAATACGGGATATCGGCTGCCCGGACAGATCAAACGGCGCTTTTTCTTCTCCTTGTGCAGCTTTTTCCGCGTCAGTAGCTGCCTGCCGGATAAACGGGCTGTCCTCAAGCAGCTCCGGGTGTACGACTTCCCCATTCTCTATCCCAGCTTCCGCCAGCTGCTCCCGGACATCTGCCGGGTCAATTTCTTCCAGATGATCCAGCTCTTCCTGCGTAAAAAAGCGATCCGCTTTGATAAGCTGGGCAATCCGGCGCTGTACCTTTGGCCAGGGGATATCTGCAGCAACGCCATCCCCTGTTACCGGGAAAGCCGGAAGGCCATCCCCGTACTCCCCTCTCAGCCAGGCCGCCGTATCCTTCTCCCTGGCATGGTCTTTCATATAACGGGCAACCGCACGTTTGCTCTGCTCGTCTCCGTTCCATTCCTGGATGGCTGCATCAATGGCATCCTGCAGAGTCTCAGGCCGTGGCTGTACTAACGGTTTTGCTGCTTCTACTGGCGGCACTATGGAAGTAGCCTCTTCTATGGCCTCACCCGGATGCGCCGTTTCTCCCGTATCCACAACATCCCCTGAAACGCTGCTTTCCTGTGTCTGTTCAGGTTTTACCGCCTGCTCTTGTATCGGCTCTATGGAAGGGAACCCAAACTGTGCCACCGGCATGGGGACGCCTCCTACAATGCCAATATATTTCAGCTCTAACTGCTCATAATCAATCTTTTCTTCCCCTGACAGATAGGTTCCATCTGTAACCATCTGCCGCAATCGCTTTTCCAGTTCCGGCCACTTCACCTTTACCGTTTTTTCATAGCCCCATTTTGAAAATTCTACGCCCTTGCCGGTAAAATGCACCTCGCCTTTCTTCCCATCCGGATAGGTATAACTGTGGCCATAGTAGGGGCCATATTCTTCTTTCAAAAATGCAATCACCGTCTTTACATCCGGCTGGTGCTGGTATAACGCATAAATGCGTATCTTACTGCCCTGGAATCCTGAGCCTTCTTTCAGCTCCGCATCAATTTCTGCATCTGAAACAGAAAAAGAGCCTGGCATCTGCTGTATGCCAGACTCTTCAATCCTCTGAATCTGCTCTTCCTGTGTCGGGAACAGGTTTAATGTCAGCTGTTGATAAGTTCCTTCAGGATAATCTCCTCCGCCTGGGCCTTGCAGCTGTTCATCAGCCCTACCCACTGCATCATGTCGCTGGCCTTGAGCTGCTCCGTTACCCCTGCCGCTTCCATCAGCCCCGGCATCATCTGCTCCAGACGGCTGTTCGCTGCCTCGTCCGTCTCCTGCAGGTGCGGATACAGCTTCTCGGACAGGAGGAGCTGGCTGTACAGGACCGGCCTGTGCTCCTTCAGGTAAGTTTTCCGCATCCTGCCGTACTTGCCCAGCGGCTTCTCCACTCCTCCCTGCAGCTTCAAATCCGGGATCAGATAATCCCCGTTCTGTGTGTAAGTCAGTCTGTTCTCCATATGCTCTGCTCCTCTCTGCGGCTTTTTCCCGCTCAATATTCTGGATCAGGACCCCGATCTGCCTCAGAATCTGCTGATTGATCTGGCTGACCGCCGTCCCCAACGCGGCCACCGTCCCCGGCGTGTTAAAATCAAAGATCGCCATGAAATCCTCATGGTCGAAATATTCACCCGGTTCCAGCCCGCACCTTGACATCAGGGAATAGGTGATGCTCACCGTGGCGGCTGATTTAAATTGAAGTCCTATGTTGAACTCATCGTACTCCTCCAAAAAAGAACCGTCAACGATGCGGAGGATATCGCGCCGGTGATCCAGCCAGTAATCTTCCGTAAGCCTGCCCGCAAGGTCGGCCAGCTGCTGTACCAGATCTCCCTGCGTCGGCACCCCGTACCGCTGCTCGATCATATCCATCACCCGCCCTGCATAGTCCGGCTGCATTACCCATAGGTACGGACGCCGGGACTGCTCCCGTTCCCCGGTATCGGATACGTCAAATACATAGCGCAGCCGCGGGCGGTCCCCGGAATCATCCACCAGGGCAATTCCCCGGGAGCCACGCTTTATATACCTTCCCATCCGCTTATTCCAAAGGTCATACTCTGCACACGCCGTCGCATCCGGGCGCTGGGCATAGATCATCAACTGCTCATGGTAAGGGTATTTATAAAGACGCGATGCCGTAGTAAGAAATGCCGTCCATTCCTGCCAGCTTTTTGTAACCTGAACCGCTGCCTGGTCGGCCATCTGCGCATACATTTCTGCTTTGCTTGCCATAATTCCCCTCCTTTTCTGGCAAAAGAAATGACGGCCAGATGGCCGCCGTTTGGTTTTTCCTTATTTTAGAAATCCGGGTAAAGCTCCAATTCTGAAAAATCATCGTCTGTCATTGCAGCAAGCTTCCCGATCACAGAATCGGTGAGCGCCCTAAGCTCCTCCTCATCCTCCTGCAGGTACGTTTTCATCTCCTCCAGGGCGGCAATCACACCCCTGCGGTTCCCGGTATTATAGATGCACACCAGGTTCCTTTCTTCAAACGTAAATACGTCCATTTTAAATCTCCCTCCCATCTCTTTGCTTCTGCGTTACTTTTTTCTGCCTCTGGTCCGGCCTGCTTTTCAGCTGCTCCACCACTGACTTTTTCTTTCCTGCCTGTTCCCGGTGAACCGCATCCGCCAAATCCATCAGGGAAATAGGCTGGCCGGATTTCGCCTGCTGTTCCAGCTCTGCCACCGTGGGCTGCTCCTTCGAGCCATTATTAATGATCCCGTCAATCATCCCGTAATCGTCCTCCACCGCCATCTCTGCCGCCTTCAGATAATTTTCTCCGGGAAGGAAGCCCGGAATCTCCTGAAACCCGATGCGGTCACAGTAATGGCAGGATAGCACGCCGCTTTGCTTTACCACAATGATATCGCTGACACTGAGCGACGGGCTGTGGTAATCTGCCGGATGATGGATATTAAATTGTTCATACAGGCTCTCCAGCCTCCGGCCAGTATCCCCCGTCGCAGTAAGCTCGCCGGTATAAACCAGGTCATAATTTGCCCGCTCTACCGGGATACCCTTTTCTTCCAGCCAGTCCAGTCCCATGAAGCGAATCCGGTCCGCTGCATCTTCTCTGACCTGATAAATTGCAAAGCAGTCTCCTTTATAGGAAAGAAAAGCCTGTTCCCGCTCTTCCTGATGCTCCTGCCGTTCCATGATCTCCGCATGAAAATCGGTACTTTCCTCCCAATCCTCCTTTGATACCGCGAACAAGCTGCCTGATTCCGGCAAATCCATCTCTTCTTTTTCAAAAATCATTTCTGCGCTGCCGTCACCTGCAATGGAATACACTGTCAGGTCCTTATCAAACAGTTCCCCGGCCCGGTCTTTTGAGATCGGAAGCATATCGCCATCCCGGTATCCTGCCGCCTCCAAATCCTCTATGCGTAACCCTGTATCCGGAAGCGGATATTCGTCCAGCTTCTGCTTTGACAGATCTAACGTATCAATCTGTACTGCCCCATCCCCATACTTCTCCATTAGCCGGGCAACATATTCCTCCAGCGTCCCGCTTTCTCCTGGTGTAATAGGGGTAAAATGTGCAAAATTTCCCCCTATCGAATGATTGGTTTCCTGCAGGATATCATAGAAATCCTCCTCTTTCATGTTCCCCTCATAACCAACCAGAATATCATAGCGCAATGGAGCCGATTTCCCGTACAGGTTCCTGTAAACCTCAAGCCCAGTGATTTTGACCTCATCCTGCAGTCCATACTGTACGAGGATGCCTTGCACAATCTCTTTTGCCTGCGCCGCCGCCACACGCTTTTGCTCCATAAGCTCCCCTTGCTCCATCAGAGTGTCAAAATCAAACGGCGCAACCTCTACATCTTCCAGATATTCCTCTCTAAGAAGTATCCATGCTGCAACTGACATCGGTATTTCCGGGCGGTCAAGCTGGCCGCCGTCCATTCCCTCAAAATCAGCATTAAAAAAGGTATAATCGTACCCGTCCGCACAGGTCTGAACTGCCAGATACTGTTTTCCCTGATTTATGGAAAATGCGGCTTCCTCACTGGAAGCCTGGCTGTACAGCGCTTCCTTTATCCTGTCAAAAAGATCTCCCTGTATTGCAGCTTCAGGCACTTCCAGTGTCTCAGGCTTTGGGACGGCACTTTCCTGATCCGCTAGCATCTCAGGCTTTTGAGGTTCGCTTTCTCTTCCTGCCAGGCTATCGGATTCTTTTCTTTCTGGTTCCTGTTCTATAGCTACATCTTTCTTTTCCGCCCCGTCCACCTGCTCTTCTGAAATATTCGCCTCTTCCGTTTTGCGTTCCTCTTCCGCTAGGATATCCATCTCTTTCTCTTCTGTTTTCTGCCCCGCCGAAATCTCCGGCCCTTCCTTCCCGGATACCAGCGCATCTAGCCGCTCTGACAGCTCCTTTGCCTTCGGGGCATATTCCTCATCTGCCTCCTCTATAACGTCCGCCAGCCATTCTAAAATAGGCTGCACATCCTTCCTTAAGATGCTTTGTACAATCTGATCCGTTCCCTCTTCCCTGTTTTCTACGGAATCCCAATACTCATAGGTATCATAATCATAGGAAAACTGATCCAGCTCTGCGGCAAGTTTCAGAACAGGGTCTTTTTCAGGTCCTTCCTTTACACTTAAATCAATCCCCCGTTCCCTGCAAACCTCTTTAAAATCCCCGTCGATACTCTTAATCAGACTGCCTGCCGTTTTATTGATCGTCTCCAGGCTGGCTTTTAGTTCCGCCAGTTCCTTTCCCTTAGACCAGGAGGCCAGATAGCCGAAGCTGTTTGCACCCGTATCAATATTATAAAAAGCGCAGACCGCAAAGGAAACACTCTCGGCCTCAACCTCCTCTGTTCGCCGGTCCTTTTGCTCTGGCGGCTCCTTACCTTCCATCCCAGCAGATGCTTCCTGTCTCTGCTTCTCATAATTGTGCAGGATGGCATGGGCCATCTCATGTACCGCAGCGGAGACTGTCTGTACCTCACTCATCCCCTCCCGGATAGCGATGCTCTGGCTCTCATAGTTAAAATACCCATCCATCTTTTCATCCATTTTCTCGAAACGGATCGGCACCGGAGAAGCCCGCCGCAGTGCTTCCATGAACGCATCAAACTGCCTTACATCGCCGGTTAGGTCGCTTGCCAACTGCGGCAGGGGCTTCCCCTCCGTCTGGCTGACATCAAACACCTTGACTGGCTTATACATGGAGATATTGATTTCTTTTTCCTCTGTAATCACCTTCCCATCCTTATCCAGCAGCGGTGCCTTCGTTTCCGGGTCAAGCTTCTGTTCCTCGATTTTCTTTCTGTACGGGGTCGGTGCTATGATCGTGATGCCGCGCTCCCCTTTTTTCACATGACGTTCAAACTGCTTCTGCCACCGGCCATACCCTGCAACCAGGGTGGCATCCGGCATCTGCATATGGATCAGCAGCGTATTATTTAAGGAATAGCTGGGGAACCGGGACATCGTAGCAAGGTACTTTTTGTACTTTTCGCTCTCAAACAGTTCTTTGATCCCCTGCTCAATGCCAGCCGTGATCTCCTTGATCCGTTCCCGGTTTGATAGTTTCCTTTCGGCCATTTTCTGTCACACTCCTTTCCTAAATCCTAAGAACCACCCTCCTGCAGACAGCAGAAGCTCTGGTTCTCCCGGCAGCCTCCAAATCTTCCTACCGGCATGGCTGTCCGGCATATTGTTCATGGGATAAGAATCCCATATAAGAAGCCCTGCACCGGACAGGGAAATTCCCCTCCGGCCAGGGCATTTTATCAGTTGGTTTTGGAACTTTTACTCCTTTTTGGCGGCTTATATCCGCCCTTTTTCGCCCTCTCCCGGGCGGCCGCTCTCCGCGCTTCGCTGTACGGCTCCCGCACGGACACGCACTGTTTCGGGATGGTGTAAGAATGTTCGTCCTTCTGTATGATCTGGTCCGGATATTTTTCCGAGAGCCGCGAAAGCTTTTCCAGAAGCTTCGGGTCATGGGAATAGACATCCGCCAAAGGCTCCGCCTGGTTATAGAGAAGGATGGTCTCCTGCTCCACAAGCGTCCGCTTCATGACATACTTCTCCTTTTCACTTCAAACTCCATCATAAAACTGGTACGTTTCCCATCATCATCCAGGATCACCACCGCATCATACTTCTTTCCCGTCCGCTCCGAATAACAGCCCGTCAGCTTCACTTTTCCATCTGCTAACAGCTTTTTCGCCACTTCCTTTGTAAGCTTCCTCTTCTTTGCCTCAAAGAACCGGCTGTTCTTCCAGAGCGCAAACTGGCAGTCCTTATTTTCACAGAAGAAGCCCTTCCCGCTCTCCGTCACATTCCCGCCGCAGCGAGGGCATTTTCCAACGACTTCTTTATCCTGTGGAAACAGCACCTCCGCACCTTCGACCGCCTGATAATTCTTCACCAGCTCCCGCAGCATCCCGGTGATCTCCTGCAGAAATGCGTCCGCTTCCAGTTCCCCGCGCTCAACTTCCTTTAACCGGTACTCCCATTCTGCCGTAAGAAGCGGAGACTGCAGCTGCTCCGGCAGGACCGTAATCAGCGCCACCGCCGTGCCGGTGGGAAGCAGCTGGACGGATTTTTTCACTTTTTTCCGCTCCATGAA
>DKWE01000022.1 GCA_002491565.1 Lachnospiraceae bacterium UBA7160 | reverse complement strand
GATGGCCATGATGCCCCAGATGAGTCCCTGCGCGGCGGCACCGGGCAGGGCATTGATCAGGTTCATGATATCCATAGTAGATTCCTCCAGGTGATGCCATGCAAGCCACAGACATGTTTGCTATGTAATGGCTGCACTGCTGTGAAATGAAAATACAGCATGGCTGAACGATAATACGACAAAAAACAGACGGTGCAGACAGGATCTGCAAAGGTCTGTTTTTATATCGCAGGAAACTGCCGCGCAATACCAGCTATGGTTCTGGACCATGATGGTCAGATCGGGAACATATCCCACAGAAACATAACAGGTCCGCAGCGCGGCAGTCGTTGATTCATAGAAGATTATTCGGTGACAGCTTCGGTCTCTGCTTCTTCCTCAGCGCCGATAGCAATATAATCCTCCGGAATGGTAATGCCAAGCTCTTCGCAGAGCTGCGCATTGTACTTCTTTGTAAACTGCGGAGCGTACTCAATCGGCATAGTAGAGATGTCTTCGCCCTCCGCCAGGATGCGGTATGCCATCTCTCCGGTTGCATATCCAAGGTCATAGTAGCTGATAGAAAGTGTTGCAACGCCGCAGCCCTTGCAGATGCCTTCTTCACCTACTACAATCGGAAGACCTGCCGGGAGACAGATATTGTTGATGATTTCTGTGTTGTTGGCAGCCGTGTTGTCGGTTGGAATGTAGAGCACATCACAAGCTGTAGATACTGTCGTCGTAACAGACGCAAGATCATTGGAATCGGAGAATGCATATAATTCACAGCTGTAGCCGAGCTCTTCGAGCGCAGCCTTAACCGTATCTACCTGATACTGAGAATTTGCCTCAGCAGAGCAGTAGAGCAGTCCCACCTTCTTCGCATCCGGGAACAGGGTATTCAGCATTGCCGCCTGCTCGTCCAGCGGAGCAAGGTCGGAGGTACCGGAAATGTTTCCGCCTACCGTGCCATTGAAATCGTCGATGCCAAGTGCAACGCCGTACTCCGTCACGGATGTGCCAAGAATCGGAATCGTATCGGTAGCTGCAACAGCGGCCTGAAGCGCAGGAGTAGCATTTGCAAGAATCAGGTCAACATTGCTGGATACGAAGCTGTTGATAATCGTGGAGCAAGTATTGGAATCGCCCTGTGCGTTCTGCTCGTCAAAGGTGACGGCATCTCCGAGCTTGTCAGTCAGCGCATCCTTAAAACCCTGGGTTGCCGCGCCAAGTGCATCATGCTCCATCAGCTGGCAGATACCTACCGTATACGTTTTTGCTTCCTCTGCGCTTGCGCTGCCTGCTGCGAGTGCACCAACTGCTGCAGCAGCAAGAATCGCGGAAAGGACATTTTTTTTCATAATATAGTTACCTCCCTGATAAAGAATTAAATTGCCAGAAAGCAAACACAAGCTGCTTCTGGAACCTGTATCCGATTATAATGCTTTAAAGCAGAGAAGTCAACATAAATTTACAGTAAAAAAACGTAAGAATCCCGCAGAAGCGCTGAATTTTTACAGCTGTCCAGGCAGTCTGCTGTATCTTAAACGCTTGTATTACTTTTATTTCCAGGGGCAACAAGCCAGGCAGCTATGCTTGCATGAATATATGGCGGTGCTGGGGCCGGCGGTACACATTTCGCACTGACCAGAGTAGAACAAAGACTCAATACCCTGTGCTTGCAGCATGGTAGTTGATCAGATTTCAGATAGCTGGACCTGCTTTTTTGATAATGGCTGGTGGAAATTGAAGTAGTGGCAGTCCCGTCAAGATTCCAGCGGGTCACTGCCGGTTGGCGGGGCAGCTGCAGGACGTGCGGCGGCATTGGTAAGGCAAAACTGATACATTTCTTCATATGCCTCCTGTTCCGCCTCTGAGTCCGGGAGGGCCGGGATCAGGCCGGTACAGTCCATCGCAGAGCAAATGCTTTTTGAAAATTCAGAACCATGGAGGAAAGTGGAATCGGCAGAGCCGGTGCCTTTCTTTTCGATTTCAGACATGGGGAACTCCTTTCTTCTTCCTTTTATATTACGATCAAGAAGCAACGTTTATATCCAGCACTGTTATTCTGAATATAAACGGGTCAGCATATTCGGATACTGTACCATTCATATTCAGACAGACTTCTTTGTATAATTTCCCATCGGGCTGCGTTTTACTAAGAAGCCATGTGCTTTCCTCGTAGTATGCGTAAAAGGAAAAAAAGTATGTAAAAGCTTGAAAGAGACTTGCATTTAATGAATACATATGGTAATATAATACAACATAACTATAATAACAATCCAAAAGAGATTTATAGGTGAGCATAAGTAATAATACAGAGCAGTTTATATGCTCAGGAAGAGGTGTCAGTGTTTAGTTCGGTACTGTCTGCGGCGATTTGTGGAATTGAGAGTAAGCTTGTATGTGTGGAAGCGGATGTCAGTGACGGACTTCCCATGTTTTCCATGGTGGGCTACCTGACCTCAGAGGTGCGCGAAGCGCAGGACCGCGTGCGCACGGCGTTGCGCAATGTTGGCTATCATCTTTCGCCAAAGAAAGTTACGGTGAATCTGGCTCCCGCAGATATCCGGAAGTCAGGCTCTGGCTTTGATCTGCCAGTGGCGGTAGCAGTGATGGCAGCGTATGGCTATCTTCCGGAGGGATGTCTGGACGGAATGTTTTTTGCAGGGGAGCTTAGCCTGGACGGCAGAGTACAGGGAATCCATGGGATCCTAGGGATGGTGATGGAGGCACGGGACGCGGGCTGTACCGCTTGTATGATACCGGAAGAAAATGCGGAGGAAGGGGCAGTCATTCAGGGAATTGTGGTCTATGGCGTGCGGCATCTGGGAGAGGTAC
Organism: Lachnospiraceae bacterium UBA7160; assembly: GCA_002491565.1. Classification (GTDB taxonomy): domain Bacteria; phylum Bacillota; class Clostridia; order Lachnospirales; family Lachnospiraceae; genus Choladousia. The sequence goes on along the minus strand of DKWE01000022.1, from coordinate 10,170 downwards.
TCGCACATCTGACAGGGGAGGAAACGCTGACTCGGGTGTCTATTAATATAGAAGAAAAGTTTCAGAACGGGTCACGGGAGCATCTGCTGGACTTTGCAGATATCCGTGGACAGCATGTGGCAAAGCGTGCGGCAGAGATTGCAGCTGCGGGGATGCACAATCTGTTGCTGAACGGTCCGCCTGGATCCGGGAAATCTATGATCGCAAAGGCGATCCCATCCATTTTGCCGCAGCTGACACAGGAAGAGTCGCTGGAGGTGTCGCGGATTCACAGCGTGGCCGGGACACTTCCGCCGGAGGGAATCCTGACCGAGCGGCCGTTTCGGATGCCGCATCATACGGCTTCTGCGGCTGCCCTGTCCGGAGGAGGAACCATCCCAAAGCCCGGAGAAATCAGCCTTGCGCACCGGGGCGTGTTGTACCTGGATGAGCTCCCGGAATTCCGGATGGAGGCGCTGGAAATCTTGCGCCAGCCGATGGAAGATGCAGAGGTGCGCATTTCCCGCACCAGCGGAACGTATGTTTTCCCAGCAGACTTTATGCTGGTGGCATCCCGAAATCCTTGTAAATGCGGTTATTACCCTGACCGGGAAAAATGCCATTGCCGGGAGCGGGATGTGCGGCGTTACCTGGGGAGAATCAGCAGACCAGTGCTGGACCGCATTGACATTCATGTGGATGCGCAGCCGATGCTGTTTTCAGAACTGACGGGCAAGCAGCCGGAAGAATGCTCTGGGGAAGTCCGCAGGCGGGTCGCACGGGTGCATGAGGTGCAGCATGTCCGATATGCGGGGACCGCGTTCCGGTTCAATTCCGATCTGGCGCCGTCCGCGCTGGGACAGTACTGCCCGCTGGATGAGGAGGAAACCGCGTGGATGGAGCAGATTTACCAGCAGAAGCAGCTGACTGCGCGGGCGTACCACAGAGTGCTGAAGGTCGCTCGCACTATCGCGGATCTCGCCGGCGCAGAACAGATTCAGATGGAGCATCTGGCAGAGGCGCTTCTGTACAGGCCTTCTGAGCTGCTTCTGTGAGGAGATTTTTAATCAATTCATTACTTCCCTGCCAGGGTGTTTCAACGGTAACAATGGTGAAGGTTTAAGCAAGAGCGCGACGGCATAACTAATGCAGGAGACAAAAAATACAGGTATCGTGGGAGGAGTACACATATGGCATTAGAGAAGGACAGCAGTTCAACGGAAGCAGGTTGGGAATGGTTTTGCAGCATTCCACAGCTCTATTGGGAACACCGCAGGATATTGCTTGCATGTTTCCACAGTCCGGAGGCAGTGCAGAAGGCGACGGAAGCGGAGCTTTCACTCCTGGAAGAGAGAGGCTGTCCATGGGTACAGAAAATCAGGAAGTATCAAAGGGAATTTACACCGCAGGATACAGTGCATAAGCGGCAGGAGACCGGAATACAGTTTATTAGCTGTGAAAATGCACAGTACCCGGAGCAGCTGAAGGATCTGAAGGATGCGCCATATGGACTGTTTTACAGAGGGCAGCTGCCGGCTCCCCGGAAGAAGAATATCGCAGTGGTCGGTGCGCGGGTCTGTACACATTATGGAAAGTTACTGGCGGAGCAGATCGCCGGCGCAATCGCGGAGGCGGGAGGACAAGTTGTCAGCGGGGCTGCGTATGGGATCGATGGTGCAGCGCAGTGGGCGGCGCTGGAGCATGGCGGAAACAGCTTTGGTATCGTTGGGAGCGGTGTAGATCTGCGCTATCCGAAATCCAATGAGCGTCTGTTCGATCGTCTGGAACAGGAGGGCGGCGTAATCTCTGAATTTCCGCCGGGGACGGAGCCGCTGCGTTCGCATTTTCCGCTGCGCAACCGGATTATCAGCGGGCTGGCGGAGGTTGTCGTGGTGATTGAGGCGCGCAGAGGCAGCGGTTCTCTGATCACAGCAGATTTTGCGCTGGAGCAGGGACGCACTGTGATGGCGGTTCCCGGCAGGCTGGATGACGAGCTGAGCAGAGGGTGTAATGAGCTGATTGCTCAGGGGGCAGGTCTCATTTTGTCTGCGGAGAGCTTTGTGGAGCAGTTTTTTCCAGATTACCGGACACAAAAAAAGAGAAAGGGAGCAGACATTAGACTTGCACCCTCCGAAAATTTAGTGTATAGTAGTCTCGGTTTGCATTCGAAAAGCCTGTGGGAGCTTGCGGAATGCACATCACTCTCTCTTGCAGAGCTGGGAGGCTGTCTGTTATCCCTGGAAAAAAAGGGACTCGCGAGGGAGGCAGAGAGAAATTATTATGTAAAAGTGAAGTAGAGGTAATTGCGATGTCAAAATATCTGGTGATTGTGGAGTCACCTGCGAAGGTGAAGACAATTAAGAAATTCCTTGGCGCGAATTATGAAGTTATGGCATCCAACGGACATGTGCGTGATTTGCCGAAGAGCCGGATGGGGATTGATATAGAGCATGATTATGAGCCGAAATATATTACGATCCGTGGAAAGGGGGACATCCTGGCTGCGCTGCGCAAAGCAGAGAAAAAGGCAGACAAGGTATATCTGGCAACGGACCCGGATCGCGAAGGGGAGGCAATTTCCTGGCATTTGGCGGAGGCGCTGAAGCTGGATGAGAAAAAGCAGAACCGCATCACGTTCAATGAGATTACGAAGGGTGCTGTGAAGGAATCCATCAAGCATGCCCGTCCGATCGATATGGATCTGGTGGATGCACAGCAGACCAGGCGGATTTTGGACCGGATGGTAGGATACCGGATCAGCCCGCTTCTGTGGCAGAAGGTAAAGAGAGGCTTAAGTGCAGGCCGTGTACAGTCTGTCGCGCTGCGGATTATCGGGGACCGCGAGGATGAGATCAATGCATTTATTCCGGAGGAGTACTGGACGCTGGACGCGCAGCTGGCGGTGCCGGGAGAAAAGCATCCGCTGACTGCAAAGTTCTATGGGAAGGATAAGAAGCTTGCGATTGATTCTGGGGCAATGTTGGAGGAGATCCGGAGAGATCTGGAGCATGCCGCGTTTACCGTGGAAGAGGTAAAGCACGGAGAGCGGACGAAAAAGGCGCCGCTGCCGTTTACGACGAGTACCCTGCAGCAGGAGGCAGCCAATGTGCTGAATTATTCGACGCAGAAGACGATGCGTCTGGCACAGCAGCTTTACGAGGGCGTGGAGCTGAAGGGAAAGGGTACAGTGGCACTGATCACTTATCTGCGTACCGATTCGACACGTGTTTCCGAGGAAGCTGCCGCGGCGGCGCGGGAGTATCTCGGAAAACAGTATGGCGAAGCATATCTTGCCGGGCAGGTGGAAGCCGCAGAGAGCGGGAAGAAGATTCAGGATGCACACGAGGCGATCCGGCCAACAGACATCAGCCGCACTCCGGCAGAGATCAAGGATTTGCTGGGGCGGGATCTGTTCCGGCTGTATCAGCTGATCTGGAGGCGTTTTGCCGCGAGCCGTATGGCGGCGGCGCGCTACGAGACGACCTCGGTCAAAATTGGTGCAAACGGATACCGTTTTACTGTTTCTGCGTCGCGGGTGGCATTTGAAGGTTTTCGGAGTGTTTATACAGAGAGCGGCGAGGAACCGGAGGAGAATTGCGTAATCACCGGGAAAATTGAGCCTGGCATGGAGCTGGAGCTGAAGAAGCTGGAAAGCAGCCAGCACTTTACACAGCCGCCGGCACATTACACGGAAGCCTCGCTGGTCCGTACGCTGGAAGAACTTGGCATCGGACGCCCGAGTACGTATGCGCCGACGATTACGACGATCATTGCGCGCCGTTACGTGGCGAAGGAAAATAAGAATCTGTATATGACGGAGCTTGGAGAGATTGTCAACCATATCATGAAGGACGCGTTCCCTGGCATTGTGGATGTCAGCTTTACCGCAAATATGGAATCGCTGCTGGATTCTATCGGGGAAGGGAAAATCAATTGGAAGACGGTTGTGGAGAATTTTTATCCCGATCTGGACGAGGCGGTAAAGGAGGCAGAGCGGAACCTGGAGAAGGTAGAAATCGCAGATGAGGTGTCGGATGTGATCTGTGAGGAGTGCGGACGGAATATGGTGGTGAAGTACGGGCCGCATGGGAGATTTCTGGCCTGTCCTGGCTTTCCGGAATGCCGCAACACAAAGCCCTATCTGGAAAAAATCGGGGTGCCGTGCCCGAAATGTGGAAAGGATATCGTGCTGCGCAAGACAAAGAAGGGGCGCAAGTACTATGGTTGTGAGGGCAATCCGGAGTGTGATTTCATGTCCTGGGCCCGTCCGGTAGTAAAAAAGTGTCCGGAATGCGGCGGATACATGGTGGTCAAGGGCAGCCGCCTTGCCTGTGCGGACAAGGAATGCGGGTATGTGTGTGAGAAAGAGGAAGTATAAAGATTTTTATTTGCCAATAAACACTCAGAACATTGATTTCCTGAAAATTGTGTGTTACTATAAAAATAGCTAATAAGGAACCAGAGTGTGTAGAGGAGGTCGGAGATGAGTGTACAATTACTGGATAAAACCAGAAAGATTAACCAGCTCCTACACAACAATAACACCAGCAAGGTAGTCTTTAATGATATTTGCGACGTGCTTACGGGAATTTTGAATTCTAATATTCTGGTGATCAGCCGCAAAGGCAAAGTGCTGGGTGTAGGCTTGTGTGAGGGCGTGGAGGAGATCGGAGAGCTGATTGTGGATAAGGTCGGAGGATTCATCGACCCGATGTTAAATGAGCGTCTTCTGGGGGTTCTTTCGACAAAGGAAAATGTGAATCTGGAGACGCTGGGCTTCGAGGGGGAGAATGTCCGGAAATATCAGGCGATCATTAATCCGATTGACATTGCCGGGGAGCGGCTTGGCACAGTATTTATGTATAAGTGGGGGAGCCAGTATGAGATCGATGACATCATTCTCAGTGAGTATGGGACAACGGTCGTCGGTCTGGAAATGATGCGCTCGGTGAATGAGGAGAATGCGGAGGAGAACCGGAAGATTCAGATTGTCAAATCCGCGATCAGTACGCTCTCATTTTCGGAAATGGAAGCGATCATTCACATCTTCGACGAGCTGGACGGGACGGAAGGGATCCTGGTAGCCAGCAAGATTGCGGATCGGGTCGGCATTACGCGCTCGGTTATCGTGAACGCACTGCGGAAGTTCGAGAGTGCGGGGGTTATTGAGTCGCGTTCCTCCGGGATGAAGGGGACCTATATTAAGGTGCTCAATGATGTGGTGTTTGATGAGCTGGAGCAGATTAAGAAAGCCAGGGCAAAGGAACTCTGAGTGTTTTGGAATGGCAGTGTCTGCCCGGTGCCTGATTTATACCGGTATGCTTGAGCGCCGCCGTGGGTCAAACGGCTGTTCAGCGTGAATGATAATGGGAAATAGATAGGAAGTCTGCAGGACAGATACGGATGCTTTTTGGGCATCTGGTCTGTCTTGTTTTTTGTTTGGCCGTTGCCGACTGGAAAGCTACATAGAGGAATATGGAGCAATAGAAAAGTGAAATTCAAAAGAAAATGAGCATTGATGAGAAAACAAGAGATAATTTGAGCATATAAGAGAATTAGTAGTGAAAATCGGAAATGTACTCAGTTCTCTGCAGTTGCATTCTTGCGCTAATTTCACTAATATATCAGTGTTGATTAGCACTCGACCTTGATGAGTGCTAATAAGGAATTAGAGCTGAATCATCTAAGGAGGAATAAAATATGAAGTTAGTACCGTTAGGCGACAGAGTTGTATTGAAGCAGTTTGAGGCAGAGGAGACAACGAAATCTGGCATCATTCTCACGAGCAAGACGCAGGAAAAGCCGCAGGAAGCGGAAGTAATCGCAGTTGGCCCGGGCGGAATGGTAGACGGGAAAGAAGTTACTATGCAGGTGAAGGTCGGCGATAAGGTTATTTATTCGAAGTATTCCGGAAACGAAGTAAAGCTGGAAGATGAGGAATACATCATTGTAAAGCAGAGCGATATTCTTGCAATTGTTGAGAAATAAGGACTGTTCCACAATCTGTAGCTGTCTGAGAGAGAAGCAGTGAAATCGTTCAGACAGAGGGCCAATCGGGTCAGACCGGCTTGGGCAGATGAGAAAAAGAGACAGCCAGGAAAAGAAAAGGAGACGAGACATCATGGCAAAGGAAATTAAGTTTGGTGCAGAGGCAAGACAGGCACTCGAGACAGGCGTAAATAAGCTTGCGGATACGGTCCGCGTAACCCTTGGGCCGAAGGGAAGAAACGTAGTACTTGACAAGCAGTATGGTACACCGCTGATCACCAATGACGGTGTGACAATTGCGAAGGAGATTGAGCTTGAGGATGCATTCGAGAATATGGGTGCACAGCTGATCCGTGAGGTTGCTTCCAAGACAAATGATGTGGCCGGCGATGGCACGACGACTGCAACGGTACTGGCTCAGGCGATGGTAAATGAGGGAATGAAGAACCTGGCAGCAGGCGCAAACCCGATTGTACTGCGCAAGGGAATGAAGAGAGCAACGGATGAAGCAGTTGAAGCGATCAAGGCGATGAGCGAGCGCGTAAACGGCAAGGAGCAGATCGCGAGAGTTGCAGCGGTTTCTTCCGGAGACGAGACAGTTGGAAAGCTGATCGCAGATGCGATGGAGAAGGTAACAGGTGATGGCGTTATCACAATCGAAGAGTCCAAGACAATGCAGACCGAGCTGGATCTGGTAGAAGGTATGCAGTTCGATAGAGGCTACATTTCCGCTTACATGGCAACGGATATGGAGAAGATGGAAGCAGTTCTGGACGATCCGTGCATTCTGATTACTGATAAGAAGATCAGCAACATTCAGGAGATTCTGCCGCTTCTGGAGCAGATTGTACAGAGCGGAAGAAAGCTGTTGATCATTGCTGAGGATATCGAGGGTGAGGCTCTGACCACACTGATTGTCAATAAGCTGCGTGGTACCTTCCAGGTAGTAGGTGTCAAGGCTCCGGGTTATGGTGACAGAAGAAAAGAAATGCTGCAGGATATCGCGATCCTGACAGGCGGCCAGGTGATCTCTGATGAGGTCGGCATTGAGCTGAAGGATGCGACGATGGAGATGCTGGGCCATGCGAAGTCTGTAAAGGTTCAGAAAGAGAATACCGTGATCGTAGATGGTACCGGAGAGAAAGAAGCAATTCAGGCGAGAATCGCTCAGATCCGTGCGCAGATCGAGGAGACAAAGTCTGAGTTTGACCGTGAGAAGCTGCAGGAGCGCCTTGCAAAGCTGGCAGGCGGCGTAGCAGTGATCCGTGTCGGCGCTGCTACTGAGACTGAGATGAAGGAAGCAAAGCTTCGCATGGAGGATGCGCTGAACGCAACGAAGGCTGCGGTAGAGGAAGGCATCATCGCTGGCGGCGGCTCTGCTTACATTCATGCTGCAAAGAAGGTAGCTGAGATGGCAGCAGCTCTGGAGGGGGATGAGAAGACAGGTGCGAAGATTGTGCTGAAGGCACTTGAGGCTCCGCTGTTCCATATCGCTGCAAACGCAGGCCTGGAAGGCTCCGTCATTGTAAATAAGGTACGGGAGTCTGAGGTAGGTGTCGGCTTCGATGCTTACAAGGAAGAGTATGTGGATATGGTAAAGGCTGGCATCCTTGATCCGGCGAAGGTAACGAGAAGCGCACTGCAGAATGCGACGAGCGTTGCTTCTACGCTGCTGACCACAGAGTCTGTTGTCGGAATTATCAAGGAAGACGCTCCGGCTATGCCGGCAGGCGGTCAGGGCGGCATGGGCATGATGTAAGGACTGACGGGCGCAAAAGGCAGCAGCAGTCAGCTCATAGTGCCTTACACCTAAACTGTTAAAAAAATATAAAATGAGGGTAAACAATGGACGTTTACCCTCATTTATGTTACAATCGTACTTGCGGTGTTCGGTAAAGGCACACCAAAGAGAAAGCCCCATGAATTGCGTTATACGCAGTATTTTCGTAATTCTGTCCGATGTTCGTAAATTGCAGAGGCCTTTTTGTTCATACGGGTTGACATTCAGGATGGGCTTTTATAATGTACAGGAAGAAGGAGAAGGGCATGGATCATCAGTCAATCGGAGAAATTATACGTGAGGAATGGAAGAAGCTTTCTGCGCTTACCTGGAAGGAGAGGCTGGTCTATATCTGGGATTATTATAAGCCTCTGATGGTGGGCATCCTCGGAATCATCTGCTGTATTTCGATTGGAGTCAGTATTTATCACAACAAGCAGCTCAATTATCTTGTTTCTGTATATATGGTAGATTGCAATATGCTGGATGTTCCATCTGAGGAGATTGCGACGGACTTTGCGGCGTATCTCGGCGGGATCGGGGAGCATGACGTAGTGACCGTTGATACGAGTGTACAGCTGAATGCGGAGGATATGTCCCAATATGGGATGGCGAACCAGATGAAATTCACGGCACTCATAGCGGCCGGAGATATTGATCTTGCTTTTTTTACTCCGGAGGCTTATGAGCGGTTCCGTGAGGCAGGCACTTGTACAGATCTCACGGAGGTCCTGAGCGAGGAACAGCTGGAGCAGTGGTCAGATCTCCTGGTATACGGGGCGCAGCCGGACGAGGATGAGACGGAGACAGAAGCGGGCAGCGGCAACACAGCGGAGCAGGAGACCGGAGCAGAGCACGTCAGGGACGCTTCGCAGAAGGAAGCTGCGGATGAGGTTCCGCTTGCACTGAATCTTCAGAATGCACCGATGATGCAGAAGTACAATGCTTATTACGGGGAGCCGGTCTACGCGGTTATCGTGGTGAACGGAAAGAATCCGGAGATGGCTGCACGATTCCTTACCTATTTGCTGCAGGAGAGTGCGTAAGATTGAGACAACATGTGGGAGTTCTTTCTGTTTGCACAGCTAGAGAGCGTATGGAATTTATGCACGTACAGCATGGATATTTGTAACTGTTAAGCAGTTACTATCTGTGAGGTACTGAAAAGATACGAATACTTTTTCACCTGGCCCTGGCAGGCGCGGACAAAATGTTCTGTGACTGCAGAGACAGTGGATGAAAAAATAGAAATTAAATTATACGTTGAGGGAGGAAATGAGACATGGGAGATTCGTACAAAGAGATTATGGTGAAACGTGAGACGCCGGCCGGAAAAAAGCTGCTGAAGGGTGTCATGATTACGTTTACTGCGCTTTGCGTGGTGGCGGGCTTGATTTTCTGGCCCTTACTGCTGGTGGGGGCGGCGATGGCTGCTGCCTGCTTCTTCTTTGTGCCAAAGCTGGAGGTCGAATTTGAATATCTGTATGTGAATGGCGAACTGGATGTTGATGCGATCTATTCCAAGCAGAGGCGGAAGCGTCAGGGTAGCTATGACATGTCAGAGCTGGAAATCCTCGCTCCGTCCAATTCCCATGCGCTGGATGCATTCCGGAACAAGCAGGGGCTGAAGATGAAGGATTACACGTCGCTGGACGAAAAGGTGAAGAGCTATATCATGATCTTCAACAAGGAAAAGGGCCAGGAAATGATCAAGGTGGAGCTGGATGATTCCATCGTGCAGGATATCCGCAGGATTGCACCGCGGAAGGTGAATTTATATTAAATGTATCGGGTCGGTAGGCAGCATATAAGCTGCCTGCTTTTTTATGCGAACAAAAGCTGTTATAACAAAAAGTGTGAAGAAAATGTGAAAAGAATGTGAAGGAAAATCGAAAACATGTTACATTTTATTGACAAAAGAGGATTCGATGTTATAATTGGAAAGAATTGAAAAGGTCCTGTGTGAAAGGCTGTGTTGTAAGCTTGCTACTTCGTTGCTTGCAGTGGAAAATATGATTTGATAGTGGAAAGGAGGAAGGCATCGTGTACGAAAATCGGAATGTGGAAGATATTCGTTATACAGGAAAGCAGAGAAAGATTGTTGGCTTGCTTGTTGCTGCAATTTTACTTATGATGCTTCTCTCCTCCCTTTTCTTTATCAAAGAAGCCGGGCATGAATGCGCAGGCGCAAACTGCCCGGTCTGTGCTATTATTCAGAAATTTGAAGACAGCCTGAGACAGCTTGGCCTTGGATATGCGGAAGAAGTGGAAGCATCAGGAGCTATTATGCTTGGTATATTGATTCTTTGCATTCCATTTTTTCCTACGTGCTGCATGACTCTGGTCAGCAGGAAAGTGAGACTAAACGATTAAATTTGCCTTCGTAACAAGGAGTACTATATTAAAACTTTCCCAAAACGCCG
>DKWE01000002.1 GCA_002491565.1 Lachnospiraceae bacterium UBA7160 | reverse complement strand
CATGTCAAAAAATTGAAAATATTATAAAGCGGAATCACTGCCCATATCACTGCAAGAATTCTCCAGTTATCAACTCCGACTATTTCAAAGAATACGGTCGATACAAGGATCACGCCCACAGATCCCCAACAATAAAAGGAATGTAACAGACTCATCATTCCTTCTTTATTTTCAAAAGGACATGCCTCAATAATGGGACTTCCCAGAACCTCCGTCATACCACTTCCAATCGCATATACTATGACACATAGGAGGATTCCGATAAAAGGGGACGGACAGAAATCAGGTAGTACGGCAAGGCCCAAAAGTCCAAGCCCTGATGTTATCTCTGCCGTAACAATACAGATTCGATATCCTATTTTATCTACTACTCCTGCACATATAAAATCCACAACAAGCTGTGTAAAAAAGAAGCAGGTAGAAATCAGCGCAAGTTTACTGAAAGATATTCCATATGTAGTGTAAAAGGTTAAGAAAAGCAGTGGTACAAAGTTTGCACAGATCGCTTGTGTGACAAATCCCAAATAACATGCCAGTAATGTTTTTCTGTATATCTTCTTGTTTTCCATATCAGTTTCCCACTCGAATATTTTTTACAGTTCTATGCTCAATGCTCAGATGTTCATATATTCTGTCTCCGCCATTTCCGGTTGGCGCCTGAGCTAATAAGCCCACCTTAATTTTGCTCACGTTCGGGAGCGTAAAGTAACGGGTCATATAATACTTCTCCCCATCCAGCGAATAGTGGAACGAGAATTCGCTCCCTGCCCGGCATACCTTCAGCCAGACCGCATTCTGCCCATCAATATTGCACCCATTCGCATCATCCGACTGACCATTTTTAGTAACAACACTGACAGCTGCATGAGTGCCGAAATCTGTAAGTTCAAAACAGCACTTCGCCCAGTTATTCTTATCCTGCATGACCATAATCGACGCGGAATCATAGGTATCTTTGAAATCATGAGATACCTTTGCCTGAAGCACAAAATCCTCTTCTATTTCCGTGTAATAATACGGAGCATTGCACAGTGATTGCGGCAAAACCCCTTCTTCACTTTCCGTCGTTCCTCCGCAGAAGAAATCCGTAAGCGGCGGCGCTTTCATAACAATTTTATCCTCTTCGATTTTCATTTCTCCTTCATTTAGCCATTTAAAATTCCCGTAATCAACCATCATTTTTTCTCCCTTCCTATCGTTTTTCCAAAAAAAATTGCAGGTGCGCATAAAATGCGATATAATAATAACACCGTTTACAAGCGAATGTATAGAATAATTTGCCCAAAAATTATAATAATATTACCAAAGGAGTTTCTTTATGGCTATTTCCGAATGCTTTTCATTATCCAAAGAAAATAGAATACATTCAACTGACACAAGTACCATGCCCCAAATAGACGAAACCGGCTTGCAAGGCTCCCCTAATTTCCCGGTTGCAATTTATCTGGATGATGTCACAAATAATTATGTAAACTGGCATTGGCACAAAGAATTTGAAATTGGCTTCGTCACAGACGGCACTGTGAATGTAGGCTGCGGAAACCGGAAATATCGTTTAAAAACCGGAGATATATTCTTTATAAATTCTAATGTGCTCCATTCCATGTATAACGATGACTCGCCGCATAATTCTGTCTTTAAGTCTATAACATTTGATGGTTCTGTAATTGCCGGAGATAAGGACAGTATCTTTTACACAAAATATCTATTGCCCATACTCAGCAACAACAATTTAAGAGATTACACATTGAGACCAAACGACAATAACTATCCAAGGCTGCTGTCTTTGATATCAAATATCTGGGATGCTGTCTATTCAGAAACGCCCGATTATGAAATCATAGTAAGAAATGAGCTTTCTAATATATTCCGCATCCTGATCCATTTACCCGAAAATATAATCTACGATCATAACGACAACAACTACAACTACGTACAGGAAAACCGGGTGCAGCTCATTCTGAATTATATCCATTCTCATTACAGAGAAAAAATTATGTTAGAGGACCTTGCCCAAGTAGCCTCTGTCAGCAAAACAGAGGCCATGCGGTCTTTCCGGTCCATTATTGGTCAGTCCCCTATTAAGTACCTTAAAAATTACAAATTACAAAATGCAGCTTATATGATCAGGAATACAAATTACTCTATTGGGCAAATATGCGAACTATGCGGTTTTGATGATAACAGTTATTTTTCAAAATCGTTTAAAGAAATGTATCATTGTACTCCCCTTGCGTATCGTGAAAAATCATAAGTGATTTATTACAGCATCATACTTTTGCGGAAACAGATAGGTCTTTCCTCTATCTCATCAGGAATCCTTCCTTTATCTGTTCATACATCTAACTGTATTTTCATGCCGTCATACGCAAAATGTATGTAGTTCAAGTTTCTCTCCAATTCCCTATAATCGTCATATGATTTTCCCCAGTCCTCCTCCAAATGCGTAATGATAACTTCTTTGATTCCATACTGCTTCCGTATCGTATCGATTTCATCTAAAGAAAATAATTCCTTTCTCAGCGGGTTATCCTCGCTCAATACAAAGCCGTCTTTTAATACATCTCCAACGATTGTATTGCCAATAATCAAAACATCTGCATCCTGAAATTTCTCTGATTCAGGAAACGGCTTTACATCGCATGGAGCATAAATTATTTTTCTGCTGTTAGAAGATATGATAAATATCGTTACGTGCTCTTGTTCATCTACCGGAATCAGTTCGACCAAAATATTGCTATTTTTGAAGGAACGAATTCCTTTTGTACGCACAAGACCTTTTGCTTCGTAATACGCAATGGATGAGCCGTACTTTGTACCTTGCTTCTTAATATCTTCGATAATTGCAGGTAAAGAAATAATTTCTATCGGGTCATCCGGTTTCTTTCCCAATGAAGCGGCAAGCCAGTCCATTTTCAATTGTTCAATCACACGCATTCCCATTGTGTGGTCGGGATCGCAATGACTGTATAAAATACGTTCCACGTTCTGTATATCGGAATTATTCAAGGAAGCATTAATATCTTCCGGCGTATCAATCAATATATTCGCATCCTCAATAAACAGACTGCAGCCTGTTCTCGCATAAGGAAATCCCTTTTGTCGTGCTTCTGTGCATACACGACAGCTACAACATGCCCTTGGTGTGCTGAGACAACCGCCGGAGCCGAGTATAATTACATTCATGTTTGATCTGCCTCCTTCTTTTCATAAAACGTCAATGTAAGTTTTTCATTAATGACTTCTGTTTTGCCTGTCCGTCGATATCCCATTTTTTCGTATAAATGACAGTTTTTTGGTTCTTGCAAAATGGTATCCAATTCCCAATTTCCGCTTCCATGTATCTTTTCACATAACCGGATTGCTTTCTGTGCAAGTCCCTTGCCCTGAAATTCCGGCAATATAAAGATAGGAGAAATTCTCTTGTTTTTAACAGCTTCCTTTTTGTCAACGACGCGAACCGCTCCGACTTTTTGCTGTCCGATACAGATAAAATAATAAAACGTAAAGTCCTGTTTCAAACGTGCTTCTATTTTTTCCACACTTTCATTTCCGGGATTTGTGTCAAAATCCTGATATTTCTCTAGCAGCTCTTTGAATGCTTTTACTTGCATGGTATGTAATTCTTTTGCATTGCCAATATTTGCTCTCAATAATTCTATCTCCATAAATCCTCCGGCTTAACTGAAATCAATCCGTTCCAAACAAAAAATGCACCAAACATTACATGTCTAGTGCACTTCTAAAATCATCGGCTATTCCAAGCATTCTATCAGAATTATAACTTACACCTACCGATTCATATGCACAGACATATCAGACCTACCTGCGTAACTGTGCATTCAATCGAAACACAATTACTTCTAAGTACGTCCGTGATACATGTACATATGATTCATTGTAAAATGTAAGCTCTGCATGTCCCTGTTCTCCTGAACTTTTTTAATAACCTATCACAATTCTATTCGTATGTCAAGGAATATTTGTAAAATCTCTATTCCCCTGAATAACAAATTAATCGCAGGAACTATTCTCAAAGAGCACTTTGCATTTATTTTGTCGCACGGTACTTTGCATTTCTTAATGCTGCTCTACAAGCGGCATCGATACTCCACAATCTCATCCAGTGCTTTTCTCGGACGCGGCAGAGGCATCTCGTCCGCATAGCCAAGAGCAACCGCACCCATTAGCTGTCCCGGCTCTTTGATATATTCTACTAATTCCGGATAAGCAAAACAAGTATTTGCAATCCATAACGTTCCCAATCCCAAACGTTCTGCTTCCAGGAGCATGTTCTGAATTGCTGCCCCAATTGAAAGAGAATCTACGATCTCTGTAACACGCTCATCAACCGTAATATTCTCAAAAGGTGACTTTCCATATGGATTCATGACCACAATAAGGACTGGTGCTTCCCTCATAATCCGCAAAGTATTCTGTGCATCCGGTAAGCCATAACCGGAATTTGGCAACATACAATTACCATTTAACTCCCTTTGTATGCCTTCTTCCATCTTAATAAGAATTTCCCTCTTTGCCTGTGCTGTGTATACCAGAAATTTCCAGGGCTGCTTATTCTTTCCTGATGGTGCAAGCTGTCCAGCCTGAATAATCTGCTGAATCATTTCCACAGGGACCTCATTTTGCCTGTATTTCCGTATGCTTCTTCGATTTACAATTTCTTTTAGCATCTTCTATCCTCGTATAATTTATATTTTCTCCAAAGCATTCCCCAACTCTAACATTGCTTACAACTGTGTTTTATGTCATCCTACAGAACTGTATGGAGTTTACCCAGGAAGAAAAATCTGATAACAAGTTATAACAGCATGTGGCAATTGGGAAGCGATAGTATTATGCAACTATATTATACTGGAGGATTTCAAGATGGACAAGTATATTTATAACTATAAATGAGCACATTCCGAAAAATGCACAAGAGAAAACGCTTATATTCTTTGCTTGTTACTTGTAACAGACGTACCTCATTTGTAATTTTTCTTTGAATCCTGTTGACAAAAGTACGAAATCATACTATAATCTGCTGCAAAAGTACGATTTCATACTTTTGGAGGTACAACATGGAAAGGAAGATTTGCAGCAGAATTCACCGTATCAACTATCTGAATGCCGAGTTAGATTCCCTCTATCATCATGCGTCTTTGAAATTAGGCCTTACGGATAGTGCTTCAATCGTACTTTATACCATTTACGACAACGGCGGGGATTGTCTGCTCAGTGATATTTACAAGCAATCTGGTATAAGCAAACAGACGGTAAATTCTGCTATACGCAATTTGGAAAAGAAACATATTATCTTTTTGGAACAATACTCCGGCAGGGCGAAAAAAGTTGTTCTTACTGATATCGGAAAGGAATATGTGCAAAAAACGGTAGCCAGGTTGTTTGATGCAGAAGCCGACGCTTTTGAGTCCTGGACCGAGGACGAAATCAACGCGCATATCGGATACATGGAAAAATATATTGATTCGTTTCGCGAGCAAATCGAAAAACTGTAATATAGCATTGATGTTAGATTGGAGGATTCAGGATACAGCGCCGGCTGATGTCAATTTTACAGCATGGCGGGTTATAAGAAAATTATGAGGATTCAACTTTCAGATCACTTTACTTACGGTAAACTGATACGCTTTACCATGCCGTCCATTGCAATGATGATATTTACATCAATTTATGGCGTGGTTGACGGCTTCTTTGTATCAAACTTTGCAGGCAAAACGCCTTTTTCTGCGGTCAATCTGATCATGCCGTTTTTGATGATTGTAGCGACTGTCGGCTTTATGTTTGGTACGGGCGGTACGGCTATCGTTGCAAAAACCTTTGGTAAAGGTGACAAGAAAAAAGCAAATGCATATTTTTCGCTTTTTGTTTATGTCGCCTTTGCTCTAGGCGTGATTTTTGCAATATTGGGTATTGTCCTTATTCGTCCGGTATCTGCCTTACTTGGCGCAGAAGGAGAGCTATTGGAAAACTGCGTTATTTACGCCCGGATCATTCTGGCAGCTTTGCCATTTTATGTGCTGCAGCTTTTATTTCAAAGCTTTTTTCCGGCCGCTGAAAAACCGCAGCTTGGCCTTGCAGTAACTGTTTTGGCAGGTATTACAAACATGGTTCTTGACGCTGTGCTGGTTATTCTTTTGCCGCAGGAATACAAGCTCGCAGGCGCGGCGATTGCTACAGCTATGAGTCAGTTTGTCGGCGGCGTCATCCCGCTTTTCTACTTCTTCCGAAAAAACAGAAGTATTTTGCAGCTTGGAAAAACAACGTTTGACGGAAAAGCAATTCTGAAAGCCTGTACAAATGGTTCCTCGGAGTTTATGAGCAATGTTTCTATGAGCGTTGTCGGTATGCTTTATAATATTCAGCTTCTAAAATATGCCGGGGAAAACGGTGTTGCCGCTTACGGTGTCATGATGTATGTGAGCATGATTTTTTCCGCAGCGTTCATTGGTTATTCCATTGGTGTGGCTCCCGTCATCAGCTACCACAACGGTGCGCAAAATTATAAGGAGTCAAAAGGGCTGCTTCGCCGAAGTTTGATTATGATAGGTGCTTTCGGGATCAGCATGGTTGCAGCAGCGGAATTATCGGCACGGCCGTTGGCAAAGATCTTCGTTGGATATGATATAGAACTTATGACACTAACGACATCGGGATTCAAAATATTTGCTCTGTCGTTCCTGTTTATGGGCTTCGCCATTTTCAGTTCGGGCTTTTTTACCGCACTCAATGATGGTGTGACTTCCGCATTAATTTCTTTCCTCAGGACCTTGGTATTTCAGGTAGCTGCCGTTCTGCTCCTGCCGCTGATTTGGGAGATTGATGGTGTTTGGATTTCTATTGTAGTTGCGGAAGTTATGGCGGTTGTAATCTCTGCGGTATTTCTCTTTGTGAAACGAAAGAAGTATCGCTATTGAGGTGCAGCTAATCCAAAAGGATGTAAGGCGGTCTTGGCGATACAAGGGAAGCAACCGTACTTCCGCAAGATTGCCGGATAAGAGTAGTCGGTGGAAACTTAAAAATTTTCCCTTGTTTCGGCTCCTAAGAGCCAAACAAGGGATTTGTAATTTCCACAATCTGCTTAGCGGTCTGTTCTGGTGTCATGTGGGAAACATCGATTTTTTCTGTATCCAGTTTCCTGTACAGGTCAATTCTTGCAATACTTCTGGGAATCACATCCTCCGTCCGGATCCCTGCATCCACATCTCTCTGCAGCCGCTTTCTTAGTTCTTCTGCACCGCATATCAGCGAGATCTTGTGTACCAGACATCCATTCGTCTGCAGCTTTGATACGATTTCATTGATAATCTCCTGCTCATGCATTACCCAGCAAAAGATAATATTCTTATAAGCGCTGCACTGGATAAACTGATTCAGCAGAAAGCAGATGTTTTCCATTACCATCTGCTTCGTCTCTGCAGTTACCTGAAAAGGATGCATATCCCAGCACCAATCCCCATCCAGAAACACACAGTCCGGCAATTCCTTTTTCAGAATCTGGCACACGGTAGTTTTCCCAACTCCCATAGTACCGCCAATTAAGTAAATGTTCTTCATTTCAGGCCCTCTTTTGGCATATTATGAAATCCTTTGCTGATCTATGGACAGGTTTTTTACTTTTTTCTCTTTTCTATCGTTACAGATGAAATAATAGCATATAGTATCGTTACCAAAGCAATCACGATTACACAATAAAATAGCCATTCTATTTGCAAAATCACATTAATTGCCTCAATTAGGAAAATGATTCCCAGAAATAAGAAAACTACCCCTGATTGCTTGTAATGTGGCTTTTTATCCATTGTTTCTCGTTCTTGTTTGGAAGCAAAGAGATAGGCATTATTAAGCAGAACTCCTTTTTCATGAAGCTGCAGGCAACTAATGACAAGGCAGGCAATCGCTATAATTCCAAAACAAATTACCGTCATTATAATCCTCCTCCATTTCCTGAGAGATAACAGATCAGGTTGACAGAATCCGGCACTTCTTCATCTATATAGCCAGAATCAACAAAGCCTAGCTTTTCATAAACATGAATGGCCGCAGTGTCCTCTCTTTTCACACACACTTCTACATGGTCAAAATGGTTTTCTTTCCGCAATTCTTCAAGAATCAGCTGCAGTGCGAGGGAACCGTAGCCTCTGCCCTGGTATTGCTGATCAATCATAAATTGCTGCAGCTCGTAGCCGAGCGGTTCCTCTGTAAATTCTCTGACAAGCGCCAGGCCAACAGGGACGCTGTCATTCTCAATAACAAAGATTCTGGCATTGCAGTTGCGATAAACATACCCCCTTGCCAGAATGCCGATTGCCGGAGCAAGATACTTCTTTTGATGGTCCTTTACAGATAAAGAAGCCACAGCAAGCCAATTATCTTCCGTAACCTCTGTAAGTCTGAGCATTTTTTTGCCTCCTTTTAGAAAATCCCAATTCGCAACGAAAAAGCCACAGCCACTCCCTGCTTCAAACTATAACAAAAAAAGTGCGTAACTGCAAGAAATTTGACAGAAAAGAAATGATTGTTTACGGCTACCAGCGATCAGAATACGGGATCGTCGTGCTTGCTTTTTCCTGTGCCGGGTGTTAGAATTTTCAAAAATGATAGGGAGAGAACAGAAACTATGGATAGAATTCTGGTAATCGAGGACGATGCCGCGATCCGGACAGAGCTGTGCGAGCTGCTTGCGGCAAACGGGTATAAGCCGGTCGGAGAGCTGCCGTGTGAGCTTGCGCTTTTGGATGTCGGCCTGCCGCAGGAGAATGGATATGAGATCTGCCGCAAACTGCGCCAGCACTCAGACGTGCCCGTCATTTTTCTGACTGCGCGGGAATCCGCGGAGGATGAGCTGGTGGCTTTTGGAGTCGGGGGCGATGATTTTATCCGGAAACCGTACAATTCCTCCGTGCTCCTCGCCCGGATCGCACGGCTTTTAAAGCGAAAAAGCAGTCCGGTTCTGAAGGTGCGGGAGCTTACGCTCAATCTGACTGAGATGACGGTTCATTTTCAGGAGCAGTCGGCCGAGCTTACACGAAATGAGACACGCATCCTGGCCTGCCTGATGCAGAAGCCACTGTGCACGCGCACCGAAATCATTGAGGATCTGTGGAACAACAGCCTGTATGTGGATGAAAATACACTTTATGTCAATATCAACCGCCTGCGCGACAAGCTGCACAGGATAGGCGCGGAAAATTATATCCGCACGGTTCGTGGCGTGGGGTATCGCCTATGAGATTTTCTGAGTATCTTTATTCCAAGGCTGTCACGCTGTGCTTTCTTGCCATCGGGCTGATTATTTTCGGGGCTTTTTTTGCAGCCGCAGGAATGGACCCGATGTTTTTGTTCATTATGGCACTCTCCTTTTTGCTGCTATGTTTGTTGTGGCTTCTAGTCTCCTTTTTGCTGACGCGTGAGCGATTCCGTAAGCTTGATTCCATCGCAGACAGTCTCCCGGAAAAATATCTGCTGGGTGAGGTGCTGCCGAAGCCTTCCGACCCCATTGAGCTTGCGTATTATCGCGTGATGAAGCTCGTCTCCCGTTCCGCTCTTGGTCAGGCGGAGCAGGCGAAGCGTGACAAGGAAGATTACTGTGAATACGTGGAGAGCTGGATTCATGAGATGAAAACACCGCTCACAGCCTCCTCTCTGATCCTTACAAAGGCGCAGGAGGCAGTGATCGAGAGTGTGCTTCTTGCAAATCCGGAATCGCATCTGGATGCTGAAATAGAACCTGACCGGGAAGCAGTTCCTGTGCTCCTGGACTCTCTGGAGCGGCTGCGCCGCGAACTGAAGCGTGCCGACAACCTGACCGAGAGTATCCTTTACTACGCGCGCATCCGAACACCGGGGAAGGAAATTCAGATCGGTGACGTGTCTGCGGACGCTCTGATCCAGGATGCAGTGCGAAGCCAGATGGAGCTGCTCATCGCTGCCGGAATCCATATCGAAACGGAAGGCAATTTCGAGCTTCACACGGATGGTCGCACGGTCACGTTTATCCTGAAGCAGCTTCTGATCAACTGTGCAAAGTACTGCCCCGGCTGCCATGTCCGTATCGCGGCACAGGATGGACAAATCACGCTTGAGGACGATGGAATCGGCATCCCGTCTTATGAGCTGCCTCGTGTAACGGAGCGCGGTTACACCGGAACTAACGGAAAACGCACTGGAGGCAGCACCGGTATGGGCCTGTATATCGTCAAGGAGCTGTGCACCCAGCTCGACATCCGCCTGGAAATTACAAGCACAGAGGGAGCGTATACACGTGTGGCGCTGAATTTTCTGTGATTTTGTTTTCGTATTAGCCGCGTATACTGTTTTCCTCTGCTGCTGTTACTCCTCCAGGCTCTCTTACAAAAATGTTAGGAAACTCCCGGTCTGTGTTAGAAAAAACAAGCTTCTTCTGTGCTAAACTATCCGCATCAATCCACAGAAACGGAGGAATCCACTATGAATCAGATCTTAAGCTTAAAAAATGTCACAAAGTATTATGGGAGTAAAACCGTCGTCACGAAAGCGCTCGACGGGCTTTCCTTTGACGTCACGGAAGGAGAATTCACGGCAATCATGGGCGCATCCGGTTCCGGAAAAAGTACGCTCCTGAATGTGATTTCTACCATTGACCGCGCAAGCTCCGGCGAGATCACAATCCGGGGCCAGGAGCTTGCGCGGATGAAGGAAAACAAGCTCTCTGACTTTCGCCGCGATCAGCTCGGCTTTGTCTTTCAGGATTACAACCTGCTTGACACTCTGACAATTGAGGAAAATATTGTTCTCCCGCTGAACCTCCGGCGGGAATCTCTGGAAAAAACACAGCAGGCGCTGCAGCGTGTGTCAGCCGCCCTGGGAGTTGAAAAACTGCTCAACCGGTTCCCCTACGAGATTTCCGGCGGCCAGCGGCAGAGAGCTGCCTGCGCGCGGGCGATCATCACGAATCCTGCGCTGGTGCTCGCTGACGAGCCGACCGGGGCTCTGGACTCTAAGAATTCCCGGCTTCTCATGGAAACGTTTCAGATGATGAATCAAACGCTTCATTCTACCATCCTTCTGGTGACGCACGACCCGGTCGTTGGGTCCTATGCAGGCCGTATCCTCTTCCTGAAGGACGGAAAAATCTGGAGCGAGCTCTACCGCGGCGACCGTTCCAGGGCAGAGTTTCACCGGGAAATTTTGTCCGTCACATCCGCTCTGGGAGGTGAATGCGATGTTTACTAAGCTTGCAGTCCGCAATGTCAGGCGGCAGATGGGAAATTATCTGATCTATTTCATGACCGTAGCCTTTACGGTGGCGCTCCTGTTCGCGGTCAACAACATTACCTATAGTAAAGAGCTTCAGGCTCTGGCGAAGGATTACGATTCTATGTCGGATATGCTCACAGTCGAGACGGTCTTTGTCTTCCTGATTGTCTCTTTTCTTTTAAGCTACACGACTTCGTTTATGCTAAAGCTGCGCAAGCGCGAATTTGGCACCTATCTGACGCTCGGGATGAACCGAAGAAATATCCTGACGCTGTTCCTGTGCGAGACGCTGCTGCTGTGCGGCGTGGCACTCGGCGTTGGTATCCTGATGGGACTTGCGATTTTTCAGTGCTTCATGGCTCTCATCATGAAGCTGATGGAAATGCCGGTTGTAGTCTCCGGCTATTCGCCTAAAGGCTTGCGGCTTACTGTCATTCTCGTGGTCTCAATCTTTTTTGTCTCCTCGCTTGGCTCCGCCCTGTATCTGAAACGCGTCAGCATCTATAATCTCATTCACGGAGAGAAAAAGACGGAGAAGGGTGTTCGCAATCCAGGCACGTGGCTGCTCCTGGCACTCCTTGCACTGGCATTCCTGTTGTTCCATATTTGGGGCATTTATGAGGAAATGAAGCGTCTGCTGCTCACCAATGCATCTGATACCTCTGACCTGCTCCAGAAAATCTGCTTGCTCGCAGCCTCCCTTGTGGTACTCCACATTGCGGCTGCACGTGGGATCGTAGGACTGCTGCTTAAAAATAAGCGGCGCAAAAGCAGAGGCACAAACACCTTCCTCTGGAGGCAGCTGTCCTCGTCTCTTACTGCAAACTCTGTCCTGCTTGGCATTATGGCCGCGCTGCTTGGATTTTCCGTGATCTGCGCCGACACTTCGTTCATCGACAAGATCCTGGAGGAGGAAGCGCTGCGTCGTGATTTCCCCTATGACATTATGTATGCGTCTTCGCTTTCCGGTGCCGGATACGTACAAAACCCGGACGCGATCTCTCAGGAAGCGGCCGAGGAGGCGATTGAAACCTATGCGGACATCGAAAGCTGCCACCGCTATGCTCTGTATACGACCGGAGAATCCTTTTTTTACAGCTTTACCCGCTACGCTGGAACCGGAGACAACCTCCTGCATGATTATTACATGAAGCTCAGTGATTTTAATGAGTATATCCAGCCGCTCGGATACGAATCTGTAACACTGGACGATGAATTTTTCGTGGTTGTCAATGACCGGGAAATGGCAAAGACGGACTGGAGCAAGGCGCGGCCGATGCTAAATGGAAAGGAATACCATTATACCGCCGCACCCTATGAGGAATACAAGATTTTTCAGTACATTTTCTTTTTTGTCGTGGTGCCCGACGAGGCAGTCTTACAGATGCACGCGGAATCTGATTTTGCATTCTACAATCTTGTTGACGGAAGCTATGACCTGGATTCTCTGAAAAAGCTTCAGCAGGAGCTGACCTATCGAACCACTGTCATAGATGAGTTTGCTTTTGGAGCCGGAGAAGAGATTGAGAAAGAGGTCTGTGACTACAGCTTCTGTGAATTCAGCCGTCAGGAACGGCTCGAGACAGTCGCCATCGTTGTGGTGGGGGCCATGTATCTCGCAGCGATTTTCCTGCTGATGGTGATGGCGATCCTTGCACTGAAAACACTCTCAAACCTTCCAGACGATAAAAAGCGCTACCGCCTGCTTGCAAACCTGGGAACTGGAACGCGGGAACAGTCCCGTACCCTGTTCCGCCAGATTTTCTCATTTTTCTTCCTTCCATTTGCGGTGCCGATACTCCTCTCCGTCCCAACGGCGCTGATCGCCGCCAGGCTCATGCAGATGTGTGATTTCGCGGACCAGGTCGGCAAAATCTACCTGATTGCAGCTTCCGTGGCCGCCGTCATGACACTGATCTATGTACTTTACTTCACAGCGACGTATCTGATCGCGAAGCGGAACGTAATCTGTAGCGACTGAACCGCGTAAGCAAAACGGATCAAAAACCCCATAGATAAGTGCTGTATGGGGATCATAGGAGAAAGCAGCTCAAATGCAGCGTACTTATATTCTCTGGCGTCTTACCCGGTTTGTGTTGTTTTGGCAGCTTTACAGTCCTGATTAAGCTTACGGAAAACCGGAGAAGCAGGGCATTTCATCTACTCTAAGTTTAGCCGCTGCTAAATCGGCCACAGTACCGCAATATGTCCATAGGGGAACAGCCTGCATAGAGCGTTACCGTGCAGGGAAAAACTATCCCCGGGGAAGTCCCTGGTTCAAACTTCCGGCGGGGATAGTTTTCTATCGCAACCTTTTGTTCTATTATTTCCAATGCTTTAGCTGCGAAAGGTACGAGTCACACTGAGAGCGGCGGTCTTCTTCTGCTAAATTGTCAGGATTCGGCATATGACTGACAAGGAAGTCCAGCAAAGAATCCTTTGACTTATATACAAAATTGCCATCCTCATAGCACCACTTACAATACTCCTCGTTGAAGCTTCCATCCGGCTCCCGGCTGATCACGCTGTCTTCGCTTAACGGCATCCCGCAGCACTGACAAATCAGCTGCCTCGGGGAACCGAGAAGCGTATTGATGGATACGTCAAATTCCTGCGACAGCAATTTCAGCGTGTCCGTATTCGGCTGTGTCTCACCCGTCTCCCAGCGGCTGACGGCCTGCCTGGTAACACGCACCCGCTCTGCCAGCTGCTCCTGCGTAAGATGTTGTTTCTCTCTTAATTCCTTTAGTATATCTCGTATCTCCATATGACACCCTCCTAAGATTTTTATGTAAATATTATAATCTTACGCCAGGGCTTTTGACAAGCAACCTGCTGTTGCTTCGCGCCAACAAGTCTGTTCTATGTTACTGTTCTATTTTCACAGTGTATAGCATTTTCTCCTTCTATGCCGAAATACTGCAGGATACCGCAGCGCCGCACGCCGCCTCTTCTTCGAGTTCTGACAGAATCAGCTGTTTCTGAAACAGCTCGCTGAACAGATCCTGGAGCGCCTTGTTTTTCCGCAATCCGTTTCCAGAACCCACCAGATGTACCACTGGTATTCCGGTTCCGCTCTGGATGACAGTATACAGATCGTAAAGCTCGCGCGCCATCCCCATAAGGACACCGCAGATCAGCCCCTCCGGTGTAAAATTATCTTCGCTGATATTTGTGATACGCCCTCTCGCTTCCGGATTGACGCGGGTTCCCTTAAAGGTTGTCACTACGTTCATTCTGTCTGACTGGTCCGAGGCCGTATCCAGAAGCTTTGCCATGATGTCGTACTGTTCCTCATCCTGCTTTCCCAGTGCCATGGCATACCTGCGGAAGAACTTCTCCAAAATCGCATAGGCTCTCCCGCCGCAAAGAGATGCTCCGGCCAGCAAGTACTTTCCTGCGAGGAACGGCCTCGCCTCGATACCGGGCGCTTCATAATAGGTGTCTGAAAGGACAGAGATCTGGCCTCCGGTTCCCATATTCAGCAGCCATGTATGTTCCACCATCCCCACAGCTCCCAGGAAGCCTGCCTGATTGTCGCCGATTGCAACTGTGATTGGGATGCCTTTATAGCACCCCAGGGCATCCATATCCGAAGTCACCTCCGGCAGAAGCGCCGTATCCATGCCCGCCTCTTGCACAAGCTCTTCCAAAAACTGCCCCTTTTCACTGTCAAAAAATCCCATGGAGGCCGCATTGCTTGCGTGCACCAGCGGAACACGCCTTCCGGTCAGCGTCATACCAAAGTAATCTGCCACCGTACACAGAACAGCGGCTTCCTTCGGAACAAGCCCTTTCCTGCAGTGATAAAAGTGCGTCACAAGACCATAGCCTGCGGCGACCGGCAGATGAAGATTTCTTTTTATCCACGAAACGGAAGATTCCCCGTCCAGCTCCGGAAGCTCTCCTCTTCCATCCTGCCAGGTATACAGGGGGCTGATACAGGTTCCTTCTTTATTCACATAGAGGATTCCATGCATCTGCCCGGTCAGCCCAATCCGCTCAATATCAGGGTACTGCCCCAGCAGTTCCTCCAGCAGTGCTCTTGCCCGCTCACAGATGACGGTCACATTCTGGATGCGCTCCCATTCCCTGGATGTGTGAATAAAGCTTCCGTTTGGGATGGTTTTGGACACCACGATCCGTTTTTGCTCCTGTTCCATCACAACTGCACTGATTGTTGTTGTTCCTATGTCGATTCCTGCTGTTCTCATACAATACTCCTTTTATAAAACGTCCTTCCTAACAGCTTTACCCTTCCAAGCTCCTGATCCACTGTAGCTGCCTGGCATTCCGCCCATTCTCACATAAGCATCGAAGTCATCTGTTCTAACAATACAGAATAGCATGCTATTCCTGAAAGTCAATATATTTTTATCTTGAATAGATAGCAAAAAGGAGTGCGGTATTTGACGCACCCCCCTTTCGCTTATTAATCTGTGCAAAAATCCCGGGCTTCTTATCCGATCAGCCAGTCATACATCTCCTGGTACTTCTTCGCGGAAGCCTCCCAGGAAAAGTCCTGCTCCATCGCGCGCTGTGCGATACGGTTCCACTCAATCTTGCGGTCGTAGTAGATCCGCTCCGCATAGCGGACCGTATTCAGCATCTCGTGCGCATTGTAATTTGTAAAGCTGAAGCCTGTGCCTGTGTGCTCGAACTCGTTGTACGGATAGACCGTATCCTTCAGACCGCCCGTCTCACGCACAATCGGGATCGTGCCGTAGCGCAGGGACATCAGCTGGCTCAGGCCGCACGGCTCGAAGAGCGACGGCATCAGGAACGCGTCACAGGACGCATAAATGCGGTGCGACATCTCCTCGGAGTAGTAAATATTTGCGGATACCTTGTCGCTGTACTTCCATGCAAAGTGGCGGAACATATTCTCATATCGCTCTTCGCCGGTGCCAAGCACCACGAGCTGTACGGCATCCTGGCACAATTCATCCATCACGTAGGCGATCAGGTCAAAGCCCTTCTGATCCGTCAGACGGGAAACAACGCCGATCATCATCTTCTTGTCATCGCGCTCCAGGCCAAGCGCCTCCTGCAGCGCGCGCTTATTCTTCTTTTTCTCCTTGCGGAAATTGCCAACGGTATAATTCTGTACGATGAAGCGGTCTGTCGCCGGATCAAAATCGGTATAGTCAATTCCGTTTACGATACCGCGCAGGTCGTTGCTGCGTGCGCGAAGCAGTCCATCCAGCCCCTCGCCGTAGAACGGAGTCTTGATCTCCTCCGCGTAAGTGTCGCTGACCGTTGTGATCGCATCCGCATAGACCAAGCCGCCCTTCAGAAGATTCGCGTCCTTGTACGCCTCCAGCTTATCCGGGGCAAAGTAGCTCGCATCCAGCCCGGTGATCCGCTGTACAACCTTCGGATCCCACTTGCCCTGGAACTTCAGATTGTGGATCGTGAAAATGGACTTGATGCCGCGGAAAAACAGATCTCCCTGGAACCGCTCGTTGAGGTAGACCGGAATCAGGCCCGTCTGCCAGTCATGGCAGTGGATGATGTCGGGACGGAAGCCGACCAGCGGAAGCATGGAAAGCACTGCCTTCGAGAAAAATGCATAACGCTCGATCTCGAAAAGCGGATCATCTCCGTAAATCTTGCCGCCGCCAAAATAGTACTCATTGTCGATGAAATAGTAGTGAACGCCATCCATCGTCGCCTCCAGAACGCCGACATAGACATTCGTTCCATTGTAATCCATATAGAAATGTGTGACATACTGCAGCATATCCTTGTGTACCTGCTTCATGCTCATGTACTTTGGAATACATACCCGGACATCAAAGTACTCTTTTTCAATGCACTTCGGCAGAGAACCAACTACGTCCGCCAGACCGCCGGTCTTGGAAAACGGAACGCCCTCGGATGCTGCAAATAAAATATTCTTCATTTGATTCCTCCTAACTCGCGCCGCTGTCCATCCGTTTATTCACTGGGCAAGATCCCACGAAGCCTTTACGATAGTCCAATCAGATGGGACAAACGGCACTGTCTTGTTGTTTTTCTTTATTCTATCACATTTTCAGGCCAGATGCTATTCCCAAAGCAAAATATTTTGCAAACAATCAAAATCATAGCTACAGTTCAGGCAATCCGGTTGAGAAATGTAACAAATCATATGCAAACCAGCTTCGCCCGGAAGGAAATGCTGCGCGGTGTCTCTATCTCATCAAACTGGATCTGGTAGGCGCCGCGTTCCTGATCTGCGGAGAGGATTGTGCCTGCACCAAAAATCCCGTGCCGGACGCGGGTGCCATCCGGCAGATATTCCCTTGCATCCTCTTCCTCCAGATAGCGGCTGTTCAGACGGATGTAGGTGCGCGCATCGGCGATGAGGCTTTCTCTGGGCGGCTCTGCATAGGTCAGAAGCGACGGATCGATGTCCAGAAGAAAGCGGGAGGGATAGCGGGGAGAGCCGTCGAAATTCCGCCCCTCCGCCTCAGAAAGATACAGCCCCTTCTGGGCACGCGTCAGTGCGACAAATGCAAGCCTGCGCTCCTCTTCCATCGCCTGCAGCGTTTTTGTTTTCCTGGACGGGAAAATCCCTTCGTTCATCCCGCACAGGAATACATATGGAAATTCCAGCCCCTTCGCTGTGTGGACGGTCATCAGCCGTACACGGTCGCCGGTGTCAGCGGTATCGCTGTTTGAGAACAGAGCCGCGTGAACCAGATAGTGCTCCAGCGTACATTCTTCGCCGCAGGTGATCTCATATTCGTAGACGGACTGCTTCAGCTCTGCCAGATTGTCCAGACGCTCCTGGCTTCCCTCTGTCCGCAGCATCCGTTCATAGCCGCTCTCATCCAGAATGGCGGCAAGCACCTCCGAAACCGGCTTTCCGGAGGACTCCGCTGCAAACCGCTCAATCAGCGTCACAAATTGTTCCGCACCCGTCCCGCGAAACAGCTCCTCTCCCAGCGTCTGGCGCAGCGACTCGTAGAGTGAAAGCTCATGCGCGGCGGCGTATTCCTGCAGAAATGCAATGCGCCGCTTCCCGAGATTCCGTTTCGGCACATTTGCAATCCGCAGGAACGAGAGATCATCCCGGTAAGCGATCATCCGCAGATAGCACAGCGCATCCTTGATCTCCATGCGCCCGAAAAACTGCGTGCCGCTGTAAATTGCATAGGGGATCTCCTTTTTCAGCAGCGCTTCCTCTACCGTGCGGGTGACATAGTGGGCGCGGTACAGGACGGTCATATCGTGCCAGGAAACGCCATTTTCATGCAGAGTACACATCTGCCGGGTGAGCCAGTCCGCCTCCATCTGCGCTGCATCCCCGTGATACACCCAAACAGGCGCACCGTCTGGCAGCGTCGGGAGCAGCTTCTTTTTGATCCGCTGCGTATTTTTTTCAATCAGAGAATTGGCCGCGGCAAGAATCTCCGGTGTGGAACGGTAGTTCTGCATCATCATAATCGTCTTTACATCCGGAAAATTCCGGTCGAAGTCCAACAGATACCGCACATTCGCCCCGCGCCACGTATAGATGGTCTGATCCGGATCGCCCACGATAAACAGATTCTTATGATAACCGCACAGCACCTCCATCAGCTGGTACTGCAGCCGGTCGATATCCTGAAACTCATCGATCATGATGTACTCCAGCCGTTTCTGCCATTTCAGACGGATGTCCACATTCTTCTCAAAAATGTACAAGGAAAATTTAATCAGATCATTGTAATCCAGACCAAAGCATTTTTTCTCCTGGTACAGGTATCCGTAAAAAATGATATCCTCCGGTGTCTGCGCGTCCTGATACTTTGTGCGGAGCGTATCCAGGGACATGGTGATCATGTCCTCATAGTAGTCCGGTTTCTTAAAGATCTTCTGCATCTCGATCATATCGCGCGCTGCACCAAAGGTCATATCACGCAGGGTCAGTCCGCGCTCCTCATAGATCTGCTTCAGCATCTCATCGATGTCGGAATTGTCCAGCACCAGAAAGCTCTTTGGATACTGGACGGCATGGCTGTCCTCCTGCAGGATCGAGACGCAGAAACCGTGGAAGGTATTGATGTAGCCGGTATCGTTGTCTCCGGTCAGGTTGTGAATTCGCCGCTGCATCTCGTTTGCGGATTTATTGGTGAAGGTGACGCACAGGATATTGCCGGGCAGGATCCCCACCTCATTGACCAGATATGCGAACCGGTGGGAAAGTGCGCGCGTCTTTCCAGAACCCGCTCCGGCGATGACACGGATAAACCCCTCTGTTGCCGTCACCGCCTCTTGCTGCGCCGCATTCAGGCCGTCAAGCAGTGCTTCCATTTTTTCAACTCCTTCTGGTTATTTGATGTGTTTCTCTATTTTGCAGGTGTGTTTCTTGGAGTCTGCATCATAACGTTTATGTTCAAAAAGAATACTGTTTTATTGTACTATAGGTTTTTGTGGTTTGCAACTATCCAAAAAAGGTGCTGCAAAATTGCCGAAAGCTGCCATCTATGGTAAATGATCCGTCAGTCAGAACCATAGACAAGAGCTTCTCTGCATTTTGCGGCACCTGCGGTCCGTCTTATTTTTTAATCTCCGGGCTGTAGGCTTTCGTGTAGTAGCCTGTGCCATTGCGGAGGAAAAATTCCGTGTTGACGTCCTCGTCTACCCGCGACATACACTGGTAGTAGAGACGGACGCGCTCGAAGAATTGCTGAAGGCCGGATTCAAAGACGGCCTCTTTGCCCGGAAGGCATACCGTGTCCTCAGACGCGGTGATGTCGCGCTGGAGATATTCCTTCGGGTAATATTCGTGGAGCTCCACCTTCTGCTTGCGCAGGGTATCCCAGCCCAGATAAACAAGCTCACACGGCTCCTCCCGGAGTACGCGGCCGATCACATAGCGGCCCTTGAGGATTGTACCTGGCAGCAGCCAGCAGGCCAGCGGCATATAAGCGCCGTCCTCGTAGCCGCATGATGGACAGGGATACCCGGAAATCGGCTCAAAACAGTAAATACATCTGTCAAATTTCATACTAACACCTGTGCTTTCCTGGCTGTTATTTCTCGGGCATGGCGTTTACATGCCCCGCAGCTTGCGGTAAATCGTAATGCAGGCTTCCCGGAACCAGCTGGTCGGCTCCGGAATATCCGGATACCCGGTGACGTGGCTATTCTCTTCTGTACCGTCTTTGTCCGCACCGACTGTGTGAACTTTTTTATCGCCCTGCATTCTGTCACGTTCTGCCCTGCTGAGTTCCGTTCCACGGTAGGGCTCCGCTATTTTGCTGGGATGAATTCCATCATACCGACTGACATATCCGCTGTATCCATG
Source organism: Lachnospiraceae bacterium UBA7160 (assembly GCA_002491565.1). Taxonomy (GTDB): domain Bacteria; phylum Bacillota; class Clostridia; order Lachnospirales; family Lachnospiraceae; genus Choladousia. The sequence goes on along the minus strand of DKWE01000002.1, from coordinate 24,110 downwards.
CTCCATATCCCTGCGGCGCTCTATCCCGGTAGCATCCTCCTCTGCCGATGCATTGCCAGATGGGTCGTAGAGAAGCTTCCACAGCTCCCCCATGGTCTGCGGACGCTTCTTTGAAAACAGATCAAGTCCCTGGAGGATGGCGCGCTCCTGATAATCCGGCAGGGTGACTCCGAGCTGCGAAAGCGTGGGGAGTTCCTTACCGTTCAGGCGATCTAACGCCTGTACGGCAAGCTTGCCGGTCAGGCAGTAATAGATGGTAGCGCACGTCCCGTAGACATCGGTCCAGGTTCCCTGCCCTTTGCTCCGGTACTGCTCCGGCGGGGCGAAGCCCTGCTTCATGGCGAGCGTCATGGACCGGTCGTCTGTGGTATCCCGCGCGTTGCCGAAATCCAAAAGCTTCACACTGCCGTTTTCGAGCATCATGATATTGTCCGGGCTGATGTCCCGGTGGATCAGCCCAAGGCTGTGCACCTTCTGCAGGGCGCGGATGATCGGATCCATCACCGGCATCAGGATCTCCGGCGGGATCCGCCCGCCGAAGCCGTCCGTCATCTGCTTCAGATTCTGCCCGTCCAGGTATTCCATCACCAGATAGCCGGTCCCGTGTTCCTCAAAGAAATCGCGGACCAGCACGATCTCCGGGATCCGGTGCAGCTGCGCCAGCGTCAGTGCTTCCTCATGGAACCGCTGCAATCCCTTCTGGAACGCAGCCTCGTATTCCCTGCGGCAGCAGACGTCACAGCCGCTTCCGCGGTTGACCCAGAAGCCCGGATAGTATTCCTTCACTGCCACCGGCAGGTCCAGCCGCAGGTCTGTGCCAAGGTACGTGATCCCATAGCCGCCCTCGCCGAGGGTCTTTTCGATGCGGTATCTGCCGCCTATCTGCGTCCCCGCCTCCAAACGATATCCTTCCATATGCTGCCTCCTTCTGTGCGTCTGACCAGCCGCCGGACTACAGGCTCAGGCCGCTCATATCGAACACGCCTGATCCAAGCTCAATGTCCGGGCTGCATTCCAGCTCCGTAGCATGTTCGCAGTAGTTGAAGAGGCACTGCCCCAGCCTTGTGATGCCCGGCTCGACAACGACTTTCTGAATATCGGCGCTGATTGGATGCCATTCGGGCCACTCAAAGCCCGGCTCGACCTCATTCATCCACCACTCGCCGCGGTAGTCCCAGGTGCTTCCGGAGCCGCTTAAGGTGAGTACGCCGGTCTCCTGGTCAAAGCTCCACTGTACGTCGTCCCCGCACTTTCCAGAGTAAACGGGAGCTGGAAGCTCACTCACATCCCCAATGCTCTCAAATGGAATCCAATTGCTCTGGCAAAACGCTTCTGCATGCGAACCGGTAAGACCATAAACCTGATCGCAGAATAGAGAATCTGAGACATAGGGATTTCCTTTGATGGTGATCTTGCTCGAATAACAGTACCCAAACGCTGCCCAGCCAAGATGCTGAACCGACGCGGGTATCTCGACCTCCTCCAGATTTCTACAATTGTCAAAAGCCTGTGTCGCGATCGTGACAACACCCTCCGGAAGGATCACTTTCTTTAAGCCTGTATTCAAAAACGCATAGGATCCAATCTGGCGGACAGACTCCCAGCCCTCCACCTCCGTCAGGTTCTCACAATTGGTAAACGCTCCGACGGTTGCCACATTTTCCGTAATCACCACCTTCCGGATCAAATACCGCAGTCCGCCCCAGGGAACATCCGCCATAGACCCCCAACCAAACATCGCGGTGCCAGGCCGGTCCGCGGTCAGCGTCAGCACGCCGGTATCCCGGTCCAGCTCATAGTACATATCCGGACCGCACGTCCCGGACAATGCATAACCGCACTCTCCAGTACTGACAAACGTGAGCCCGTGGTCCCGGCAGTAAGCCTCCACGGAACCGCCGGACCGTCCATAGACGGTCAGATGCTCCGGAGCTTCAAAGTCTCCGTAGCGATTGGTCAGCATCGGGTCATCCGTAAAGATGAGCTTCTCCAGCGCGGTGCGGGAAAACGCATTCATATCCACCCGTTCCGCCCCAGACGGGATCGTCACCTCCGTGAGCGGGCATCCCTGAAAGGCGCGTTCCTCGATCTCCCGCAGACGGCTCTGGCCAAATGCCAAAGCCTGAAGTCCGCAGCCTGTGAACGCATCACACCCGATCTGCTCCACATATTCCAGCCCTTCCACTTCCGTCAGATTCGGACAGTCCATAAAGCTGCAGTTTCCAATATAATTTACCCCATCATAGATCACGACCTTTGTGATGGCATCCCGGTATTCTTCCAGCCAGGGAGCGATCTGCGCCCCATCAAAAGCTTCCGTATCTCCCTGATAAGTCTGCATGTATCCGTCCCTATCAGTTGCTGGTGTGATCGCAAAGACGCCTGTATCAGGATTCAGATAGCAGATTGTCCCATTGCTCTCCCAGGAAACCGCGTTTTCTCCCACGAGCTCCTCGACCGGGACACTCTGCGGGGAAACTGCTGATTGCGTTTCCGTTTCTGCCGCTTCGGTGTCGGTGACACCAGCCACTCCCATCGTGTCGGTCTCCGGCTGCTCTGCCGTTTCCGCAGCGGATGCTTCCGTGTCCGCAAGCCCGGATGCCTCTCTGCCCTCGGTCTGTGTGGGCGTGTCGCTGTGGTTCTGTGAGACGCCCCAGGCAAGGCCGCCGACTGCTACGAGGGCGAGCGCGGCGATGGCTCCGATCCACTTCCGGCGATCCGGAGTCGGAACCGGGTCCGGACGAGGCGGGATCGGATTTGGCTTCGGTTCTGGCTCCTGCTGCGGAAGCTCCGCGAGCCTCTTCCGCAGCGTCGCCATATCCTGGATGCGGTCCCTGGTGCGGATCTCCATTCCTTCCTTCAGCAGATCTTCCAGCCCGTCCGGCACGGAGACGCCAAGCTCCCCAAACCAGGTAATCTCCTCTCCTAACACGCGCCCAGGAGCATCCGCCGGGATGCTTCCGGTCAGACAGTAGTACAGCGTCGCACACATCGCGTAGACATCGGTCCACGGGCCGAGCGCCCCCTTTCCCTGATATTGCTCGACCGGGGCATAGCCCTGCTTCAGAATGGCCTCGGTAGACTTCGTGATCGGCTGATCCGGGTCGGCAAGGCCGACATCGCGCACCGCGCCGAAGTCGAGCAGCTTCGCAGTCCCATTGTCCAGCAGCATGATGTTGTCCGGGCTGATGTCCCGGTGTACCAGCCCCGCCTTGTGCACCTTCTCCAGTGCACCCATGATCGGGTCAAGGATCTGCAGCGCCTCCGCAAGCGTGAGCCTCCCGCCCTTTGTCTTCACATAGTCCTTCAGCGTCACGCCCTTGATATATTCCATGACGATGTACGCGGTATTGTTCGCGAGAAAGAAGGTCTTGACATGCACGATCTCCGGGATGTCCGACATCCGTGCAAGCATCTTGACCTCGCGCATGAAGCGCTCCCGGCTGTTGCGGAACCGTGCGCCGACCTCTCCGGAGCCGCTAATGACATCGGTGGACTCCTTGCTGTTGCGGCTGACCGCACCGCTCGGGAAGTATTCCTTGATCGCGACCGGGATTTCCAGATAAAGATCCCAGCCCATATACGTGATGCCAAATCCGCCCTGGCCAAGCACCTTTCCGATCAGGTACTGCTCCTTCAGCACGGTGCCGGCCGGGAGCTGATGCAGTTCATTTTTGGTACGGTTGTCATAGCCGCAGTGTGGGCAGCAGTCCGCATCCACTGGGATTGGTTTCATACATCCATAGCAACGTTTCTCTTCCATAATCTCTCTGCCTTTCCTGGCGCCCATGTCGTATCCTCACATGGCCGTTCCTGTACAGACTCTGGCATACAGGAATGCCCTGGAACTGCTTTGCATATCTGCCGCGCCTTCCCGCAGTTGCTTTCCTGATTAGTGTGCCATGTATTGGTCTGTGTTGCAAGTATTTTTATTCACATCTGAAGCGCGTCACGGTACTTGATCAGCGGGTACGGATCCAGACGGCAGCGGCGGTGTAATTATCATTGCCGCTCTGAATTCTCTGCTTTAGCAGCTGCTCCATCGCCGCGAGCCATGCATCCGGCGTATCTGCGTACGCCAGTGTCTGTTCCATTTCGTCTTCGTAGACATACTCCCAGAATCCGTCGCTGCACAGCAGAAATGCCTGTGCGCGGCCAGTAAGCGGAACCGCTGCATGCAGCTCTGGTTCACTGCTCTCGCTGCCAAGTGCGCGCAGGACGCGGTTCCGGTCCTCATGAAACCGGATCTGGTCCGGCGTGATCTCTCCCATCAGGACAGCCATCTGAGACACGCTCTGATCCATAGTCTGGAAAACCAGGTGTCCGTCGGTAAACTGGTACAGTCTGGAATCTCCTACGTGCGCCCAGAGTGCCATCTGCTCATTCAGAGAAAGCACAACTGCCGTCGACTTCATCACGCAGCTGCCGGTCTGCTTTGCCAGCACTGCCTCATTTGCAAGTGTAAGTGCGCTGTGCAGCTGTTCCTTGTTTTTTAGGCCGGTGCAGGAAAATTCCTTCAGAATCGCTTCCGCAGCCGTTGCAGACGCAGTCTGTCCCCCGCCGTGACCGCCAAGGCCGTCCGCCACGACTGCACAGAGACGGTCCTGCTGCTTTCTTATCCGGACGGTATCCTCGTTCACCGCGCGTCCGCCGCGGCTGGTCAGAAATGCTGTTGTTATCATTCTGCCCGTCTCCTCCTATTCTTTTACCAGGAAAGCCAAGTCTCTATGGACAGACAGATGGACTGCCTGCAGGCCACTTGGGCCGGGCAAAAGAGATGGCAATTTCCCCTGTATGGTGATCCTGCATGAGCAGGTATATGATACTTTGTTACTTCCCGTTCGCGTGTTATTTGGCCAATGCGCCTGTGCTCTCAAAGGTAATCTGGTGCTGCCTGCAATACTGCTCCACATTTCCGCCGGACGGGCCGGCGATTATGATACCCTCCAGCTCCCTGGGAAGTTCATCCACGAGAAACGGATCTCCGGCAAAAGTCAGCCGCTCGATCGGATTACCGGTAAATGCTGACATAGACACGGACGCTACCGAAGCCGGAAAGAAGACCCGCTTTAGGCTGCAGTTTTCAAATGCGTACCCTTCCAGCCGGCGAAACGTATCTCCCAGCCGGATGCTGGTAAGTCCGGCACCGGAAAAGGCGGCATAGCCAATCTCTTCCAGGTATTCCAGCCCTTCGATATCTGAGAGGGAGGAACAGCCCTGAAAGCTCTGATTTCCGATCCGTCTAAGCCCGGTCGGGATGATCAGTTTCCGGATGAATTGGCGATATGCAAGCCACGGAGCATCACTTGCTGATTCATAGCGGATCCCGGGAGAAGTCTGAGAATCAAAATCATAAGTTGCCTCCTTGCGGACGATCTGAAATACACCGCTACTGCAATCCAGCTGGTAGATGACACCGGGAAAACCCTCGATCTGCCAGGTGATGGATCCATCCTGTTCTATCCCGGATGCGTCGTCGATCTCAGTTTCTGTGCCGGTTTTCTGTGAGTCTGCGGGATCGCCTGTCTGTCCATCGAAACGATTTGCTTCCCTGCGATTCGCAGCCAGAAGTCGGCTATCTGTCTTCTCTGTCTGTATGGAACTTGCTGTGGGAACATGCGTCGTGTTCCACAGCATCCCGCCTGCGGTGGCAGCTACTGCAAACGTAGCTACTGCTGCAAGCCATTTTGGGAGACGTCCGGAATCCTTTCTGTCAGACTCTGTTTTATCGGAGGAATTGCCCTCCCCGAAATGTGTGTCCGTCTCTTTTTTGTCATTGTTCTCCGTGTCAGACTTGATTTCCCTGAGTCTTTCGCGCAGTGTCCGCATATCCGGAATCCGTTCCTGACTGCGGATCGCCATCCCCTCTTTCAGGATCGCCTCAAGCCCCTGCGGTACCGGAATGCCAAGCTCCTCAAACCATTGGATTTCTTCATCAAGCACACGGCTTGGAGCATCGACCGGTACTTTACCGGTCAGACAGTAATACATGGTAGCGCACATCGCATAGACATCCGTCCACGGCCCAAGAGATCCCTTGCCCTGATATTGCTCCACCGGCGCGTAGCCCTGCTTCAGAAGTGCCTCGGTAGACTGGGTAATCAGCTGCCCCGGAGCAGTAAAACCCACATCCCGCATGGCTCCAAAGTCCAGCAGCTTGGCGGTACCGTTTTCCAGCAGCATGATATTATCCGGGCTGACATCGCGGTGTACCATGCCTGCCTGATGAATCGTTTCCAGCGCACACATGACCGGGTCCAGAATCTTCAGTACCTCCGGCAGCAGCAAATGCTTTTCCTGCGCCTTGACATAGTCCCGGAGTGTCATGCCGCGGATATAGTCCATAACGATATACGCTGTGTGGTAGTCCAGAAAAAAGTTTTTGACATGTACGATTTCCGGGACATCGGACATCCGGGCAAGCAGTTTGACCTCCCGCAAAAAACGCTCCTTGCTGCTGCGGTACCGTTCCCCAAGCTCCCCGGCTCCGCCAAGGACCTCCAGAGATTCCTGGCTGTTGCGGCTTGCCACGCCGTTTGGAAAGTATTCCTTGATGGCGACCGGGATCTCCAGATAAAGGTCGAAGCCCAGATAGGTGATGCCGAAGCCTCCCTGGCCGAGTACCCGGCCGATCAGGTAGTGTTCTTTTAAGATTGTCCCGGCAGGCAGTTGGTAGCCTTCATTTGGTGTGCGGTTGTCATTGCCGCAGAACGGGCAGATCTCCTCTTCCCCCAACAATTCCATGCACCCATAACAACGTTTTTCATCCATAACTTCTTCCTGCTTGTTTTGTATCCATGGCATCGGCTTGTCTGCCCTGTGCGGGAATTTCGATTTCTCCGCGGTGGATAGTTACTGACCGGGACTATAGTATTCAAGTATGACTGCGGTGTAATTGTCCTGTGTTGCTTTACCGATGGACTGAATCCTGTGGTCGATTTCGTCTGCGGCCTGCTTTGGCGGCAGAGCGAGCAGCTGCTCCAGCGTACTCTCTGGAAGTGTGCCAAAGACACCGTCTGAGCTGAGAAGGATCTTGTCGCCTCCGGCAAGAGAGATCCCCTCCGCGTTGCGATCCAGGTACGGGAGATTCCCAAGTCCCAGGAAACTGGTCAGTGCATTGCTCTGCCGGTCTGAATAAATCGCAGTGGGCGGAATCCGGTTGTTCACAGCCTTGAGCGCCAGCTCCTCCGAATAGACGTGTGGGCGGTTCAGGCAGATCAGCTTTCCAGCCCGGAACAGATAGATGCGGCTGTCGCCAAGTGTGAGAAAATACAGTCTGCCATCTGCAATGAGTGCTTCGACCAGCGTAGAGCCGCTCCGCTCCTTTTCACTTGCCAGCCGCCGGTTGACACGGTCATTGATATTCCTGGTAAGCTCCAGCAGCCGGATATCGGGTCTACATTCTCCAGCAGGCTGTGCAAACAGCTCCCGACAGGTTTCGATTGCCAGCTGGCTGACGAGCTTGCCGTTCGCCAGGCCGCCCATACCATCTGCGACTACTGCCAGAATCCCCCGCTCCTTCTGCGTATTGACGCCCAGATCCGAAATCCACCAGGAATCCTGCTGATCCCTGCGCGCCCCGATATTGTGCACGACGGAAGCCTGACAGGCGGTCTGGCTGCGGGTTGCTGTTGGCTTGTCTGTTGCCGGAAATGTGCCGGTATCTGCCGGACCAGCACCGGATGTTCCTCCGGCACCTGCGGCAGGGATGGCTTCCGTCGCATCAGATAGCGCAGTTGCCTGCATCCGCGCAGGCTTTCCTGCTCTTGCTTTTGCCTTTGCTTTTTTATTACTTCGCCGCTCCATAAGTAAAAACAGCAGAAGCACAATTAACAGCAGAACAAGTGCAATCACACTGATAGTAATCGGAAGATTCTCTTGCGCGAGTGCCACAAGTTTCTGAAAATTCTGATAAACATTTTCCATAGTTCCCTTCCTGTCTTATCTCTGATCAGCCGTCGATTTCCTTCCAGGAGAACTGGTCACTGCAGAACGGCACGAACAGAAACGTACTTCTTCCGATTTCAACACGGTCGTACAAGTGCAGCTCTGTCATCATCAGAACCGCCTTCCCGTTCAGACGGACGATTCCTCTTCCGCTGCCCGGAGCGAAATAGAAAATCCGGTCTCTGGTGTCATAGGCAAGAATCGCATGATTTTCTCTGGAAATCGTGTCATCCTCAGCAATGGAGATATCCATATGGGAGGCACGGCCAATGTAATTGTTGTCTGCATGGATCTTATAATCCTTTCCGCGTCCAGGACCTTCGATGCAGACCAGCCAGCCGACAACCGGATTGATTGGCTGCTGCTTGTTGTAGTCCGTTGTCGCGCCATACTTCGCTCTGGTTGGGAAGCCGGGATCTCCGTTTGCCGCGCCCTGGAACCGGCTCTGGTCAGACCAGTGCACCCAGTTTGCATTGTCCGCTGCCTCCGTCGGCTGCTGTTCTCTCCAGGCAGTCTCTGAAGCGCCAAAGCCGTGTACCGGCTGAGTCTTTCCAATGTCCTCCGCCCCTTCAAACCCATTCCCGAAGGAAGTTCCTCCATTTACCCAGGGATTCTGCGGCTCCAGAGGGATCGTCTTGCCTGCTTCTGCTCTTAATCTTGCACACTCCGGACATTCGGGTGTCACGGAAGGGTCATAGCTGTGTCCATTTTTACATCTTATGATTTCCATAGTGTTCTCCTTTTCTATTGTGAGGGTGCTTCACACTCCCCTGGTTGCTGCGTGTTGATTCCGTACCGTTTTGGATACGGCTGTGAACTTGTTTTGATGGTGCTACTATAGCACGCGCATTTTTTTCTCCGGGCAAGTAGTTTCCGAAAGGCTGCACCGCGATGCCGCAATAACAGATGTTCCTCCGCAGCTATCTCAGTGTCACGCGGAAGACTTCCCGCTCACCGATGCGGATCTGGCAACCGGATTTGACCTCATAAATCAGGCCGGGGGTCAGATGGATGTTCTCCAGCCACGACGGATAGCCGCTCCCAAGATCGGTCAGAAACAGCTTCCGCCGGTCCAGCCAGAGCCGGAAATGCCGCCGTCCAATGCCGTGCAGATATCCGGGAAAACGCACCTGGCAGCTCATATCGGTACCGGCAAAGGTAATGCTGCCAAGCTGCATCAGCCGTCCGGCCCAGACGCCGTGCAGGCCCTCGAGATACCAGCTGTGTACGCGTGCAGCGGTCATGGCGGACCAGAATGAATCGATACTCTGGAACCGGCGTTCGATTCGGGGTTCCAGCGCGCGCAGCAGCGCTGCCTCCGGGAAATCTGCCGGAAGCGGCGCCAGCGCGGTCGGGGGTATAATGCGATCGGTCACGAGGCGGTCGATGGATTTGGGCGGCATGGATCCGGTGGTACAGCAGTAGATCGTCACGGCAAGTGCGTAGATATCCGTCCATGGTCCAAGACGGCCATTGCCTCCGTATTGTTCCGGAGGTGCGAAGCCTTGTTTGAGAATGACCATGGAGCTGTTGCCGCCGATCTGGCTCTTCGCTGCGCCGAAGTCGATGACCTTTGCCAGGCCTCCGTTCAGCAGCAGGATGTTGTCCGGGCTGATGTCGCAGTGAACGATACCGCTCTGGTGTACCGCATACAGCGCAGAGCACACCTGGGCGAAAATAGGACGTGCATACTCCCAGGAAATACGCCCAGAGGAGAGCAGCAGCTTGCGCAGGTCGCTCCCCTCCAGATATTCCATTGCGTAGTAGGCGGTCTGGTTGTCGCGAAATAGATGACGAACCTCGACGATATTTGGATGCTTCCGGTAGGCGTACACGATCTGTGCCTCACTGATGAACCGTTCCAGATATTTCCGGTAATGTGCTTCATCGCGTGTTGCGATGACCGCGCCGGTGGATCGGTCGCGTGCGGTCAGACCGGCGGGCATGTATTCCTTGAGTGCGACCCGGCAGTCTTCTTTCCGGTCCCACGCCTCATAGGTGATCCCGAAACCTCCCTCGCCGAGCATCCGGATGATCTGGTAGCGGCCATGCAGCAGCAGACCGGGCGGAAGCTCCCGGCCGCTGCTTCTGGATTTACTGCGCATAAGGTGCCCTTCTCTTCTCCTTTACAAACCGGAAGCCGCAGGAAGTATCACCGAGATAAAACTTCTGCCCCTCCGGAACCGCGGTCTCCACGCCCGGTTTGAGCCGCTGGTTTCCAATGTATGTGCCATTGGTCGAGTTCAGATCGATCACCGTCAGCCGGTCATTCAGGAAGCGGATCTGGCAATGCTCTCCGCTGACACGCGGGGAGTGCGACAGAACCAGGTCTGCCACCTGGCTGTTCCGGCCCGCGACCATCTGTGCGCCGCTGTTCAGATCGATCTTCCGATCCTTCCAGTCGCCGCTGATACCGAGCAGATAATAGACGCTGCCAGACGCATGCTCCGGCTGCGGCTTCCAGACTGGCGGCTGCGGATCCGGTGTATAGACTGGCGGCTGTGGATCCGGCGTATAGACGTGTTCCGGCTCGCTGACGTTATGCTCGACTGCTATGGTCAGACGGTCCCCATTCGCTGCCACAGAGATTGCGACTGCTTCATTAATCCCGCTGCGGACCACCGGCAGCCAGACAAGGATACCGATCAGATCCAGAACCAGTGTCTCGACCGGTACGGTTCCAAGGAGTGGAAGTACAATTGCAGGAAGTCCCCAGCTGGTATTGTTCGCAAAGTGCAGCAGAATCGCTATGACAAAGGAAATCAGAAATCCTGGCGACACCAGGTGAAGCGGACTAAGCTTTTCCCTTCCCTTCGCCTTTGCAAGTGCCGCCCCATAGATTGACGCAAAGAGTCCATGGCTCACAACCCCGGAGACGGAACGCAGGACGGCCACTTCCATGCCGGTGTTATATTCCCACTGATAGGAAAATACATAGCCGACAGATTCCATCGCAGCAAAGCCTGTGCCTACCGCAAGGCCGATCAGCATCCCGTTTAGTGCATACGGACGGTCCTTTTTCCGTTTTCCAAGGAACCAGCAGATTGCAATCAGCTTGGCCGGCTCCTCTGCAAGGCCCGCCCAGGAGGCGGACAGCTCTACACCCAGGAAGCTCTCAGATAGCTGGAACAAAAGCAGTGCGGCAAAGAAGGAAATCACACCGCCTCCAAAGACCATCTTAAATACTTCATACAGCGAAATGTTTCTCGGAATGTGAAGCTCCCAACCCAGAAGCAGCATGGTCACAGGCACCAGCCAGGAAATCAGGCTGAGCAACGCAAATAAGATTAAAGGATTGTTGTAAATCGCAGCGGTGTAATACATTGCGAGCAGGAAAATCAGTCCGCCAAAGAAAAAACGCAAAAACATAAATGGTTTGCTCCAATCCTTCAGCATATCCGCTTCCTGCGGAGTCGTGAGCGGTGTCCCGGCGATGAATACCCGGGCTGTATCCTCCTCGGTATGCTTTTTGAAAACATCACTGAAAATATCACCAAAGGAAAGCTCATCTCTCTGTGCATTCCGGTAAAATGTCTTATTATTTGCCATGTGTACGTCTCCTCTCTATTCTACAGAAGCTCTCCCGCTCCAGAAGCAAACGCTCTGGTACGAAAAAGCCTCCTGTGTAAGCGTTTGCAGGATTGTAGAAGCACAAAGTGCAGAACAATCCGTGCGGTCTCTTTTGACCTCAGCATCTTAGTTTTGGACAAGGCGGAATTCGATGCCGCGTGCACGGTCCGCCAGATAGAAGGTCGAATTGACCGGAAGCCGATACTCTACACCCGGACTCAACTTTTGCCCGTCCCCCAGATAGGTGCCGTACGAGGAATTCAGATCCTGCAGATAGACTTCTCCATTTCGGTACAGCAGCTTGCAGTGCGTACGGCTGATCCCTGGCGTATCCTCCGGGAACTGAATGGTACACGAGCTCTTGTCGCGTCCGAGCACCATACTGTCCTGGAGCGGGATCTGGCGCCCCTGATATGCCCCGGAAATGCCGACAAGCGCATAGGAAGAGACTGGTGGTACGGACGGCTTTGGCGGCGCTGGAGGCTCTGGACCCGGTCCTCCTGGCTCCTGTTTTGATTTGGAAGCGCCGGTGATACGGAGCAGGAGTCCGAGCACCAGCAGCGCCGCAACGATCCCCGCCAGAATCAATACCAGCTTCGATTCGGTAAAGAGCGTGTTTTCTTCCTGTGTGGAAGATTCCCCCGGCTGTTCCTCTCCATTGCTTTCCGTCTGTCCCCAGCTCTCCAGCGCCAGTTCCTCCAGAAGCTGACTTCCGGCAATGTTATAAATCGCAAAAGGATATTCCTCGTTTCCGACTCCGCCAAGTCCGACGACACACTGAGCATCTGTGTCGTATAACGGCATCCCGTACCACAGATTTCCAATGGGGCCGTCTCCTTCCAGCACCCAGCATCCATCTGCCCAGGACAGGTTTTCCAGACTTACATTCCCGTAACTGAGCGGTTGTTCGGTATCCTCCGGCCAGCTGCTCACACAGAATGCCTCTACATAATGCGAGGATTCAAATGCATCCCCCAGCGGCAGAGTCGATACCTCTGCATACTCTCCATACAGATATACGAACGGCTCTTCCCCCATCCGGAATGGAATGACCTTGAACGACTGATTTTCGCCTGTGACTGCATATAAATCATACTTGCTCAAGTCAAAGGCTTCCGCGCCGACGCCAGCCAGCAGCCAGGTATGTCCTTCTTTTTCTACAGAAACATAAGACAGTATGTAGATTTCCTCTGTTTCTCTGTCCTTGGCATATAAAAGGCCGACTGCCCGCACATTATCGTGTTCAGGAAGCAGACTAGCCGCTGCCAGCAGCTTGTCCAGTTCTTCTTTGGCCAGCACTTCTCCGATATCCGGAGCGTCTGCAAGCTGCGCCCGGGCCGCTGCCAGCTGTTCTTCTACTGTAGCAGTTGGCGAGGTCTCTGGCTCGGCCGCCTGTACGCTCTCAAAACCTGACGGTGATGTCCCAACAGAGAGCGCCGCGAGGCTCATGCAGGCTGCCGCTGCCATTGCTTTCCAGCTCTTTCTTTTCTTCATAGCCCTGTACCTCCAATGTCTCATTGTGTGCCGGGATACCTGCGATACAGGTCATCCCGAACTTGTTGAAGCCATTCTAGCAAACACGGTTTTGGGATCGGGCAACTCGTTTCCGAGACTGATATGCTGTAAAAATAAAGCTGCAGACTCTGGCATCTGACCGATTGGTCAAATATCAGAGTCTGCAGCTTTCTTCTATTTTCTTTGTTTCGCAGATAACCTCGCCATTTTGTACCGAACCCTATGTATAAACGTCTAACAGATGCCGTATCGGAGATCACTCCGTAGTTTTTCCCTGACCAGGCTCTGCCCTTTCTGTTTCCTGGAACAGCTCCTGCACGATCTGTTCCATCCGTCTGCCCATGTCGTCGTCCTCCCGTGGCTTTAGGCAATAGAGCACAAGATAATCGAACGGGTTGCGCGGGTCCATGAGACTCATACCGCACTCTTCCATCATCTGGTTCAGGCGCCTGCAGTGTTCTTCAAGGATCTCGGAGGCAGAGACATAGTCCTCGTCCAGCTCATCATACTCCTGACCGCGGATACCGCCTGTGATCAGGTACAACAGCAGCAAAGCACGGCGTGAGATATCCTCGGTACGTGCGCGCATCGCCTTGATACTCCGCACTCCCGGCCAGTATTTCTTGATCATTTTTTGCATATCAGAGAAGGAAGCAGTTTTCTTTTCCATCGGCACACCCATCCGCAAATAATGATCTGCCACATACTCGATGGAATAGACTTCCTCGTCCGTACAGCCGTCAGTCAGAAGGCTCAGCATTTCCGTGTAATACTGCCAGGCTGTGTTGTGATAGGTACCAAAACTGCCGCTGTGGTCCAGAAGAAAGGTCATCATATCCTCGCCTGGCGGAAGCTCCTCGAATGCCAGCTTCAGCGCACGTGTGCGCAGCTCTTGTCCAGATTCGGTATTCCTGCGGTCTGCAAATGCGCGGGCACTGGCACAGGCAGTCTCATAGCTTTGATGATTTCGCAGAGAAAAAGCAAACACAACCTCACGCTCATTGCGATAGTGGATGCCCTGCTCAACTGTGCGCTGTAGCAGCTGATCCGTCTGCTTTTCATCGAGTCCGAGTGCAAACGCGATCCGAAAAAGCTCTTCCCGGTCCGATGGGACATTTTTATTTTTCATCCAGTTCTGCACCTTTTTGCGCATGCTGTCAGCCTTGACCGTTTTGCCATCGAAGGCCGCATATCTGACCATCTGCTGCGCCAGACGCTCTGCCAGATCTTCTCCTTGATACAGCGAGCGCAGATTGCCTGGAAAGGTACGCAGCTCCAGACCGGAATTTAAGAATGCCACCGCCTGCTTCGGAGTCAGGCTTTCCTTGGCCAGATAATCCCACTGCCGCGCTGAAATTTCCGTAAATTCAGAGCGAATGCTCCGTTCCTCTGTCATGTTTGGTCCCTTCCTTTCACAGTAACGCAAGTCCGTCTGTACAGTCTGTGACGCGTCAACTTCTATTTTCTGTCAATGTGTGTCATTATGTCTGGCAAACTCTGCAAACAACTGCCCAATCTTTTACACCTGCTCAGGCAAAACCGGACCACTGGCGAATCTCCCACACCCACTCAGCCAGAATGGTACTGCTGCTTACGACCAGCCAGATCAAAACTCCCAGCAACAGAAGCTGCGCAAGTCGGAGCAGGATCCAGTAAACGCGGTACTTTCCGAGCGCAGCGCGGACGATCCAGAGTCCGGCGCGGCTGCCCTTGCGATAGTTGCAGCGGCGGCAGGCAGGCGCAAGGTTGCGGACGTCGTTGACATCCTCGATCCCGAGCAGCCGCATCGGGAAGGTCCGCCCGGTCTTCGCCATGTAAACCGGGAAAATGTGATCGATCGTCAGCTTTGCATCCGGGATGCGGCGATGACAATATCGGCAGCGATAGCCGCCTGCAGGCCGTGGATATTGCGCCAGGAATGCCCTGCGATAATTGTCACTGCGGCCCAGCTGCTCCGGATACTTGCGTTTCAATATGTAGTGCCGTCTTCGGCAGATGCGCGCGATCTTCCGCTCCTTCCGCTCATCTGCCTGGATCCGGTAGAGGGCCTGCCCGGTCCGGCGCACAGATGGAAAACGGCGGAAGGCACGGCGCGGATCCCTGCGGGAGCGCTCTGTTGTCAAAATCTCATAATACATGCCTGTTTACGCCTGTTTCTTTGCAGGATGCAGCTTGTCGCTCTCCAGGAGAATCGTAAACGGCCCCTCATTGCACAGGCGCACCTTCATGTGTGCACCAAAGACTCCCGTCTGTACATTTGGCACATCTTTGCGGCACTCGTTTACGATATATTCGTACAGAGCTTCCGCCTTCTGCGGATCGCCTGCCTCGGTAAAGGAGGGACGGTTGCCCTTTACACAGTTTGCATACAGTGTAAACTGCGACACGAGCAGCAGGGAGCCTCCCACATCCTTCAGGGATAGGTTGATCTTATCATTTTCATCAGAAAAGATCCGGAGACCCAGAAGCTTCCGGACCAGTTTATCGGCGTCTGCCTCCGTGTCCTCCTGCCCAACGCCGATCAGCACCAGATAGCCTGTCTCAATTGCTCCGACAATCACTCCCTCGACTTCTACCGAAGCCTCCGATACTCTTTGTATAACAAATTTCATTTATGCTCCTCCTACTTCTAATATAAATCTTTCGCGCCTATGCCATATTGATCCCAGCTTTGCGCTGTGCACATGTTGGTTTTAGTACTTCCCTTCGGGCATATTCCGTTGTATACTAACGGTACAGCTTCTGCCCATGCTCCTGCAGGCTGTTTCCTTCCGGATACATAAAAAGGCATGAGGAATACTGCAGACGCACTTCACCAGGAAAGGATGATAACTACTATGACTTTAAAACGCTTGCTGAGCCTGACCCGCAAGGCAATCGATGAATTCCAGATGATTGAGGACGGCGACCGGATCGCCGTCGGAGTGTCCGGCGGTAAAGACAGTCTGGCTCTGCTCTGTGCGCTTGGCAACCTCCGCCGTTTTTACCCGAAGCACTTTGAACTGGAGGCGATCACAGTCAGCCTGGGCTACCAGAATTTTGATACCACGCCGATACAGGCAATCTGTGACCAGCTCGGTGTACACTATACCGTCGTAGAGACCGAGATCGCGCGAATCATCTTTGAGGACCGCAGAGAGGAACATCCCTGCTCTTTATGTGCGAAGCTGCGCAAGGGCGCACTGAACCGAAAGGCGAAAGAGCTCGGCTGCAACAAAATCGCCTATGCCCATCATAAGAATGATGTCGTTGAGACGTTTCTGATGTCCCTGTTCCTGGAAGGACGCATTCATACGTTTTCCCCGGTCACGCATCTGGACCGTATGGAGCTGACCCTGATCCGCCCGATGCTGTTTGTCGAAGAGCCGGAGGTGAAGGGCTTTATCAATAAATACCAGCTCACAGTCGTAAAGAATCCATGTCCTGCGGACGGGAATACCCAGCGGGAATACGCCAAAACCCTGGTCGCACAGCTGAACCGCGAGCATCCAGGTTCGTTGGAGCGCATGTTTACCGCAATTCTGAACGGAGATCTGCCCTCCTGGCGCGACCGCATCCCGACGGAGCGCGGTAGCAGGCACCAGATCAGTACAACGTTCGTCAAATAACCAGAGCCATCACGCTCTAGCACTTGATCGCTCTTTCAGATGCAGCGTCTCAGTACGTCTACGCCCGCAGCTTCTGCAGCAGCCCCTCAAAGTACTCCGGCAATGGCGCCTCACATTCAAGGTAGTCCCCGGTAGTCGGATGGCGGAAGCCGATTGTCATCGCGTGCAGCGTTTGTCCTTCCAGATTAGGAAACGGGCAGCGGGACGGCCCATAGACCCGGTCGCCAAGGACGGGATGCCCGATACTTTTCATATGAACGCGGATCTGATGAGTTCGGCCAGTCTCCAGCTGGCATTCCACGTACGTAAACTGATCAAACCGCTCCAGCACATGATAATGTGTGACGGCATCCTTTCCATTTGGCACATTTACAGCCATCTCCTTGCGGTTCTGCGGGTGACGTCCGATGGAAGCATGGATGACGCCGTCCTCCGCGAGCCGTCCATGCACGATCGCCCGGTATTTCCGTGTGATGGAATGTATCTGGAGCTGTTCCGCAATGCACTGGTGTGACTTATCATTTTTACAGATAATCAGGGAACCAGTTGTGTCACGGTCAATACGGTGTACAATTCCGGGGCGCAGCACACCATTGATGCCGGACAGGGAATCACCGCAGTGGTACATGACCGCATTTACAAGCGTGCCGCTGTAATGTCCGGCTGCCGGGTGTACGACCATCCCCTTCGGCTTATTCACGATCAGTATATCTTCATCCTCATACAAAATGTCGAGCGGAATCGGCTCCGGCACGATCGCTGTCTCCTGTGCTTCCGGCAATGTCAGGAAAATCTTATCCCCCACGCCAAGCGCATAGCTGGCTTTCGGCTGTGCACCGTTGACCAACACGGCTCCTTCCTTGATCAGTTTTTGGATACGGGAACGTGTCAGATCCGGAATCTGGTCAGACAGGTACCGGTCTAATCGTTCTCCTTCCCAGTCTGCATCGATGTGAAACTCCTGAAACTGCTTCCTGCTGTCTTCTCTCAATTGCACCGCCCCTTTCTTTGCTGCTGTTCACGCCTCCTGCCCATATACAAGCTACAGGTCTCCGCTGCCGCTTGGGTCGGCGCTAAACGTGTGCCACCGGCACACAGCGCCGGCCGCTTTGCATCTGATGCAGTTAAAATATCTGCTCCGGCCTGCGGCTGTGTGGAGGACAAAAGCCCGCGAATCGCACAAACACCAGTGGTGTGGAGCAATTCGTGGGCTTTCTATGCCGCAGGCGTTACAGTCTCACCTGACAGGAAAGTATGCCTGGACTGCTTGGTTCATAGAAGAATCGATGCACGAATAGCAGCTGCATGCTTACCATGGCCGGAGCGAAGAAAAGTCTTCATCCCGGTACAGCGTGAACACAAGCACAAGCAGCAGCACTGCCCCGATGACGACATAGCAGTCCGCCACATTGAATACCGGAAAATCGATCAGTGAGACATACAAAAAATCGATGACATAGTGGTGAACGATCCGGTCAATCATATTTCCAAGCGCACCCGCGCCAACCAGTATCATGCAGACACGCATCCCATAGTAATGACGCCCTCCCGGAAGCAGGGCATAGACGTAAATTGCAGCTGCAAACATCAGCAGCGCGACCAGCACAAACAGCCACTGATGATTTCGCAGCAGTCCGAACGCTGCTCCCCGGTTTTCCAGATAAAACAACTCAAAGACACCGGGAATCACGGGAATGCCGCGGCTTCCCTTCAAAAACAGGCCAGCCAGATATTTCGTGGCCTGATCCACTGCCGTAAGCAGAGCCAGGAACAGAAGCCCTGCTGCATACAGTGTTCCCTTATTCTCTGTATTTCCCATCGTTTCCGTCCAATCAGTCTGCCTTCATCGTCCGGATGGCTTCCAGAATCTCGGCATCTGTCACATCCTCGGCAATGAACGCTTTACCAAGCTTTTTCAGAAGGATAAAGCGAATCTTGCCTGCATCCATTTTCTTGTCGCTTTTTGTGGTCTGGAGAATCTGGTCTTCCGTGATACCATCAAAGGAGATCGGTAATCCGAATCCGACATTCATATCACGAATTTCATAGAACTCGTCTTCATCCAGCATGCCCCGCTGCCAGGAAATGTATGCAGCAGCGACTGTTCCAAGTGCAACACAGGCGCCATGAGTCAACTCAAAATTCTTCAGCTTTTCAATTGCATGCCCGATGGTGTGGCCAAAATTGAGAAGCGCACGATCTCCCTTTTCTGTCGGGTCCTTCTCTACAATGTATTTCTTGAGCTGGCAGCATTTGGCAATCATATAGAGAAGCGCCTGCTCTTCACGCTCCTCTATATCACCCATATGCTCAATCGCCCAGCCGTAAAACTCGTCATCAAAGCTGAGTCCGTATTTCAAAAGCTCACCCATGCCGCTGGCAAACTGTTCTTCCGGAAGTGTCTGGAGTACATGGATATTGATGTAGACGAGTGAGGGCTGATGGAACGCCCCTACCATATTTTTATACTGGTCAAAATCAACACCGGTCTTTCCGCCGATGCTGCTGTCAATCTGAGCCAGAAGCGTAGTCGGCACCTGAATGAACCGGATGCCGCGCAGATAAGTCGCTGCCGCGTAGCCTGTGAGATCTCCGGTCACACCGCCGCCGAGCGCAAGCAGATAATCCTTCCGGTCAAAGCCGGCGCGAATCAGGGTCTCATACAGTCCCTGTACGGTGGCAAGTGTTTTATGCTGTTCTCCCGCAGGGAAAACATAAGTCACAATCTCTGAGCAGCTCTTCTTGACTTCCTGGCTTACTGCCTCCAGATATAACTCTGCAACCGTCTCATCGGCAGCGATGCAGATCCTCCTCCCTTCACACCCGATGCGGGACAGCTCCTCTGCAAGTCCCTCAAAAGAAGTCTGAAGACAGATATCATATGATTCATTTCCAGCAGTCTGAACTGTGATCCGGTCAGACGCCGTCTGCTTTGCCCTTGCTTTGCCCATAGCGAATTCTCCTGTTCTTTGAATATACCTCTGTTTTTGCTATCTTATTCTGACACACCATACGATTTAGATTATTCTGTATCTCAATGTCATGATATCAGGATCAAAAGGTCAGCATCTACATCGTGCTTTGTAAAAATACTTATATATACTTCTCCACGATCACCATGGTTCTTCCCTTTTTTGTCTGACCGGTCGTGCCGGTGTAGCGGAATTTCCCCATGCCGCGCACAGAGACCAGATCGCCTTCTCTCAGTGTGTATGCATTCGTGGCAATCAGTCTGCCGTTTATAAAAACCTTGCCATCCTCAATCAGCTCCAGAAGACTGCTGCGGGAAGACTGAAAAGCAACTGCCATCACCGCATCCAGACGAACGGAGGCTACGCTGCCGCGGATCTCTTTCACTTCAGGGGTGTAGGAAAAATGCTCCAGGCTGCAGAGCTCGCAGGACACGGTAGTATGCCTTACGCGCGTCAGTTCCCCGCAGATCAGCGGTGCCAGATCCGTATGGCAAAACAGATAAAACTGTCCTTCCATGCGCGCAATATCACCCAGGCGGCTGCGCTCGATCCCAAGGTGCATCAGGGCACCCAGAATATCGCGGTGCGACAACTGCTCCGCGAACTTCATGTTGACGGGTGCAATCCGGATACAGGTGACAGGATAAACAATTTCTCCATAAGAAAAAGCATCAGGTATCAGTGCTGCTATCTGACGCTCTGCCCCTTCATAGCCACCAAAGGTCTCCCCGTGGACAAAGGAAAACTTTTGTAATGTCTGATGCAAGATATTCTGTTCATTCAGATTCAGAAACTCGGTAAAGGATGCCTGCCCCCGGGCATCTGCAATCCTTGCGAGATCCTGAATCCGCTTTGCCAGAAGTTCTTCTTCTTTATTCATATAAAGACTCCTGCCGCTAAAACTTTGTCCCGAAAGCCTTGACATTCGCTTCCTCACGCAGGATGCGGTCTTCAAAATCTCCGGAAATCTCAACCCCTTCCGGCGCAAGGACAAAGATATTGTCATTGATCGGATGGATCTTTCCTCCCAATGCAAAGCAAGCGCCTCCGGAAAAATCAATAATCCGCTGCGCGAGAACAAGCTCCAGTCCCTCCATATTCAGAATGACTGTGCTGCCTGCCTGAATGGTGCGTACGATTTCCTCGCCTTCCTCCATACTCTTTGGACGAATCACGCAGACCTCCATGGAACCGCCGCCGCTGCGCCTCGAACGCATAGGGGAGACCTTTGAGGAATTCACCACGCGGGGACGGGACGTCTCTTCTGTGTAGCTGCGCTCGTCCCGCTCAGCGCGGTCCGCACGTTCTTCTCTTGCTGCCCGGTCTTTGCGCTCCTCTCGTTCTGCGCGCTCCGTACGCTTCCGTGTTCTTGGAATACTTTCCGGCTCAGGCTCTGTTTCCTCATCCTCGTGTCGGCTCAGAATGCGCTTCTTCGGCGCATCTTCTTCCTCATATCCGTCCTCGTACTCCTCATCAAGATAATCATCCTCTCCCAGACCATCATCGTTGATTTTCCAAAAACCTTTGAATGCATCGGTTACTTTCATTGTGATATCTCCTATCTGCTTCATAGCCGTCTGCCCTGTCCGCAAAACAATCTCTGCAGAGCAGTGAAACTACTATGTATGATTCTCTCTGATGTAACTTACAGCCTTGCACCGTGCGGCTGCTCTGTGGTATCGTATCTCTCGCTCTTTCTCATAGCTGCGTATAATTGCGTTCGCCAAAGATACCGGTTCCGATACGCACCATGGTGGCGCCTTCTTCCACGGCCACTTCATAGTCGCCAGTCATCCCCATACTGAGACTGCGCATACAAACATTATCAATGTTTTTTTCACTGATGTCAACACATAATTTTTTTAATTTACGAAAATAAATTCTGTTATCTTCTGGATTTTCTGTGAATGGAGCGATAGTCATCAAGCCTTCCACACAGATATTCGACAATTTCGCGATTGTTCTGACAAATTCTTCTGTTTCCTCCGGGCGCAGGCCAAACTTGGATTCCTCACCAGCCACATTGACTTCTGCCAGCACCGGCATCACAATTCCGATTCTGGCCGCTTCCTCCGAAATGGTTTCCGCCAGCCTCACAGAATCGACCGAATGGATCAGGCAGACTTTATCAATGATGCTCCGCACCTTATTGCGCTGGAGATGGCCAATCATGTGCCAGCGGATGTCTGCAGGAAGCTGCGGATATTTCTCGCGGATTTCCTGTGGCTTATTTTCACCAAATTCACGCATCCCTGCTTCATATGCCTCTCTCAAAAGCTCCACCGGTTTTGTTTTGCTGACCGCAATCAATGTGACCTCCGCGGGATTTCTACCCACACGACGACATGCGGCCTCAATGCGCGACTGCGCCTCGCTGATTTTTTCCTGTATCATGCCCTGTCTTCTCCTCCTCCAACCCGGATAAACCGGAACAACTGCATTTTGCAACACTCTCATTTGATATGTAAGTGTCTAATACACAATTTCTTCCTCCGTCACCTCGTCTGCGTATTGCACAATGTAATCGTGTACGGCCAGTCCATAGAATGTGTTGCTCGATACAATACAATACTCCTCATTCTCATCGAGCACTGTGATGTCACGGAACACGGCATAGCCTTTATTGATATTATAGACTCCGCTTACAATCTCCGTATCCTTCTCCTGCACCTGCATCCGCGTTGCGGAATTTTCTTTCAGAAGGTAGCAGCCTTCCTGAAGCAGCTGTTTATCCACCAGATAATACTTGTCAATCTTATTGTGTCGGTATACATTCGCTGTCCGGTACTCTGTTTTTGAGGAACCATCTGCAGCGAACTCTTCTACCAACAGCGTAATCTCGCTGCTGGTATCCGCATTCACAATCGCATACTCTTCCGGGATCCGGTAAAATTCCCGCTGGGTGATGGATGTGACTGGGATTTTCAGTCCTACATTCTGGTTCATGACCAGCTCAATCTCCAGAAAGCGGTCCGTGACATATCGCACCAGAGAATGATTCATCGAGATCTTTCCAAAGGCTTCCGAACCGTTTCGTACAATGGAAAACGGAGCGGTGTAAGTAACATTATCTTTTAAAAAACGAAATGTAATGGACTCCGCAGAGGCCAACCGGATGCCAAGCTGGTCATCCAGCGGAAAATACAATGCCCAATCCTCTCCGGTAATCAACTTAAATACCGGGCTCCCTGCGCTGACCTTATTGTTCCCGCGCAGACTATTGACATGATAGCTGCTCTCGTCAAACAGAGACTGAGAAAGCTGGGGTTCTGTGAGCGACTCCATCCCGTCTGTATGATAGACGACAAAGCCGGATGCAGTTGCCTCACAGCCATTTCTGACAGAAATGGGCAGTCCGGTCGCACTCTGCATCACCTCTGCCACCGTTGTCTCGACATTCGACTTCAGATCATAGGCGGACTGAAACGCGCTCGGTGAGAAATTAATTGTAAAGCTGGAGAGCGTATTCTGCAGGCGGCTTTCGTCTGAGGCATCGAGTACAAACTCCTCATAGGCTACTGGTCCCACTGCACCAGTCTCATTGACAGAACAGACCGTACTGCCTGCGGAAGCCCTGGAGCCTTCCCGTACATAGTAGCGGACACTTCCGGAATGCGTTGTATTGACGACGGCCTCTGTCCTAAGCGCCAGCGCGTGAAACCGGTAATTTCCGGACAGCGATCCGCGCATGACTTCGTAGACGGTGATATGCTTTTCCGTCGCGTACATAATAATGCAGATGATCATATAAATAAATACGATACCAAACAGCAGTGTCCCGATATTGAAAAAGGAATATTTTCTGTATTTTGTAATTTTTCTATTTTTCTTTCTTGCCAACCATACCCCTCCTGTAACGTACCTGAGTACATCCTGCCGCAAGTTTTCTGCGAAATCTGACTCTATACTGGGATAATGAATGCTTGAACCAACGTTCTTTTGCGAACCGGCATCCTCCAACTCATAGTGCCTTGGGGAAGGACCTATAGGTACCACTCCACTAAAGCAGACCAATAACTTATTTTACCATGCTGTCCTCGCAGATACAACCTTTGTTTTGAATAAAAATCATTTTTTCGGCAATACTAAGACTGGTCGTTCGGATATCAGCCGTCCGCCGCTTCCGGCGCGCTTGGCGGTTCTCCGGACAGGAAGGAGGTACATGATGAGCAAGGGACTTGACTATGCTGCGCTTACCCTCACAATTATCGGCGCAATAAACTGGGGACTGATCGGGATCTTCCGTCTGGATCTTGTGAATCTGATTTTCGGGAACATGACCTGGATCTCCCGGATTATCTATGCTCTGGTCGGCATTTCCGGACTCTATCTGCTAACCCTTTATGGCAGAGTCACAGAGATAGGCGGAGAGCACGCCTGACGCTGCATCTTTGTTGCGCGTCTGGCATGGAGAGGTTCTGTCAGGAGAGACACCGCTTTCTCTGTGACAGAATCAAATACCCCGCTGCAAGCAACGGGGTATTTGACCCTCGCGGCA
>DKWE01000131.1:81078-112271 GCA_002491565.1 Lachnospiraceae bacterium UBA7160 | reverse complement strand
CTGGAGGTGAAAGTATGTTAAATGTTGGCAGACTGAATGAAGGTGTTGTGCTCGATCATATCGAGGCTGGCAAAAGCATGCAGATTTATAAATATCTGAAGCTGGATAAAATGGACTGCTGTGTTGCAATTATCAAGAATGCACACAGCAACAAGATGGGGAAAAAAGATATCATCAAAGTAGAATGCCCCATTGACCAGTTAGACTTGAATGTGCTCGGCTTTATCGACCACCGCATCACGGTCAATATCATCCAGGGCGGTGAAATTGTAGAAAAGAAAGAGCTGCGCATGCCGAAAAAGCTGATCAATATCATTTCCTGCAAGAACCCCCGCTGCATCACATCGCAGGAGCAGGGGCTCGACCAGATCTTTTTCCTCGCAGACGAGGAGAAGGAGACCTACCGCTGCCTGTACTGCGAGGAGCGCTACCGCAGCAGCCGGAAAAAGCAGCAGTAATAGATTCCAGATTCTCTGCGGCTTTTCCATTGCAGACAAACAGGACCTGCGGCACCGCATAGATCCGGCCGCAGGTCCTGTTTTCAACTTTAGCCTTTACGAGCAGGATTTCGTCCGTAAGTGCCTGGCCGATGAATTGCAGCAGCTTGGCTTCCAGGCCGCTTCACACGCGCTCATACTTCAAAAATACATACTCCAGATCAAAGTAGGTCTGCTCGTCACTGTCTGCTGTGATCTTCCAGTCGTCCCGTTCATCCAGATTCGGACAAAACGCGTCAGCCTGATAGACATGATCAATTTTTGTCACATGCGCAACGGAACAGTACGGAAGAAACGTGCGGTAAATACTCTCGCCGCCGATGATATAGACATCTTCTGTATCATACTGCTCCAGCTCTTTCAGCGTCTCCGCAACAGAATGAAGCACCGTCGCACCTTTGACCTGATAATGCGGATTTCGTGTCAGGACAAGATTCTTGCGGCCCGGAAGCGGACGGCCGTTCGGAAAGCTCTCCAGCGTTTTTCTTCCCATCACCACGACTTTGCCCATCGTCTCGTCCCGGAACAGTTTTTTGTCCGCAGGGATGCTGACCAAAAGCTCATTCCGGTATCCAATCCCCCAGTTTTTATCGACTGCCACGATCATATTCATGCTGCTGATTCTCCTTCGATATCATCAAAAATAACCGGGATCCGCTCTTTCAGCTCTGCAAGCAGTGGAACTGACACCTCGCGGATCTGCGGATGCGCATCACTGGCAGTGCGCAGACGGAAATACGCCCTCCACTCACGGTAATTCGCTGTAATGGTAATGTTCGTCTTCGTGGAGTTCGGCAGCACGGAGCGCGCGATCTGCGCCGTTGCGCCCAGCTCAATCATTCGCATGTAATGCCGCTCTGCATCCAGCATCGCCTGCTCCCATTCTCCGAGCACTGCCGCGATCGTCTCCGCCGACATCCCCTTCATTTTTGCATCCAGCGCAATACCAGGCGCCAGGTCAATGACATTGATCGCCCCGCCGAATTTATCCCTGGAATAATTCACATACCGGGTGCTCTCCTGCGCGAAGCTCGCAATCCTGTGACGCACCATCTCATGAGACACCCCTCGGTCTACCGTAAACAGCACAGACAACGTGCTGTGCTCGATCATCGCCTCATGATGTGCACTGATCAGCATTTTCACAAACTTTTTAGCGCTCTCGCCATCCTCCGTGATCCGGTCCTCCGACTTGTAGCAGACCCGTCCGATCCGCTCAATATGCTGCAGCTCCCGGATCCCACCCTCGGAAATCGGAGTCAGGATCTCATATCCTGCCTTTATTTTATTCATATTCATTCTCCTTTCTGTCAGCCCTGCTGACACCATAAAGCTGCTTTCCCTCACAACTGCACATTGACAGCTGTTTTCCTTTCCCAGCCCTCTAATTCTCTATATCAGCCTGAATGCGCAGACATACTATATCTGCCACTGGTCCATAACATTCAGGCATAATACTTCTACACACTGCTTCCGCAGTCTTTCCTGATATTTCAGCATATTGCCTCAGCTATGCAGACACGATTCTCCTACATGCTGTATCAGCCTCGCAGACACACTCCTGCTCAGACAGCGCATACCTCGCCGCGTCACCCGAGCAGCTTGGCAAGGCTCACATCCTCCGCAAACCCCGCCGCGTTATACAGCACCAGCAAATCGGTATAGCCCTCCTGCACAATCAGCTCGCTCAGCTTCTGATTGTAATAACGGACATCCACCAGATCAATCTGCTCAAACTCCTCCAGCGCGAATGGAACGAAGCAGTGTGCATAGGAATCCTTAAGGACAAGAAGTCTCCTGTCACTGTCCGTGCGCGCTTTCAGTCTCACCAGTGCCTGGTTTCCGCCGAAATAGACGGCATATTTATCACGCGTATCGAGAGCCGTTTCATCATAGAGACTGTAGGAAATTTTCTCAGCCCCATTGATCTGCATCGTATAAAAGATATCCTTTTTCGGCAGATACAGCTCCAGCGTATCCTTTGCGGTGTGGATGCCGAGCTTTGCCTGGATCGTACCCTCGAAGTCTCCCGCCGCTGTCCGGATCTCATAATCAGACTCCGATGGCACCACAAAGCCCTGCTCCCTGGCCCATTCCTGATAGACCAGAAACGCTGCCCCGGTCTTCCAGTGATGGTCTGTGCGATAATACAGCTCCTCGTCTTTATGCTCCCGCAGCACTGCTCCCGCGTCAAACCAGACTCCCTCCGGAAGTGCGTCCTGCACCTGTGTCAGATACCCCTCTTGCTCACAGGGAGCCGCAAACGGCGGCAGCAGATCCTCCAGGATATCCACCGCGTTCGGGATCAGCATGACGGTCATGTGCTCCGCACCAAACTGCGGCTCATACCGCTCACAAAACTGTGCAAGCAGCTTCTGATTCTGAGCCGCCTGCTCTGATGTAAACGCCCCCGTGTGCTTTTCAATCAGATACCCGTCCTCTGCAAAATAAATATCCTTGCTCTCCTGCCGGAACTGCGCGCGCTCCGATGCCGTCTTCAGTCCGATCCAGGCATCGCGGAGAACAAACTGGTCTGTCAGATATTCCTCGTAGTCTGCCTCAAAGTCTCCATTCAGGATGCTTTCCAGCTCCATCTTGGGCATCTGCGCCAGCGCACGGTTTTCCGTCTCGGAAAACTCAGAGGACGGCTTTAAAAGCGTTGCCGCTGTAAATCCAAAAATCAAAATGCAAAATACAAGAATCGTATTCCACGAGCGTTTTCTGCTCATCTGTCTCCTCCTATTACCACGCTGAGGTCTGCGTACCTGCTTCCCCTGCTGTACAGATCAAAATTACTATTAAAACCGGAAATACAAAAATGGATTGTACGACGCATCCACCAGGTAAGCGACGGACAACAGGAACACAGCCACGTAAAAGAGATTCGTCACAACCGTCACAGCGGTCTCTCTGCCCTTCAGCCGCCCCAGCAGCCGGTTTCCGAGCTTCGCTGGCAGCTGGGTACTCCCGATGATCAAAAACAAAAGCAGAACCACATGATTGTACAGCAGGTAAATCGTCTCCCCGTTGCCAAAGCCTGCCCCGTACAGACCGAACAGTGCTTTCATATAGGAAAGCCCCTTCCCCATATCGTCAAAGACAAACAGGTTCCAGCCAAGCATCACAAAAAACATACAATAAAGGTGCTGCAGTGCAGATGGAAGTCTTTGAAGCCGCCTGCCCCACAGAAACTTCTCCGCCAGCAGCAGCAGCCCGTAGTAAAGCCCCCACACGGCGAAGTTCCAGTTCGCCCCATGCCAGATGCCGGTCAGGATCCAGACCACAAGCAGATTCCGGACATGCTTCCAAAGCGTAACCCGGTTGCCGCCAAGCGGTATGTATACATATTCGCGAAACCACGTTCCCAGAGAAATGTGCCACCTTCTCCAGAACTCTGTGATGCTTTTTGACAGATACGGATAGTTAAAGTTTTCAAGGAACCGGAAGCCAAACATATGCCCAAGCCCGATTGCCATATCGGAATACGCAGAAAAGTCAAAATACAGCTGCAGCGTATAGGCCGCAAGTCCCAGCCACGCCGTCGATACCGGAAGGCTTCCATATTCCAGTACATTGATCTTATCCCAGAGCGCACCTGCGTTATTGGCAAGCAGCACCTTCTTCCCGAGTCCGATCATAAACCGGTGGATTCCCTCGGTAAACTGCTCCGCACTCTCACGTCTCATGCGCAGCTGCGCATCGATCGTCTTGTACTGCACAATCGGCCCTGCGATCAGCTGCGGAAACATCGTCACGTAAGCCCCGAAAGAGATCAGATTCTTCTGTACCTTCGCCTCCCCGCGATAGACATCGATCGTATAGGACATCGTCTGAAACGTATAGAAGGAAATACCAATCGGCAGCGCAAGCTGCAGCAGCTCCATACCAGCTCCGGTCAGCGCATTCACCGAACCGATCACGAAATCTGCGTATTTGAAAAAGCCGAGCAGCGACAAGCTGACCACGGAGGACACCGCAAGCACAGCTTTCGCGGCACCTCTTTTATGACGCCGCAGGCACCAGTCCACCAGAATCCCGCCTGTATAGGATACCAGGATCGAAACCAGCATCAGCACGATATAGACCGGTTCGCCCCATGCATAAAAAACAAGGCTGAACAACAGCAGCACCAGATTGCGGAGCGGCCGCGGCGCAATATAATATAGAAGCAAAACTGCCGGCAAAAACCGGAACAGAAACAACAGACTGCTGAAAACCATGAAACTTCTCCTTTGTAACTTCTCCTTGATACCTTCTGCATTGCCGCCTGCCAGCGGCATCCTTGCACCTGCCGCTATGTTCCTGCAGGCACTGCTACAGTATACCGTAACTGCGCGGGAGAATCAAGTCTAACCGAAAACAAAACTTTCACACAGCCACAGGCAAAAGCGGACATTCAGGACCGCGACAGACGCGAAACGGATGGCACACAGCGCCGACCGGAGCGGTAGCGGAGAACGATGGCTTGCTTGTGTGGTGCGGACATGAGCAGTAACCGTACCCACGAAGCTATGACACAAAAAAAGTCCCGCAAAAGCGGAACTTTTCTCGAGCTGGAAATGGGACTTGAACCCACGACCTACGCATTACGAATGCGTCGCTCTACCGACTGAGCTAATCCAGCATCTCGGTTTCCTCAACCGACGTTTGTTAGTATATACGATTTTCTATCAAAATGCAAGTGTTTTTTTCAAATTTTTAAAAAGATTTCCGGTCATAATTCACTGGATTGCAGCTGACTGAACTATGACCGGTCATAACCACCGTCTGTTTCCTGTTCCATTATGCATTACATAAATTTTTCAGCCTACATCAACCCATCCTGTTCCATTGCATGTCTTACAGTCCTGTTCTTTTGAACCATGACATTTGTAGCACTCCTCCCACGTACTAGACCCACTGTAAAAGGATGTGCTTCCGGAATAATTTGGCGTGGAATGGTCTTTAACCTCTTTTCCTCCTCTTCCATTGCAGGCGGTGCAAGGAACCTTGCCACCGGAACACCTTACACACGGTATCCGGTAAGAACGGTCATCTGAAGAAGAATTGCCGCCTGAAATACCGCCTTGATTTCTCACAGCTTCCGGTTGTTCTCCACCTTCCCCAAAAACCGTCGGAGAATATATTACATCAACATAAATAAAATTATATAAAGATTCATTTATAAGTCCTTCTATCACTATGTGACTTTTCTGGTCTCGAAATACCACTTTTTCTAGAGAGTCATCGCTGCAATCCAGGTAGTAATCATAAAAACTATTTGATACCTTTTCTGACTTTAGAAGTGTATATCCATATTCCTCTAATATTTCAATATATTGATCAATTCTGTCAAAGGCTTCCTCTCCATTTTCAAAACCAGAGTAGCTTTTATGTAAATTACCTGATCCGTCATTTACATCCTCGACTTTCAAATCCGTGAAGATTTCATTGAACAGGGGAATTGACTTCGGTGTTTTCTCGCTGGCTGCTGTCTTATCCGCTTCCTTCTTTTTATCACTTTTTCTATCTGATATATCCAGTTGCCACCCAAACTCATGGCTATATGCCATCATGGCTGTGGTAGAGCCTGGCTCATTTCCCGAATACGCTATTATTCCAAGAACTGCACAGGAATCAATCTTTATATCCTCATTTTCGTAAGAAAATGAAGTTATCTCATCATCTCCTGTGTACTCATACCATACATAGGTAGTTTCCCTGCCATTTTCCGTACAGGTTTCTACCTGTGCAGGGCTAAAG
The DNA here is from genome assembly GCA_002491565.1 of Lachnospiraceae bacterium UBA7160. Lineage (GTDB taxonomy): Bacteria > Bacillota > Clostridia > Lachnospirales > Lachnospiraceae > Choladousia. The sequence continues at coordinate 106,032 of DKWE01000131.1, read as the reverse complement.
TCATATGCGAATGCTGAAGCCTGCGTCCAGCTGTCTACCATGGCTTTGAATTTCTCATCACTTGAACTGCTATTTGTATAGTAGCGGATGTTGCAGTAATCATTTTGCTCTTCTTCCATCGTTTCAAAACCTTCTGCTACATAAAACTCATCAATTTCTACTGCCGCCTCTGCTTTCTGTCCGCAGCATAAGAACAAACAGCTCATAGCAAATAAAAAACAGCGCTTCATCGTCATAGTCTACTCCTCCTTTTACTTCACCCAGATCTTGCGCAAGCTCTTGTTCCTAACGCTTCATCAATAGCTTCCCACGCCATCACATACTTTGCAAAGGCCATAGCCGTCACAGATAATGCAAGTCTCCAGGCCATTACCATAATTGGAACTCCCTGTTCCGCCTTCTGAAAGTTCTTTTGCATGATCTGACACGTAAACAGCCAGCTGCGCAGCTGCAATATCATCACTGACAACTCTCTATCTCTGACCTTGAAAGTACCAACCCAGTCAGCTCTATACTGACCAGACTGTAGCATCCTCCACTTTTAGGAAGTATGCCATTTTTTAGAACCACATTGCGTCTGAAAGCCACAGCTTCCCCCGGACTTCTGCCATGAATTGTCGCCGCATTGTGTCTGATACGCGCATCTGCTAGAGGAAGATGCCAGTCTCACAGATTTTTCCAGAAGCATTGGTGATTCATACGTTTTCTTGTTATTCATCTCGTTCTCCTCCTATAAGGTCAAGCCTTTCTCTGGCCTGCTCGCAGACATCCGATGGAACAGGCCTGCGCTCCTTGCTGGTTCCAGTCCGACCGGGACACAGACTGCAGGTATCTAAAAAATTGCACTGCCCGCACTCCGGACAGAGATCGCGCATCGTAAGCGAGCACACTCCCTCCCGTACAGCCAGCCTCTGCCAGATCTGATGCAGAGACTCCTGTTTTACATTCCCCAGCCACTCCTTCATCATAATACACGGAAAGACATCTCCGTCCGGTGATATAGACAGCATATTCTTACCAGCATTGCAAATCTGTGCATCCGGATCCCTCGGAGGCGGATTGCCTTCTCCCGGTTTTTCTGTGTCCAGCAGTGCCAGCGCTTTTTGAAGCTGCTCATGGCCGGACAGCCGACAAAAATCTGCGGATACCCCGTTCTGAGAATCCACCACCGTCAGATTTGCATGCAGCGGTATCTCCAGCTCTCTGCAAAGTGCATATAGCCTATCCATGTCGTCCAGATTCTGCCGCAGGAATACAGATTTGATATAGACGTCCGCTCCCGCTTGTTTCGCCAGCTTTATCATGCGTAGGCTCCGTTCAAAGGACCCCGGCACCTGCGTCACCTGGTCATGCACCGATGCAGTTCCTCCGTAGAGACTAAAGGAAACGCTGTTCGGATACAAGGAAAGGAGCTGCAGCAGCATCTCTTCGGTCAGAAGATAGCCATTCGTATAGATATCTGTAAGCATTCCCAGCTTCGCCGCGTACGCGGCGATTTCCAGGAAATCCTTTCGCAGCAGTACTTCCCCTCCTGTCAAAAGCACACTCATGCAGCCAAGATCTCTCAGCTCTTTCAGAACGCGCTTCCATTCCACGGTTGATAATTCTTTCGGATACTCCTGCTTTGTCTCATCATCGATATAGCAGTGAATACAGCGTTCATTGCAGCGATAGGTCAGTTCAAGTGACGCGGAAAACAGCCTGTGATTCTCCGCACACCATTCGCCCGCCTGCGCCGGAATCGATATGGTTTCCTCTGACGGCGCTTTTCTAGGCATTTTCTTCTGCTGCTGAGACGAATCCAGTGTTTTTTTTCTGCAAGATCCTTTCGGTTCCCCTTCATCCAGACAAAGAATTCCTTCTTCCGCCAGCATACCCAGCAGTTCCCTCATTTCCCGGAAAAATGGTTCCATATCTTCCAGTCCATATTCTTCTGACAGCTCTTGTAAAAGCTCCTCCTGGGGACATTCCCCTTTCTTCTGAAGAAGTGAAAGCAGCTCGTACACCGTTTCATTAAACAGGTAATCTGTATGAGAGAGCACATTTCTCAGATAGCAGCGTGTTCCGTAAAATCCAAAATAATTCCCTGCTCTGATTCTCATAACTTTCTTCCTTATTCAAAGCGCAGCATCAATTCACATTCCGTCAGAATTTCTCTCGCAGCCTGCAGGACAGACATCAGCTCCTCTTTTCTTTCCTGCTCCAGGCTGGCCGCTCTGACCGTTTTCTCCATCAAGTGATCCATATGATCCGCATCTTCCTGTATCGCTTCTGTCAAAATTCTCTGTGCTGTATCCGCTAATTTACTATATAAAATATTCAACGTTTCCGCAATCTGAATTTCCATAGCAGTAAAGCCTCTCTTGATCTGCTCCACCAGCTCTGGAACCCGATTTTCCTTCTCCTTTTGACGCAGACCTCCAGCTACCGCATTTACGCCAAGCTTAAAGACGGTGCCCAAAAAACCAGTTGTTGCGAGCAAACTCACCATCAGTCCAACGGTATCCCCTTTTGTCCAGATCCGGTTATCCAGATTCATCCTGACATTCTGGATATCGCCGCTCAGGAAGTCTTTTCCGATGCGTTTGACTGTTTTTTCCGAAATCGATTCCAGCTGCTCAAATACCGCCTCCTGGTGATACTCCAGACAACTGCTTAAGGCTTCCTGAAGCAAATCCGTACAGTAATAGCTGTAATATTTCCGAAGTTCTTCCTCAGATGCTGTGTACAGGCTCTCTGCTTCTTGCTCAATCCGTTTCAGAAATTCCAGCATCCAGCCCTGTGCTTCCTTCTTACACTCCTCTGCCATCTGCCGAACTTCTGTCAGAGATACCGCCAGTCTTTCCTGTTCCCGCTGCTTTTCTTCTCTCAACGAATGCAAAAGCCCTGCCGCATCCTCCCGGCTCATCGAAAGCCCCCGCTCCGCTGCGTCCAGCTCCCCTCTCAGCTGGCGAAGCATTGCATCCGTCAGACGCTGGAGCCGATCCACAATTACGGTATTCTCCTTCTCCCGAAGCAACCGGTCCAATTCTCTGCGGAAACTTTCAAACTCCTGCGCCAGCGTAGCTTCGAGAGCCTGATTGGGACGTGGCTTTCCCAGTTTCCGGCACAGCTCATCCAGCGCACTGACCAAAACGACTTCAGCATTCGGCAGCATCGGATGCACACGCTCCGCGAGCATCCTGCGCACGCGGTCAAACTCTTCCTGTTTCTCCAATATATCTGCATAATTCCCTACCAGAAAAAGCTTTGTGTACTTCTGCGGCAATACTGCTGATTTCAAGAAAATCTGCTCTGACATAGACAGCGGAGCATCTACACTATTATAAACATAGACAACTGCATCCGCCTGAAGCAACGCTTCTTCCACCAGATTCCTAAAATCTGCCGCAGAGTCGTTCAGCCCAGGCGTATCGATCACCGTAATTTTTTTTAATAGCTCACAGGGACGCTTCAGCTCCAGCCTCTGTATTGGCACACCCGCATTTTTCATTATCTGCCTGAGATTTTCATTTTTCAGCTCTTCATCCGTTAAAAGCATTCTTTTGTGACCAGGAAGAACCGCTTCATTTCGGGACGAGCCATAGCTGATGCGGTTCAGAGTCATCGTTTCCGGAAGTACATTGACCGGAGCAACCGCTTCTCCTAACAGTGCATTGATAAAGGTCGACTTTCCCCGTTTAAACTCTCCGACTACCACAATCGTAAATGGCTCCTTTCGGCGCTCCTGTAGCAACTGTTCCCACTCCTTAAGTTTTTCCAAAAAAGAGGAACCCAGCACCTGAAAACGGGACGTATACTGAAAAGTACGCATCTTTTGAATCACCGCTTCTACAGACAGAAATAACTCTTCTTCCGAATAAATAATCCCTTCGCTCATAATTTTCTCCTTATTTATTATCCAGAATGTTCACCAGCTTCTGGCATTTTTCATCCGTCTCTTTCCGGCTGTACACCTGCATATCCGGCTGTTTCAGCTCCGGACGCCACCGATAGAGGACCTCACACTCTGCAAAAGCCATTTCTGCGAAAATTCTGCGCAATGCGGAAGGATGATCACTGTTTATTTCATAAATTCTACTCGGGTTATCGAGCGTCAAATCCAGCTGGCTGCGCAGCGCCTCATAATTTAGCTCGTCATTCCTTCCCAGGATGCCTCCGGAAAGCAGCTTTCCATTGACACAGTACGCATCCTCCAGATGATCCGAACAAATCAGGGCAGCCCGGTCGCAGGTAATTTCCCCTGCCCGCGTCCAGAATTGCATCAATGCAAGATTCGCTGCAGTCAGTGCAAACCCTAAAATACCAGAACCACTACTTAAGATTGCATTGACAACCGTTTTAAATACCGCATGATTATTGTGAATATGGCCGCATTCATGAGCAATGACACATTTCAGCTCTGCAGGCGTCATTCGTTCAATCAGTCCGCTCAGAATCACCACCATCGGGCTCGTATCATCTGCGGCGATGGTATAGGCATTCATATTGGGGTTTCCCAGTACATATATATTCGGTATCCCGATTCCCAGCCGCTTTGCACATTCCACTCCCATCTGATAGATATCCGGATATTGATTCGGTCCTACCGCGAGTCCCTCCTGATTCATCTTCTGCATTTCCTGCGCTACCATGGTCTCTGTGATCTTTTTACTGATCGAATAAAAATGCGGGATCTTCAATATTTTCGCCCGAAGCTCATAATCCAGCGCGAACGCATAGTCCGGAATTCCATTCTCCATATGTGCCTGTGCAACATTTTTTCTTCTTTCTACGTAATGAAAAAAGCTGGTGTCAATGTTTGCCAGTGGGTTTCTCTTCTCTATCTGCTCCATTCTAATCTCCTTATCCCTGCAGATTCAACGCCTCATTCAGCTTCTCATAGACTGGTGCAAGATCCTCTGCAATCTCTGCAAGATTGGCGCTGATTTTCTCCAGCTTCTGCTTCATCTGTTTCTGCTCCATTTCCCCCTGCGTGAGCTGCGTGTTGATCAGGTCCATCTGCTGCTCAAAGTCTGTCAGCACACGCTCCAGCTCCTCATCTACATTCTTAGAAACCTGCTCATATGCCGCATAGGTCTGTTCCTGCAGCCAGCTCTCCAGAACGCGCTTCGCGCGCATAGCAGTAACCTGCTCCTCAATCTGCTGTTTCATCGCAGATTTAATCCTCTGAATATTTTTTTCCGCCACTTTCTCTTTAAAAACGGTCGCGACAATCTTCTTTCCTGTCAGTGTAGTTACTACGCCTCCAATCGCCCATGCAGCAAATACACCAGTTCCCAAAGTGGCTGCCAAAACCATTGCACCTATTCCAATAGCAGCCCCTCCGGCGCCTCCAACCAGGGCTCCAGGCAGACCGCTTGCCTTCCATCCCTCAATAATTCCGCCGATACTGCACCAGCCACCCAAAAAGATATTCGTTGCTATATCCACTGCAATCGTCGCACCAGTCCCCGGACCTCCCTGCTTTTCAAAGTAAGAATTAAACTTCATAACACTCTCGCTGACCTTCCCGCTGAACTGATTGATATCCAGCAGATTATCTCCGATCTGCTCCTGAATCCCGATTGAAAGCAGCTGCACATCTTCTGACAACGTATTCTCCAGTGCCTTCTGCAGCTGTTTCTCCATATCCTGTCCTATCAAAGCCATTTCCTTTTCTGATTTTACAGCGGATACTGGTATCTCATACTGTTCAATTAACTCTGTCAATTTACCGATCAGATCCTGATACATGCCCGGAACCTTCACCACCAGTGCCTGATACGCTCCGGAAGCCTTTCCTTTCAGCTCCGCTACATACCGTTTCTTCTCCTCCCGCCTCTTGACCCACTCCTCCTTCTGTTCCTCATGGATTCTGCGGAATTCTTCATAATCCATGCGGAACGCTTCATAGCGGGTATTTACCACACCAGACGCCTCAGTGATCGCCGCACGGAGCTGATTAACGGGTGTCATCAGCTTCAACAGCCCCCGCTCCTGTGTCAATATCTGAGACAGCGCTTCCTCAAAGGCAGGCATTCCGCTTTCCTGCAGCCTGCGCTCCTCTCCCTTCAGCTTGGCCTTCAGTGCATTTCTGGCCGAGATCGGGTACAGGCGGATCCCTCCCAGCTTACTTTCTGAATTTTCCTTTGCCCGAAGAGACTCTCTTCCCAGTTTTTTCTCCAGTTCTGCAAAGCGATCTGCAATGCCTTTTTCGATTCTCTCCCTTACACATTCCACCAGCAGTTCCCGGTCATCTTCATCGATCACATCAATCTTATTCAATACAAAAACAATCCGCCCAAGACTGCTGACCAGCACCTTGGTAAATAAAAAGTCCAGCTCGGTCGCACTGAACGGGCTATCCGGCGTCAGTACAATAATGATGACATCGAGTATCGGAAGCACCTGCTCTGAAACATACGTCATCCTTGTGTCATCATTCAGCCCGGGAGTATCCACGATCTGTACCCCATTCTGACAAAACTGACAGGGATAAGATACAACCGCATCTTCTACAGTCGCAGATACTTCTTCATATTCCTCTGTTATCTTTGTTACATACTGTATCAATTCTTCGACTGGGACGGTTTTGGTCGTACCATCCTTAAAGCGAATCAACGCTTCCTCCTTCGTGCCCCAACGGATATAGTTTGGCACCGCGGAGGTCGGCACAATATCCGAGGGTACAATTTCTTTTCCAAGGAGCGCATTGATTACTGTGCTCTTACCCCGTCGAAATTCACCCATAATTCCTACTGAAAACTGGTCTGTTTTAAATTTGTCTTCAATTTCTTCCAGTGTTTTCACCCGCTCCAGAAGCTGCAATTCTCTGCATGCCTTTTTCGCCTCGGTCAGGCCAACGGTGACGGTATTCACCATACTCTGATAGGTTGCGTAATTGTTTTTCTCTGTCTGGCTCATAGTTTGCTTCCTCCTCCGTCTTCTTCGTTTTTCCTGTCAATTTTTCTTTCTAACATTTTTCCATCTGCTGACGAACTGCCAGAATTGCTCCTCGAATGCTTGCACTCGCACCTGGAACTGCTGCAGCAAAGCTGTGCGTTTCCCCGTTTTTCAGGTCAAGCACCAGGGTTTTCCAAACGCCCAGGTATCTCCCTTCCCGCACCACTGCAATCTGCTGCATTGGAATCTCCAGCTTCCTCCCGGCTACTAAAAATCCTTTTCCAGGCTGACTGCTCATAAAGGACACAAAGCTGAGATGGTTCTTCCAGATTGTAAGCTTTCCTAATTCCCCTCTGATCGACGCCTTAGGCTCTCCACGATAATAGGTAAGACCCGTTAAGCTTAAAATCTTCATTTCTTCTTCCATTATCTCCGCTTCTTTATCCTGTAAGACTATTTCCTCATCCCCATCCAGTACACTATATAGGCTTTTGCTTTCCTTCTCACCTGCAGCCTGACTATCACCTACTTTCCCTGCTTTCTCTGTTTTTTCCACTAGTTTTCGCCCACACTTGACACAGTAAACGACATCACTGTCATATTCGGCAGCACATTCCGGGCAGACCTTTTTTCTATTCTTTGCTTCTTCCACACGGCTTCCACACTGCGGGCAGAATTTTGCGCCATCCGGTACTTCACAACCGCATCCCTTACATGTCATCTCATCGATTCCTCCTTCTCACATCACTGATTCTTAAAGCCTGCTGTCCCAAATTTAATACGCTGTCCGATACATCAATTCCCCTGCATATATCCAAGCGCCTGAACTGTATCCATATCCCTTTGAACAGTGTTTTTCATAGAAGAGATCTGAAATTCCAGCTGCTCTCTTTCCTTTGAATCCAACAGCTGCTTTCTGAAGTTCTCTGTCACAGCCGTATTGTACTGCAGAAGCGCTCGTCTCCAGTCTGTTATGAACTGCTGAATCGCACAACGGTAATGTTCCAAAGATTTTTGAATCTCGAAACATATATGCGGCATAGGATCCAATAGACTATCCACCTCCTCTGCATCTGGAATTGGATTCTTCCTCCACTGAAAAGCAGGAAAACTCACAATTTCACTGCTCCAGCTGATGTCGGGTGCAGTCACATCAGAAAAGATTTCCCGCTGCCAGGAAAAAAATGCCTGCTCCGCATCCCCCATTCGGCAACGTATTTGCTCCTTCAGAACGTTTTTGGCTGTTTCTTCCACAATATGATCTGCTCTCTCCTTACCAAGGAAAAGCTTTTCCTGTACGGTATCAATACAAAAATCATCCTCCCGTATTGTGGCAAGCTGCCCGATAAAACAGCTCTTCATCTGCGCTTCAAGCGCCTGCGGCCATTGTTCGTTCCTCTCTGCAAATCCAGCCTTTTTCAGAAATTCCTCCATACGGACCAGTTCCTGCTGCAATTGATGTCCGGATTTTTCACAGTATTTTGTAATCGCATCGTTCCGTTCTAATTTATGTTCCAATGTTTCCAGGACTGCCTGATTCCAGGCGGGAAGCTCCTTATAGACCTGTGAAGCACAATCCCTGATTTCCAGTTCCGTATCAGTGCTCTGACCTGCCGTTAAAAATGCCAGCAGTTCCTCTTTCAAGGCAGGAAAACGGCTCTGTGCCAACCGCTTTTTGCTCCCGGTTACAAACCCTTCAAATGCAAGCTTTGATGACACACCCCAAATGACCGGAGATTGCAGAATATACCGCCCCTTTTCCAGCAGCGCTGGATTATCACCATATTTCTCTTCAAACAACTCCCAGGTATCCTTCTGAATACGCTTGCGTACCGTCTCGATCGCCCGATCCTGCTCCTCTTTTTCCTCAAAGTGGTCTATAAAAGTAACTACAAAAGACACATGGTGAATATTCCGCTGCGCAATCAGCATAAGTACCAGATTTTTTTCTGATTGACTCATCGGATACTCTGCATGGATCACCATAATTGCCGAGTCTACCTCCCCCAGGACGCCAAGCGTTCGCTGTGCCATTTGTGCATCGTCGTTCATCCCCGGAGTATCCAAAATTTCTATGCTATTCTGGCAAAATACAGCAGGATACTCTATGTCCATCTCCAATATAGTACTTGCTATTGCAGCCCGTTCCTCGTCTGTTTTCGTGCCGTACTCTGCGAGTCTCTCGAGCGGGACTTCTTCTCTCCTGCCGTCATTGTACCGAAGTACTGCCTGATACGTTTCCCCGAACCGGATACGGTTCACAATCGCTGTTGTTGGCAGGATATTAGTAGGCAGGACCTGCGCGCCGAGCAGCGCGTTGATCAGACTGGATTTACCCCGATTGAATTCTCCGATTACCGCCACGCGATAACGCCTTGTAGCCAAGCGCTGCTGCAAATCCTGTATCCAGGACAGCGCTTTCTTCTCTCCCTCCGGATACTTCCTTACTATCTGCTCCAATTTAAACAATATTTTATACAGGTCAAATTCTTTTTTCACTTTTCTCGCTCCTCTTGTACCTGTCAGTTCTTTTTCCCACAATTAGCAAACGCGCTCGCGCTTACTGTCACATTCTCTGGCATTACAATCTCCCTCAATACCTTACAATACGCAAAAGCTTCTGCCCCAATGCTCTTAAGCTTTTTGGGCAAAACAATCTGCTCCAGAGATTCACAATACAGGAACGCCGATTTCCGGATCTCAACCAAAGCATCCGGGAACTTGATATGCTTTAAACTACGGCAACCAACAAAAGCTCCTTCTCCAATCTCTGTCACATCTTCCGGGAGAAGCACCTCTTCAAGACTCCTGCAATGAAAAAAAGTATACCGTGGAATTCTTGTTCCACCGCTCATCCAACTGACACGTTTCAGATTCTCACATAAATAGAAAACCTCTTCTCCAAGCTCTGTCACTGTTTCCGGAATCTCTACTTCCTCTATGGTATTACACATTTCAAAGGCTCTGGATTTTATTTTCGTTACCCCATCCGGAATAATTATGTGTTCATAACATCCATCAGAAAGTGTCCTGTTTTCCAGATATATTATCAGTTCCCCATCCACTATAACTGGTCCATGCAGGCTGCAGCCAAAAGAACGGCATCGTTCCATATCAGTACGCTCCCGATTCTGCATCCAGAAAATGTCTCTCTCTTTACACTTTTTTTCTTTTTCCTCCTCACATTTTGCCCAGATCCACTTCTCGTTGGCTCGAAAATCAATTTTAGACCATGCATGCAGGTTAAATAAAAAGCAAAAAAATTCGTCGAAGAAATAGTAATCATACTCTTCCTCCATGCCAAAACCTGTTTCATCCGGGCCTTCACATGAAGCATACCGGGAGGCTACATATACCCCACGCTCATTCAGAGACTCCGTGTCATAACTCACATCCGTTTCAAAATCCAGGAATCCTATTTGATGCATCCATATTCCTGATAAGTAACAACATTTCCTTCTTCCTGGTATCTGGAACGACATACCAAACTCTACATACCGCTGGCAAAATGGATATTTGAGAAGAATACTTTTTGCTTCCTCGGATCCATACATAGCCGCACGATACAACCACATATTTGCTACACGGAAATTATCATTCTCGTATGCGTACTTCCGCAAATAGTCTTCCAGTCTGTTCAAATTTTCCACGCTGGCATCTCTGCTGTATTCTGCTTCCAACGCCAGATATCCCTCTGTCAGTTTTTCCCTGAACTTCCGGAACATCCACAGCATTGATTGCAGGTCTCCCATAGCACATCGCTTCGCTCTATCTTCAAAAAAACACTCCCTTTCAGACTCCTTTATTATCTCTTTTTTTACCAGCACCGGTTCGCAAGCGGACGCCACTTCATCGGAGCCTCCAATTGTATATCGAAATAAAATATCAACTCGATCTTCCACAACTGCAATGATCTCAACACTATACTCTTTTTCACCATTCTCTATCAAAAACGCAACATTTTTGCCACAGTATTCCTCCTCTTTTAAATCAAAATCTGCTGCGACTTTTTTCATCTCCTCCACGCTCAGACCTATACTCCTGTCAATCTCAAATAACTTTGCGACCTTTTCTTCCTCCAGCCATCCAAATGCAGGAGAGCGATATACTGCAGAGCCTGCTTTCTTCAATCGATGGGCCTGGCAAAGTATCGTATCTGGATCAAGATCAGACGCCAATCCAATCAGGATTTTCTCTGACTCAAACGCATTGATATCAAAGCGAAGGAACGTCTTCCACGTTCCACGCTTTGCGTAAACCGGTATTAACGGAACTCCCGATTTCGTATAAGAGTATTGAAATAATTGATACCTCTCCCTCTGCCTGTATGCATTTCTTGCTGTTACCAGTACATTGCCCAGTCTTGCCAGCTGCTTATCCGTACCACCTTTTAACATAGAGTAGATCTGGTAACATGCGCTGTCATTTGCATAAACAGCAGACACAAAGTCTGCAAGCTTCTTTTCATATTCTTCATCCGTCAAAGTAGTAGTCCGGTCAATCCAATACAATCCAATCGCAATAGCAGCCTGCTGGACTCCGCCTGCTATTGCCTGTCTTAAATAAAGGATTCCTGCTTCAATATCCTTTTTACATCCAAGCCCCTCGCAAAGCAAGCAGCCTGTCAGATAAGCAGCCAGAACATTTCCTGCATTTGCCGCCCTTATGCCCCACTCAAACGCATTTTTGTAATCGGATTGCAAGTTATTTTCTTCATTTTTTTTATTCCATAAGAACAGTGGCAAGCCATCCGGACTCATACGTTTCATATAATTTAACTGTTCAGCTGGCTGAAATTGACCAGCCAGATATAACTTTGCAATTTCAAGCATTGCCTCTGTACTCCCCATCTCTGCTGCCCTCTCGAAACACTGCAATGCTTCCTTATATTTTTTCCCCTGTATGAAAAGCTCTCCCTCGCTAAGCAAACTTTGCTTTTTTTTATCCTGACCAAATATACTTTTCAAAATTCCCATCCAGTGTCTCCCTTCTGCCATCTGCATAATACAAAAAGGGCCAGACCCCCATTGGAATCCAGCCCACAAATTAACACTACTCCAAAGCTGCGAGATAAGCTTAAAACCCATACTCCTTGAGAATCTTCTCAGCCTGGTCTGTGTCGTCGCAGACGCATAGCACGGAATAAGAACCCGCTTCTTTGATGATGGCATCCTTTAGCTTTGCAGCCTCTTCTGCGTTGTAAGAGGAGTAGAGCGTCTCCTGATTCTCTACACGGTCCTGCAGTAGCTTCGCGATCTCTCCTGTCTTCGATGCATCCTTGCTCTCAATCACAGCAACTTCACACGCTGTCGTCCCGGAGCTTGCATAGGCTGCCACCTTCGCCACATCATCCGCTTCGTAGAAATAGACCGTAGACGGGTCTACGGACATCTTCGCCAGCGTATCTGTTGTGACCGTTGTGAGCAGTTCCTCCGCCAGTTTCTCAACATCTACCGTAACCTCTTTTTTCTTCTCCCCGCCACCGCACGCGGTCAGGGATACGGCCATCAATACCGTACAGAGCATCGCTGTAATCTTTTTCATTGTATTCTCCTCCGTATCATACGAAACAGGCTCTCAAAATTTCTAAGCCTAATTCTCTGTGGAAGCTGAAGCCCCTTCCTATGAAACTGTGCAATCAGCAATGACAGCGTGCCTGTATACCGTGAAGCAGTATGGCATATATTCCATCCCCCCGCACCCGCAGAAAGCAATCCTGTGTCTTTGTGTATCCTGCGATACACGACTTCTGTGCGCTGTGTCCACGAACCAGGTGATATTTTCTGTCATTATACCTCTTTGCCCGTTCAATTTGGTGTTCTAAAAGAAGACTTTTCCTCTGGTCTCTTCCTCCCGGGACATAAAGACTATATTTTTTTGTCCTGTACCCCGGAATCCGTAACATAATGGTTCTTCATATATTCCAACATCTGCTGGCAATACTTTGCATAGACATGGACGCCGTCCTCCGACGCTCCGGAAAGCAGCGACCCTTTTCCGTCCGAAAGGATCTCATTCAGATCCAGATAATGATACCCTTCCTGCTCACAGACATCCAGCAGAACAGAATTAATTTTATCTACATTTTTATTATTTACATAGGTACTGTCAGGCACCTTGGATTCGTCCACGTAAATCACACTGCAGATATAAATAATCGCATTCGGCTGCAGTTCCTGGAAACGGCCGACACAGGAGATGAAGCCCTCCTCAAACGATTCCCAGCTGTATTCTCCAAGATCATTTGTCCCAAGCATGATATAGACCTTGCCGTACTGGCCGCCGGATAACGCTGCCGCAACAGTATACATCCCCTGCGGCGTCTGTATGATCTTCCCATTTGTCATCGTTGAAAGTGACATTCCTACACTGGTGAAGAAGGTCCCCTGCGTAATCCCCGATGTATTCGCGAACCCCTGCATCCGGGAATCCCCGATAAACGCTGCATCCGAAAAGTAGGAGTCATCCACCGGCGCACTTGCCTCCGGTACAATCACCGTACTGCCTGGATTGGAAACGGTTGCATGAGACACCCCGGATGACTGGACTGCATCTGTTTCCTCACCGCTTGTTTGCGCAGAAACCGGTACCGCATTGCTTTGTCTTACCGGGAGGCCAGCCAGCACAGAACCACTTTTCCCTGTCAGAGATGCCAGCATCTGTCCCATCTCATCCTCCGAATCTGCTTCTGCAATCGTGCCTTGCTGATCCGCAGCGGCATTCGCACTGCCTACTGCAGCCGTATTCTTTTCCGATGCACCGTGCGTGATCATCGTGACAACCAAACGCCCCTCAAAAATCACCAGCACTGCTGCAACCAGTACAATCAGCTCCGGGATCAGCATATCCCTCCGCTTCCGTCTCCTGCGCTTTGCTCCTGCCATTTTACTTCTCCTAAACGTATCTCTCTATGTCATTCTATTCAAACGTATAAATATAGTACCTGTTCAGTCCCTTCACAGACATTGAAGGTAAACGGCTACTAAATCTGTTACTTAATAAAGCGGTCAATCGCCTTATTCAATTCGTCAATCGCTTCCATATCGCCGGATTCAATCGCATCCACCAGACAGTGCTGGATATGATCCTGCAGAATAACTTTTCCAGTATTATTAATCGCGGACTTGACTGCAGAGAGCTGGATCAGCACCTCGCTGCAGTCCTTGCCGTCCTCCACCATGCGCTTGATCGACTCCAGATGACCAATCGCCCGTGACAGCCGGTTCAGCACCGCTTTGGTATGCTCATGCGTGTGCGTATGTGAATGGCTGTGCATATGCGCCTCCTCATGTGCATGACCAACCGCATAGGTCCCGTCATGCATGGACAGCTCCTGTCCTTTCAAAGATGCTGCCTCATGCGAGTGCGTATAGACCGTACCGTCCGCCCGCACATGGGTATGTTCTCTTTTTTCTTCCATCAGTTCTCCCATTTCAGAACAGCTTATGCGCCTTTCTTCTCTCTCGAAGCTGTCGTTTTCGCTGTTCTCTTCGAAGGTTCTTTCGATGTCTTTGTAGTCTTCTTTGCGGATATCCTGCTTTTCTTTTCTGCGGCTGCCGGAGTTTCTTCTGCAGCCTCCACTACTGTCTTATTAGATTCCGGTGTTTTCACAGCTTTGGCTGCTTTTGCGGCCTTCGCAGGCGCTTTCGAAGTCTTCACAGCTTTACGGACAGCAGGCTTCTCATCTGCCGCTGCATCCTTCTGGAGGGCCGGCTCCTCTGTCCGCGTGCACTTGAAGACCGCGATGCCCATCGGTGGCACCTGAATCTGGATCGAGTTTTCCCGGTCATCGCATGTGACCTTCTTCGAAGCCTTTACGCGCGGATTCGTATTGCCGTCTCCGCCGAACTGCGCGCTGTCACTGTTAAAGATCTCTTTAAACTTTCCGGCATAGGGCACACCGATCCGGCGATTCTCATATACCAGCGGTGAGAAGTTGCACACGATCAGCAGATCATCCTTCGCCTCGCGCCCTCTTCTCATGAATACGACCATATTCTCATCCGCCGAGATGTTATTGATCCACTCGAATCCGACCGGATCATAATCCTTCGCATACAGCGCAGGCTGTTCCCGGTAGAGCTTCAGGAGCGCTTTCACATACTCCTGCATCTGATGGTGCTCGTCATACTGCAGCATATCCCATTCCAGGCCCTTCGCCTCGTTCCACTCAGCAAACTGCGCGAAATCCTGCCCCATGAACAACAGCTTCTTGCCCGGATGCGCCGTCATGAAACCATACGCCGCACGCAGATTCGCAAACTTCAGCTTGCGTTTGCCCGGCATTTTCCCGATCATAGAACCCTTTCCGTGCACTACCTCGTCATGGGAAAGCGTCAGAATAAAATCTTCGCTGTAAGCATAAATCATGCTGAACGTCAGCTCGCCATGGTGATAGGAACGGAAAATCGGATCCAGCTGCATATAGCCGAGGAAGTCATTCATCCATCCCATATTCCACTTGTAATCAAAGCCGAGGCCGTCTTCCTCGACCGGTGCTGTGATCTTCGGCCACGCGGTCGACTCCTCCGCGATCAGCACGGCACCGTCCCCATCCTTTTTGAAAATGGAATTCAGGTGCTTGAGGAATTCTACTGCCTCCAGGTTCTCATTTCCGCCATAGATATTTGCGACCCACTCACCCGCATTTTTCCCATAGTCCAGATAGAGCATCGATGCCACCGCATCCATCCGGATGCCATCCGCGTGGTAAACATTCTTCCAGAACAGGGCGTTGGCGATCAGGAAATTCGACACCTCGGAACGGCCGTAATTGTAAATCAGCGTCCCCCAGTGCGGATGCGAGCCCTGGCGCGGGTCCAGGTGCTCATACAGGCAGGTCCCGTCAAATGCGCAGAGTCCAAAGGTGTCTCGCGGGAAATGCGCCGGAACCCAGTCCAGGATCACACCGATCCCCTGCTCATGCATATAATTCATAAAATACATAAAGTCCTGCGGCGTGCCGTAGCGTGCGGTCGGCGCATAGTATCCTGTCACCTGATAGCCCCAGGAACCGTCAAGCGGATGCTCCATTACCGGCATCAGTTCGACGTGTGTATAACCCATTTCCTTCACATAGGAAGCAAGCATCGGCGCAATCTCACGGTAATTGTAGAAATACCGGCCATCCTCCGGCTTCTTCCATGAGCCAAGATGCATCTCATAAACCGCCATCGGCGCTTCCTTCGCCGAGTTCCTCTTCCGCTGCTCCATCCACGCCTGATCCGTCCAGGTAAACGCGGACAGATCGGCAACGACGGATGCAGTATTCGGACGGAGCTCCGCCGCATTCGCATAAGGGTCTGCCTTCAGATAAGTCAGGCCGCTCTGCGCTTTGATCTCATATTTGTACAAGGTGCCGTCCGGAAGCCCCGGAACAAACAGCTCAAAAATGCCGGAATCCCAAAGCCTGCGCATCGGCAGCCGCCTGCCGTCCCACAAATTAAAATCACCGACGACACTGACCCGGAGCGCATTCGGAGCCCATACTGCGAACTCTACACCCCGCACACCATTCACAGTCATCGGATGCGCGCCAAGCTTGTTGTAAATATCGTAGCAGATTCCTGCATTGAACTTTTTCGTATCCTTCTCTGTAATCTGCGGCTCAAAACGGTACGGATCCAGCAGCTCCTGCTCGGTCCCATCCTCATATGTGATGTGATACCGGTAATCCGGAATCTTCGCGCCCGGAATCAGCACAGCAAAATAACCGGCTTCATCTTCCAGGTCCATCGGATAACCCGTTTTTTTGCCCTTTACCAGCACTTCGACCTCTCTGGCTCCCGGGAAAAATCCCTGAATGGTGATTCCGTTGTCCGTCACATGCGCGCCGAGCAGATTCTGAGGATGATCCTCCTCGGAATAAACGATCGCCTCAACGCCTGCCCAGTCCATCATTTCATATAACTTTTCATCCATATGGTATCCCTCCAAGACATTTTTTCCCGGATCCGCCCTGGTGACAGCTTCCATCACAGGATCATCCGTGCTCCGGGGCACAGGCAGCAAGCCTGTGTCCCGTACACAACCAGTGTACCATTATCTAAAACCAAACACAAGCCGAAATGTAAATTCTTATAAAAAAGTTACAATTTTATGTTACTGTCCGCAGCCAAAATGACCATGAACAGTAACAAATTTTACAGCCAATGCACTATGAGCTGGATTATGCTGGCAATGAAATGACAGCCTTACTTTACTACCCGCACGTTCAACACTCCCTTGATATTCCGCACTCTCTCCAGAGTCTCTTCCGATACCGGCGCATCCATATCCAGCAGTGTATACGCGTAGGTGCCTTTACTGGTATTGCTCATATTGTGGATGTTTGTATCAGAAAGTACGTCCGTGCACTGGCTCAGGATACCCTTCACATTCCGGTGACAGATGGCAAGCCGCGATTCTGTCTCGCAGATACCAAGGTCACAGTTCGGATAATTCACCGAGTTGCGGATATTTCCATTTTCCAGGAAATTGCGCAGTTCTTTTACTGCCATGACCGCACAGTTCTCCTCTGACTCTGCAGTGGAAGCGCCCAGATGCGGCGTGACAATCACCCCCTCCTGTCCGACCGTCGTCGGATTCGGGAAATCGGAAACGTAACGGTGCACCTTACCTTCTTTGATCGCTGCAAGAACTGCCTCTTCATCCACAAGCAGATCACGCGCAAAATTCAGCAGCACAACACCCTGTTTCATTTTTGCAAGCGCCTCCGCATTGATCATCTTCCGCGTCGAATCGAGAAGCGGAACATGAATGGTAATGTAATCGCACTGACGGTAGATATCCTCCACATCATTGATGTGATGAATGCTTCTGGAAAGGTTCCATGCCGCATCCACTGAAATGTACGGGTCATAGCCATACACATCCATTCCAAAATGCGTCGCCGCATTCGCCACCTGCACGCCGATTGCTCCAAGACCGATGATGCCGAGCTTCTTTCCCAAAAGCTCTGTCCCCGCAAATTGTTTCTTTTCTTTTTCTGCCTGGGCTGACACCTCCGCGTTGCCCGCCTGGCTCTTCGTCCAGTTCGCGCCGCCGATGATATCACGCGCCGCCATCAGCATCCCGGCAAATACCAGCTCCTTGACTCCGTTTGCATTTGCGCCCGGCGTGTTAAACACTACAATGCCCTGCTCAGCGCAGCGGTCAAGCGGAATATTGTTGACTCCGGCCCCCGCGCGCCCAATCGCCAGAAGCGATTCGGGCAGCTCCATTTCCAGCATTTTGGCGCTGCGTACCAGAACAGCGTCCGCACCCTCTAAGCTATCCACTTTTTCATAATCATCTGTAAAACCATTCAACCCGACCTGTGCGATCGGATTCAGGCAGGTATATCGAAACATAACAGACACTCCTCTTTTCTCATTTCCTTAAGCGTTTTCTACCTCAAAGGCTTTCATAA
This sequence comes from Lachnospiraceae bacterium UBA7160, assembly GCA_002491565.1. Taxonomy (GTDB): domain Bacteria; phylum Bacillota; class Clostridia; order Lachnospirales; family Lachnospiraceae; genus Choladousia. The sequence continues at coordinate 87,737 of DKWE01000131.1, read as the reverse complement.
ACTCCACCAGCTTCTGCACGCCTTCCACCGGCATCGCATTGTAAATACTCGCGCGCATGCCGCCGACCGTCCGGTGTCCCTTCAGGTTCACAAATCCGGCCTGCTCCGCCTCCTTCACAAACTTCGCATCCAGCTGCGTATCACCTGTCACGAACGGGACATTCATCAGAGAACGGTCTTCTCTCACGACTGTTCCATGGAACAGCCTGCTCTCGTCCAGATAATCATACAACAGCTTTGCCTTTGCCTCGTTGCGCTCTTTCATCGCAGACAATCCGCCCATCGCTTTGATCCACTTGAAGACCTTACCGCACATATAGATGCAGTAGCAGTTCGGCGTATTATACATTGAATCTGCGTCCGCGTGCGTCTTGAACTTCATCATCGTCGGTGTAAACGGCATCACATCGTCTGTAATCAAATCCTCACGGATAATCGAAATCACCATACCTGCCGGCCCGATATTTTTCTGGACACCGCCGTAGAGAATCCCGTAGTCAGACACATTCACCGGCTCCGAAAGGAAACAGGAGGACACATCCGATACCAGCAGCTTTCCCTTTGTGTTCGGGAGTTTCTTGTACTTTGTGCCGTAAATCGTATTATTTTCACAAATATACACGTAATCCGCATTCTCATCAACCGGAAGGTCACTGCAGTCCGGTATGTAGGAAAACGTCTTGTCTGCACTCGATGCAATCGCGTTCGCCGTGCCATATTTCTGCGCTTCCTGCCATGCCTTCTTTGCCCACTGACCGGTGATAATGTAGTCTGCCACGCCATGCTTCATCAGATTCATCGGAATCATCGCGAACTGCAGGCTCGCACCACCCTGCATATACAGGATTTTATAATTGTCCGGAATCTGCATCAGGCTGCGCAGATCCTCCTGTGTCTCATGAATCAGATCATCAAATACCTTCGAGCGGTGGCTCATCTCCATCACGGACTGTCCGCAGCCTTTGTAATCCAGCATTTCCTCCTGCGCTTCGCGCAGCACCTCCTCCGGCAATACCGCCGGTCCGGCCGAAAAATTATAAACTCTTCCCACGTTTCTCCTCCTCATCCCTGCCGTGCTATAAGTCCCCTACCTGATGTACTGTATCATACCTGTTTGCCAAAACTCTGCAACCTGATTTTCCGTCATTATCTCATAGCAGACACGCGGACTGGAAATAATTCTGGGTCATTATGCTGAGCGTGTATGATACTGTACACCAATTCCTGGCTTCTGACAGGTTTCCTTTATTTCATATCGTCCTGATCAAATGCAGTCTCAATCGGTTTGCCTGCCGGCACCATCGGGAACACCTTGTCGTCGCTTCCGATCATGCAGTCGATCAGATACGGCTTGCCAAGCTGCCGCGCATACGTAAGCGCAGCGGCAAACTCTTCCTGTGTCGTGACGCGGCAGCCGTCCACGCCCATAGCCTGCGCAAGCTTCACGAAATCTACCGCGTCATTCAACACGGTCTGCGAATAACGCTCCCCGTAAAACAGGGTCTGCCACTGGCGCACCATGCCCAGTACATGGTTATTGATGACAACCTCAATTACAGGAATATTGTAACGGCCCGCCGTAGCGATCTCATTCATATTCATACGGAAGCAGCCGTCACCCGCGATATTGATGACCGTCTTATCCGGACACCCGGTCTTTGCGCCAAGCGCCGCGCCAAGTCCGTAGCCCATCGTGCCAAGGCCGCCGGATGTCAGCAGTGTATGCGGCTTTAAATACTTATAGTACTGTGCTGCCCACATCTGATGCTGTCCCACCTCAGTGACGATGATTGCGTCGCCCTTGGTCTGCCGGTCGATCTCCTCTACCACGCCCGGTCCGGTCAGGATGCTGTGGTCATATTTCAGCGGGTACTGTTCCTTCAGGCCCCGGATCAGAGCATCCCACTCGTCATGGCGGTGCTCCTCAAGCCGCTCATTCAGACGTTTTAACACCTCACGGACATCCCCGATGATGCTGCAGTCCACAAGGATATTTTTATTAATCTCTGCCGGATCCACATCGATCTGGATAATCTTTGCATTCCGCGCAAAGCTCTTCGCCTGTCCTACTACACGGTCGCTGAACCGCGAGCCTACTGTAATCAGAAGGTCACATTTTGTCACGCCAAGGTTCGCTGTCTTTGTGCCGTGCATGCCAAGCATTCCGCAGTACAGGTCATTCGCTCCGGAAAAAGCACCCTTTCCCATCAGGGAATCTGCCACCGGTGCGTGAAGCTTATCCGCAAATTCCTTCAGCTCCGCGTCTGCATCTGAAATCACCGCGCCGCCGCCGACGAAAATAAATGGGCGCTCGCTTTCCCGGATCAGACGGACCGCTTCCTCCAGATCTGCTTCCTTGATGTACTCCGTGCTCCGCTCTACCGGTTCCGGAACTACCGGCGTATACTCTGCGCTTGCCGCCGTCACATCCTTTGTGATATCGATCAGTACCGGACCAGGGCGGCCCTCCTTCGCGATCCGGAACGCCCAGCGGATCGTATCCGCCAGCTGTGTGACATCCTTCACGATATAGTTATGCTTCGTAATCGGCATGGTGACTCCTGCAATGTCAACCTCCTGAAAGCTGTCGCGTCCGAGCAGCGGCACGGAAACATTCGCAGTAATCGCCACGATTGGCACAGAATCCATGTAGGCGGTCGCAATGCCGGTTACAAGATTCGTCGCCCCTGGGCCGGAGGTCGCCATGCACACGCCAACCTTCCCTGTCGCGCGCGCATATCCGTCTGCCGCATGCGCAGCCCCCTGCTCATGCGAAGTCAGAATATGCCGGATCTCACTGCTGTGCTTATAAAGTTCATCATAAATATTCAAAATAGCGCCGCCCGGATAACCGAAAATCGTATCCACGCCCTGCTCCTTCAAACAAGCAATTACAATCTCTGAGCCTGTGAGTTTCATAGTAATCGTTCCTTTCTATATAAAACATACCAATCTGCCGACGCAGATACTGCCATGCAGGAAAGTCCGCGAATGCCTTGCGGACACACAAACTCCGTAAATCTTACAAGCCAGTCCTCAGCCCTGCCTGTGCGGAATCTCCAGCACCGCACCCCTGTTGCCCGATGTAACAAGCGACGCGTAGCGCGCAAGATAACCCGTCGTGATCTTCGGCTCTCTCGGCTGCCACTTTGCCCGGCGTGCTGCCAGCTCTTCCTCGCTCACTGCCAGCTCCAGAGAGCATTCCGGAATATTGATCCGGATCAGATCGCCTTCTTCCACCAGTGCAATCGGACCTCCGACTGCCGCCTCCGGAGAGACATGTCCAATCGAAGCGCCTCTCGACGCGCCGCTGAACCGCCCATCCGTAATCAGTGCGACGGAGGAACCAAGTCCCATGCCCGCAATCGCAGAGGTGGGATTCAGCATCTCCCGCATACCAGGTCCTCCCTTCGGACCCTCGTATCGGATGACTACGACGTCTCCCGGCTGGATTTTCCCGCCAAGGATTGCTGCGATCGCGTCCTCCTCGCAGTCAAAGACACGCGCAGGACCTTCATGTACCATCATCTCCGGTATGACTGCGGAACGCTTTACGACACCGGAATCCGGAGCCAGATTGCCCTTCAGAATCGCAAGTCCGCCCGTCTCGCTGTACGGATGGTCGATCGGCCGGATCACCTCTGGATTCAGATTCACACTGTTTTGAATATTTTCTCCTACTGTTTTGCCTGTCACCGTCAGGCAGTCCAGATACAGGAGGTCTTTTTTCGTCAATTCCTTCATCACTGCATACACGCCGCCTGCCTCATTCAGATCCTCCATGTAAGTAGGACCGGCCGGAGCCAGATGACAGAGGTTCGGTGTACGCGCACTGATCTCATTTGCAATATCGACATTCAGCTCTACGCCTGCCTCATGCGCAATCGCCGGAAGGTGAAGCATACTGTTGGTAGAGCATCCCAGTGCCATGTCCATGGTCAGCGCATTTCGGAACGCCTTCTCTGTCATGATGTCGCGCGGGCGGATATTTTTCCTCCACAGCTCCATGACCTGCATCCCTGCCTCCTTCGCCAGACGGATGCGCTCCGAATAGACTGCCGGGATCGTGCCGTTGCCCCGGAGACCCATGCCAAGCACCTCTGTCAGACAGTTCATGCTGTTCGCCGTATACATTCCGGAGCAGGAACCGCAGGTCGGGCAGACCTTGTTCTCATACTCTGTCACTTCCTCATCCGTCAGCTTTCCGGCTGCATGCTCGCCGACTGCCTCAAACATGCTGGACAGACTTCTCTTTCTCCCCTTGACATGTCCTGCCAGCATCGGGCCACCGCTGACGAAAATCGTCGGAATATTCAGCCTCGCCGCCGCCATCAAAAGCCCAGGAACATTCTTGTCACAGTTCGGAATCATCACCAGCGCGTCAAACTGATGTGCAAGCGCCATGCACTCTGTGGAATCCGCGATCAGGTCACGCGTCACCAGAGAATACTTCATTCCGACATGCCCCATCGCGATACCGTCGCAGACCGCTATCGCCGGGAACTCACGCGGGACACCGCCCGCCATCGCCACGCCAAGCTTAACCGCTTCCGTGATCTTATCCAGGTTCATGTGCCCCGGCACAATCTCATTGTAGGAATTCACGATACCGACCAGCGGCCGCTTCATTTCCTCCTCCGTCAGCCCGAGCGCGTTAAACAGCGACCGGTGCGGAGCCTGCTGGATTCCCTTTTTTACTGCATCACTTTTCATAATACTGCTCCTCCATTTTTTATTCCCGCGAGGGTCAACCCCCATTGCCTGCAGCGGGGATTTGATGTGCGCTCAGACGCGCGCAGCGATCAGATCGCCCATCTGCACAGTGCCGACTCTGGTGCATCCGTCCGACATAATGTCTCCGGTACGGTAGCCCTCGGAAAGAACCTGCTTTACTGCCGCCTCAACTGCATCTGCAGCCTCGTCGAGATCGAGCGAGTAGCGCAGCATCATCGCCGCTGAAAGCACCGTCGCGATCGGGTTCGCAATGCCCTGTCCCGCAATATCCGGCGCAGAGCCGTGGCTCGGCTCATACAGCCCGAATTTTGTCTCATTTAAGGATGCAGACGAAAGCATCCCGATGGAACCAGTCACCATGCTCGCCTCATCGGAGAGAATATCGCCAAACATGTTCTCCGTCAGAATCACATCGAACTGGCCCGGATCGCGCACCAGCTGCATCGCACAATTGTCTACCAGCATGTGAGAAAGCTCCACGTCCGGATAGTCCTTCGCGACCTCCTCCACAACGCTTCTCCACAGTCTGGAGGAATCCAGGACATTCGCCTTGTCTACGCTGCAGACCTCTTTCCGGCGCTTTCTCGCGATATCAAAAGCTTTTACTGCGATCCGGCGAATCTCTTTTTCATTGTATACGAGTGTGTCTGTCGCCTTCCGCACACCATCCTCCTCCACCGTCGAACGCGCGCCGAAATACAGCCCTCCGGTCAGCTCCCGCATGATCAGCAGGTCAAAACCGTCGCCAATGATCTCATCGCGCAGCGGGCAGGCTGCCTTCAGCTCCTCGTAAAGATACGCCGGGCGAAGGTTCGCGAACAGATTTAAGGATTTGCGCAGCTTCAAAAGCCCGGCCTCCGGCCGCAGAGACGGCGGAAGCTGATACCACGGAGAGGTCTTCGCATCCCCTCCAATCGATCCCATCAGAACCGCGTCGTTCGCCCGCGCTGTCTCGATCGTCTCATCGGTCAGCGGCGACCCGTTCGCGTCAATCGAAGCTCCGCCCATCAAAAGCTCTGTATATTCCAGTGTAAACCCATATTTCTTTGCCGCCGCGTCCAGCACCTTCTGCGCCTCACGCACGATCTCTGGTCCGATCCCGTCACCTGGAATTACTGCTATATTATACTTCATAATAACTCATCCTTTCTGTCCTTCCAAAACTTTATCCCCTATCATAATGTATTTTTCCCGATATTTCAACCATTTATTTTAACCAATTAATCTGTGAAACTAAAATAAGTTACTGCCCTCTCCGCACAGGCAAGCTGCAGACCAGCCGCTTCGCGTCTGGCGCGGTTATAAATAACCGTTCCTTCCCGTGGCTGCCCATTTTTGCATCAAAAAAGCCGGAAGCTTTCTGTTTGCCTGCTCCCGGCCCTTCGAACTTATGCCTCTCCTGCCTTCTCAACCTCGGAGATCGCCGCCTTCTTCATCGGGATCCGGCAGTTCTTATTGCTGCCGAACTCTACGATGCAGTCTTCATCTGTGATGTCAATCACAACCCCGTAGAATCCGCTCGTTGTCACTACGGTGTCCCCGACCTCCAGTGCCGAGAGCATTGCGCTCAGACGCTTCTGCTCCTTCTTCTGCGGACGGATTGCAAAAAAATACATCGCCGCGCCAATGATCACCACGTAGATCAGCATCAGCGCAAGCCCGCCGCCTGCGGACGCAGTACCGGCAGCTTCTGTCATCAGGTTCATCATGCTTTTATTCCTCCTTGTTTTCGCGGGCGTCCTCTCAGACAGCGCCGAAACCCTGTCCCTTCACCCACAGCTTTCCTGCCCTGCCGACCAGTTTCTTTCCTGTACAGCAGTTATCTTATCTATCATACACAAAAAAAGCATATTCAGCAAGTACTTTTTGAATTTTTATCACCATGTTCTTGCATTATTAATGCTACAGTTCAGCCATGCATAAAA
>DKWE01000131.1:78245-80813 GCA_002491565.1 Lachnospiraceae bacterium UBA7160 | reverse complement strand
TTCAGCCATGCATAAAAAATGGGAAGACAGACCGTGCAATCATCCAGACCTGCTTCCCGGCCGGAGGCAACTGTATCCCTTCCGTAACTTTTTTGTTGTGCATTCCCTTTCTTTGTGCTAAACTTTGTTAAAAATGAACTGAATTCCAGAAAAGGAGCTGAGGGTATGATAGCGATTATTGATTATGATGCAGGTAATCTAAAAAGCGTGGAAAAAGCGCTGGTAAGCCTCGGGGCAGAACCGGTGGTGACACGGGATCCGAGGGAACTGCTCGCTGCGGATCATGTGATTCTGCCGGGAGTCGGCGCGTTCGGGGATGCAATGGAAAAGCTGCACCAGTATCACCTGATTCCGGTCATCCGCGAAATCGCAGACAGAGGGACACCGTTTCTCGGCATCTGTCTCGGCCTCCAGCTCTTGTTTGAAGGAAGTGAGGAGTCACCGGGCGTCTGCGGCCTTGGGCTCTGCAAGGGAACAATCCGCATACTTCCGCAGACAGAGGGGCTCAAGGTACCGCACATGGGATGGAATTCTCTGTGCTATGGCACAGCGAACGGCCGCCTGTTCCAGGGCATTCCGGAGCACTCCTACGTATATTTCGTACACTCCTATTACCTGAGGGCAGAGAATCCTGCCATCGTCACCGCATCGACGGAGTACATCACCAGGATCCATGCTTCCATAGAGCAGGACAATCTCTTCGCATGCCAGTTCCACCCGGAAAAAAGCGGAAGTGTCGGACTTGCGATATTAAAGAATTTTCTTACGATTAGATAATATACAGAAAAGGGGGTATATATTTATGTTTACAAAACGAATCATCCCCTGCCTGGATGTGAACAATGGCCGGGTGGTAAAGGGAATCAATTTTGTGAATCTGCGCGATGCAGGGGACCCGGTCGAGACTGCCGTTGCGTATGATCAGGCTGGTGCGGATGAGCTGGTATTTCTGGACATCACCGCATCCTCGGACGCGCGGGATACCGTGGTCGACATGGTAGCGCGTGTGGCAGAGAAGGTATTTATCCCATTTACAGTCGGCGGAGGGATTCGGACAGTGGAAGACTTCCGGCGGCTGCTGCGCGCTGGCGCGGATAAAATATCTGTGAATTCTGCGGCCATCCAGAATCCGCAGCTTATTTCTGAGGCCGCGGAAAAATTCGGGCGGCAGTGTGTTGTCGTCGCGATCGACGCGAAACGGCGCGCAGACGGAAGCGGCTGGAATATATACAAACACGGCGGCCGCATCGACACCGGTATCGACGCAGTCAAATGGGCTGTGCAGGCGGACGACCTTGGCGCCGGGGAAATCCTACTGACGAGTATGGACTGTGATGGCACGAAGGCGGGCTATGACCTGGAACTGACACGGATCATTGCAGAGCATGTCTCAGTACCGGTCATCGCGTCCGGCGGAGCCGGCACCAAAGAGCACTTTTACGATGCGCTGACCGCTGGCAAGGCAGACGCAGCGCTCGCTGCCTCCCTCTTCCATTATAAAGAGCTGGAAATCCGTGAGGTAAAGGAATACCTGCGAGGCAGAGGGGTATCCGTAAGGCTATAACGATTTTCTGCCACAGCAGAACGTAAAGTCAGCTCTCATGCAATTTTCATATGCCGCACAGCAAACCATAGAAAGCAGGCAGTTTACTACGCAATTCATCAAATTGCAGCTACCAGTATAGCGCATGCCTAATAGCTGCGCCAAGCATGGAGAATGCTTTTTCCATTCTATATAAAAGTTTACGAAAGGAACCAACGAAGATGCCTCCGATTTCCAATGACTGGCTTGCTCCCTTAAAGCCGGAGTTTGGCAAGCCCTACTATGCAAAGCTTTATAAAACAATCAATGAAGAATACCGCACGAACGTGATTTATCCGCCCGCGGATGATATCTTTAACGCGTTTGCGTTTACCCCTCTTTCCCAGGTGAAGGCCGTGATACTGGGACAGGATCCCTATCATGAGCCGGGACAGGCGCATGGACTGTGCTTCTCTGTAAAGCCAGAGGTAGAGATTCCGCCTTCCCTCGTAAATATTTACCAGGAGCTGCACGAGGACTGCGGCTGCTACATTCCGAACAACGGCTGCCTGACCAAGTGGGCCACGCAGGGTGTCCTGCTCCTGAACACCGTTCTGACCGTGCGCGCGCACGCGGCAAACTCCCACCGCGGGATCGGCTGGGAGGAATTTACAGACGCCGCTATCCGGATTCTGAATGAGCAGGACCGGCCGATCGTCTTTCTGCTCTGGGGCCGTCCTGCCCAGAGAAAGAAAGAGATGCTGACAAACCCGAGACATCTGGTGCTCGAGAGCCCGCATCCGAGTCCGCTCTCCGCCTACCGCGGCTTTTTCGGCAGCCGGCCGTTCAGCCGCGCAAACAAGTTTCTGAAGGAGCACGGAGTCGAACCAATTGACTGGCAGATTGAAAATCTGTGACAGCATTGGTAATCGCTCTGTTTAAGTACCATTCTGCAGGTGTCCGGGAGTACCGGATTGTTGGCCCGAAGATATCTAAATTCATTTTAATTCAAGAAAGAGAGCGTTGCAAAATACTCCAAGGCTACA
>DKWE01000131.1:5126-77958 GCA_002491565.1 Lachnospiraceae bacterium UBA7160 | reverse complement strand
GAGGGTGTTGCAAAATACTCCAAGGCTACAAACTCTGGTAGTTTAACCGAGTGGTTATATACCATAGAATGTAGGTTCCGGCAGTTTTGCAACACTCTCTTTCTTTCTGTATAATAACCTTATTTCATATTTTTCACTGCGGTCGACAGCATCAGCTTGATCCGGTTGAGCTGGTTGACCTCGCTGGCTCCCGGATCGTAATCGATCGCGACGATGTTGGACGACGGATACTGGCGGCGCAGCTCCTTGATGACGCCCTTTCCGACCACATGGTTCGGCAGGCAGGCAAACGGCTGCGTGCAGACGATGTTATTTACGCCGGAGTGAATCAGCTCCAGCATTTCCCCGGTCAAAAACCAGCCCTCTCCGGTCTGATTACCGCAGGATACGATCTCATTCGCCATCTTCGCCAGATCCTCGATGTGCGCAGGCGGATCAAAATGCGCGCTCGCTTCCAGCGCTTCCGCCGCTGCTTTCCGCAGCTTCTCCAGAAACGCAATACCAAAGTTCGCGATCGACGCGGAGCTTTTCTTCGTCCCGAGATAGTCCGCCTTGAAATTCTGATTGTAGAAGCAGTAGAGCAAAAAGTCCATCAGATCCGGGACGACCGCCTGCGCTCCCTCTGACTCGAGCAGCTGCACCAGATAATTATTTGCCGCTGGCAGGAATTTTACCAGGATCTCACCGACGACGCCGACCTTCGGCTTCTTCACATCCGTAATCGGCAGCGTATCAAAATCGTGCACGATCTCCCTGCACATCCGCTTAAATTCCCGGTAGGTCGGCTTCCCCGAAACAAATTCGCAGCAGCGCTGCTCCCACTTCTTATGCAGCTCGTCTGCAGACCCTGGAACCTTTTCATAGGGGCGCATCCGGTACAGGCAGCGCATGAAGAGGTCTCCGAAAACAATCGCAAACATACTGCGCTTCACAAGATAATAGCTGATTGAAAAGCCAGGATTCTTCTCCAGGCCGCTCACATTCAGGGAGATCACCGGAATCTGCTCCATCCCTGCCTTTTTCAGTGCGCGCCGGATGAAGCCGACATAGTTCGACGCGCGGCAGCCTCCGCCTGTCTGAGACATCAGAACCGCCGTGTGGTTCAGGTCATATTTTCCGGAAAGCAACGCTTCCATCACCTGCCCGACCACCATCAGGGACGGGTAGCAGGCATCATTATTGACATACTTCAGGCCGACATCCACCGCCTTTTTGTTGTCATTCGGCAGCACGACGATATGATAATTCGAAGCGTTGAACGCTGCCTCCAGCATCTTAAAATGAATCGGCGACATCTGCGGGCAGAGAATCGTATAGGTCTTTCGCATCTCCTTTGTAAAGAGCACACGCGGCGTACTCGCCGGAACGATCTTCCGCTCCGTCTGTGTCCGTTCCTTGCGGACGCGGATCGCAGAAATCAGGGAACGGACGCGAATCCGCGCTGCTCCGAGATTGTTCACCTCATCGATCTTCAGACACGTATAGATCTTGTCGGAATTCGACAGGATGTCATTGACCTGATCCGTTGTCACCGCGTCCAGGCCGCAGCCGAAGGAGTTCAGCTGAATCAGATCCAGATCTTCGCGTGTCTTGACGAAGTTCGCCGCCGCATAGAGGCGGCTGTGGTACATCCACTGGTCAAGGACGATCAGCGGACGCTCGACCGGATTCAGATTCGAGACAGAATCCTCCGTCAGCACAGCAAGCCCGTAGGAATTGATCAGCTCGGGGATGCCGTGGTTAATCTCTGAATCAATATGGTACGGGCGCCCTGCCAGCACGATGCCGTGCCGACCGGTCTCCTTCAGATACTGAAGCGTCTCCTGCCCCTTGTCGTACATCGCCTGGCGCGTCGCGGCAAGCTCCTCCCAGCCTGCCTTTGCCGCAGCCGCAAGCTCTTCCGCCGGAATGTCCGGAAATGCCCGTTTCAGGCCGGACAGCACCGTATCAAAATTCGTAAACGCAATAAACGGATTGTCGAACCGGACCTGCTGCGTGCGCAGATCCTCAACATTGTTCTTGATATTCTCCGCATAGGACGTCACAATCGGGCAGTTGTAATGGTTTCCCGCCTCCCCGAACTCTGTCCGCTCGTAAGGAATGCACGGGTAAAAAATGTATTTGATGCCCTTCTTGATCAGCCATTCCACATGCCCATGCGCGAGCTTCGCCGGATAGCACTCCGACTCACTCGGGATCGATTCGATGCCGAGCTCATAAATCTTTCTGGTAGACGGCGGCGACAAAATCACCCGGTACTTCAGTTCCGTAAAGAATTTAAACCAGAACGGGTAATTCTCGTACATATTCAGCACGCGCGGAATGCCGACAAGCCCGCGCTCCGCTTCGTCCTCCGGCAGCGGCTCATAGGAAAAGAGCAGCTTATTTTTGAACTCAAACAGATTCGGAACATGGTCCTTATTGCGCTCCTTGCCGATGCCCCGCTCACAGCGGTTGCCGCTGATAAACTGGCGGCCGCCGGAGAAACGATTGATCGTCAGGCGGCACTGGTTCGTGCAGCCCTTGCATTTTGCCATCGAGGTGGTAAAGGTCAGCGCATTGATGCGGTCAATTGAGAGCATCGTCGTCTCGGTCCCTTCCCTGTACCGCTCCCGCGCGACAAGCGCAGCACCGAAAGCGCCCATGATCCCGGCAATATCCGGTCGGATCGCCTCACAGTCCGCGATGCGCTCAAAGCTTCTGAGCACCGCATCATTGTAAAAGGTGCCGCCCTGCACCACAATATGCCTTCCAAGCTGTGTCGCGTCACTGACCTTGATCACCTTATAGAGTGCATTTTTAATAACCGAATAGGCAAGCCCGGCGGAAATGTCAGACACCTGCGCGCCCTCCTTCTGCGCCTGCTTCACCTTGGAATTCATAAATACAGTACACCGCGTGCCGAGATCAATCGGGTGCTGTGCAAACAGCGCTGCCTTCGCAAAATCCTGCACCGAGTAGTTCAGAGAATTCGCGAACGTCTCGATGAACGAGCCGCAGCCTGAGGAACACGCCTCATTGAGCTGCACACTGTCGACCGTTCCGTTTTTGATCTTGATGCACTTCATGTCCTGACCGCCGATATCGAGGATGCAGTCTACCTCCGGGTCAAAGAACGATGCCGCATAGTAATGGGATACAGTCTCCACCTCTCCCTCATCCAGCATCAAAGCGGATTTGATCAGCGCCTCCCCGTAGCCGGTCGAACAGGAAAACGCAATCCGTGCCGTATCCGGGAGCTTGCTGTAGAGATCCTGCACGGCGCTGATGGCGGTGCGCAGAGGGCTTCCGTTATTATTACTGTAGAAGGAATACAGCAGCGAGCCGTCCTCCCCTACCAGCGCTGCCTTTGTCGTCGTCGAGCCCGCGTCAATTCCGAGGAAGCAATTGCCTGAGTAGCATCCAAGCGGCGCCGTGCGGACACGGTGCATGCTCTGGCGTCTCAGAAAGATGTCATAATCCTCCTGTGTGCGGAACAGCGGCTCCATCCGCGCTACCTCAAATTCCAGGTGGATCTCTGAGGAGAGCTTCTTCTTCAAGGCTTCCAGAGAGGTCTCAGTATCCTTCTTTGCGTTCAGTGCAGAGCCAATCGCCGCGAACAGATGCGAATTTTCCGGTACGATTGCGTGCTCCTCATCGAGCTTCAGCGTGCGGATAAATGCCGTGCGCAGCTCTGAGAGGAAATGAAGCGGTCCGCCCAGAAATGCCACATGACCGCGAATCGGCTTGCCGCAGGCAAGTCCGGAAATCGTCTGGTTGACGACAGCCTGAAAAATCGAGGCGGACAAATCCTCCTTCGTCGCTCCCTCATTGATCAGCGGCTGGATATCTGACTTTGCGAACACGCCGCAGCGCGCTGCAATCGCATAAAGAGACTGGAAATTTTTTGCATACTCATTTAAGCCGGACGCATCGGTCTGCAGCAGAGAGGCCATCTGGTCGATAAAGGAACCAGTACCGCCTGCACAGATCCCGTTCATCCGCTGCTCGACATTGCCGCCCTCAAAGTAAATGATTTTCGCATCTTCCCCGCCAAGCTCAATCGCTACATCCGTCTGCGGGACAAAATGCTCCAGCGAAGCCGCGACCGCGATCACCTCCTGAACAAACGGAATCCCAAGATGGTTTGCCAGTGTCAGACCGCCGGACCCGGTAATGACCGGCAATACCTGCAGGTCCCCCAGCTTTTCCTCCGCTTCCACCACAAGCGCAGACAGCGTCTCCTGGATATTTGCGTAATGCCGCCGGTAATCAGAAAACAAAAGCTCCTGACTGGGGCTAAGCAGTGCGACCTTGACCGTCGTAGACCCGATATCAATCCCCAATGTATGTAAAGAAATAGGTGCCATAAGAGTTTTTCGGGAAATCCCCGCGCCTCCTTTTCTATCGTTAACATAACAAGACATCACACACAGCATCTTGTTACAAGCTAGGCTCATCCTCTGCGCAGACGCAGAGAATCATGAACCGTAACGATTATACGACATTTTTTTTAAAATTTCAAACCTCTTGCATTCTCTTTTATTTCCATATATACTTATATTTCCAGGCAGTGTCCTTTAGAAAACAGATTTTACAGCCACTTTTTTTCCGGTTTCCGTGGATAATGAACAAAGAATGCATCCTATTGCGCACGAAAGACCAGGAAAACACACAAATTTTCTTTTGATGTGAAAAAAGTGTGAAGTCTGTAAATTTTTCAAAAACTGTTGCCGTCTGCAGCTTGCCTGCAGGCAGCAGATTTCATTGCCGTTGCACATAAGCGACAGCAGCTCTCGCCCAGGCAGCGGCAACAAAAAGACAGGCGAAATTGGCCTGGCTTTCCACCAGCGCCACAAAGGAAACGCTGCTAAGCAACAGCTTTAAGGATACCATGCCGGGAAATACAGGGCGGCGGAATATCAGATATGCCAGAAAAGAATGTTGTATGATTGCTCTTGGCTGTCAGAGCAGTGAACACGAATGATTTTATGCTGGCGCAAGCTGAGGAGATCACAGCGGCCGTCCGGGGAGGTTCACTATGTATCAGGTATTAAAAACAGATGGCCGCGCGAAGCGGGCAGAATTTACGACAGTTCACGGCACGGTGCAGACACCGGTGTTCATGAACGTCGGAACGGTCGCTGCGATCAAGGGCGCGGTCGCGACAACGGACTTAAAGGAGATCGGCACACAGATTGAACTGTCCAACACCTACCATCTGCATGTGCGGCCAGGCGACGAGATTGTCAAAAAGCTCGGAGGCCTGCACCGGTTTATGAACTGGGACCGTCCGATTCTGACGGATTCCGGCGGCTTCCAGGTGTTTTCTCTGGCGAGTCTGCGCAAGATCCGCGAGGAGGGCGTGACTTTCCGGTCGCATATTGACGGAAGGAAAATTTTTATGGGGCCAGAGCAGAGTATGCAGATCCAGTCCAACCTGGGTTCTACGATTGCAATGGCCTTTGACGAGTGTCCATCCAGCGTCGCAGACCGCGATTACGTCCAGAAGTCTGTCGAGCGCACGACGCGCTGGCTCGCACGCTGCAAGACGGAGATGGCACGGCTGAATGGGCTAGAGGATACGGTCAACCCGCACCAGCTCTTGTTCGGAATCAATCAGGGCGCCATCTATGCGGACATCCGCGTGGAGCACGCAAAACAGATCGCGGAGATGAATCTCGACGGCTACGCAGTCGGCGGGCTTGCTGTCGGGGAGACGCATGAGCAGATGTATTATATTCTGGATGAGACGGTGCCGTATCTGCCGCAGGACAAGCCGGTCTATCTCATGGGCGTCGGCACCCCGCTGAATATCATCGAGGCGGTAGACCGCGGGGTCGATTTCTTTGACTGTGTCTACCCGTCGCGAAACGGGCGCCACGGCCATGTCTATACGGCGGACGGCAAGCGGAATCTGTTCAACGCGCAGTACGAGCTGGACGACCGCCCCATCGAGGAAGGCTGCCAGTGCCCTGCCTGCCGCCACTACAGCCGCGCGTACATTCGTCATCTGCTGAAGGCGAAAGAAATGCTCGGCATGCGGCTCTGCGTGCTGCACAATCTCTATTTCTACAATCACCTGATGGAAGAGATCCGCGCTGCCATTGACGCGGGACGCTATCAGGAATTCAAGAAACAAAAAATCGAGCGCTATCTGCACGGCCAGGAGTAACCTCCTCCCGCTTCGCAGCGCCCGGTTCTATCATACCCTGGGAATGAGACATCCTTTGAGATGTCCTCCCAGGGCATTTCAGATTGACATTTCAGGTACTTACAAATAAACTCTTGCGCGAAATGACTAAGTTTGTTGGCCAGTTTATCCGGGTTCGGGGAAACCGGTCAATACTGCCATTCTCCTTACAGTCTTGAGTATCCGTAGCTGTTTACAATCGCGTCGATCTTCTTGCTCTGCCTGCACATCGGGCAGTCCGAAGCCGCATAAGTCTTGTAATCCCGGATATCTTCCCTGCCGAAGATACTGTTGATCTCGACTCCGCCTACCTCTGCGCTCGCGCTGAAAATCGCGGATACGCCTTCAATAATCCCGCCGTAATACTGGATACACTCCAGAGCACGCGCTACGGTGCGCCCGGTCGTCGCGGAAGCCAGAAGGAGAAGACAGTGCTTGCCTGTCACCATCATCTGCATATTATCACGGAAAATCAGCTGCCCGCCGGCATTGACCTCCGGAGAGACGACGTACATGGTCTGATGCTGATTCAGCGACATGATGCCGGACTTCGTCAATTCATCCGCCAGATAAGCGCCGATCACCTCGCAGCCATCCATACAGATAATCGTATCGATATACGTGCTTGTACTGTACTTTCTCGCGAGCACAGAAGCTGCAGCCTCCGCCTCGCTCTTTCTCGACTTCATGATGGTCATGTCCACATAGTAATTGATATGGGAATGCGTCGTCACAAAATGTCCCGGGATCACGCGGATAATCGCGTTCTGATTTACGTTGGAATGAATCTTTATCGCTCTGCTTTCCATAAATCTATACCTCCAAATAATTTTCCCGGCCACTTTTGCGGTATTTCACCAATTTCTTGACAGCCGCCAGGTTATGATAGTTGTTATTGTTCACGGCCATCCTGTCCGCGAACAATAACACGCTTCGCGATGCACACAAAATGCGTGAAACACGCATTTTGGCGCTACTACCCTCGGGATTTTCGTGCATTCGCACGAAAACGCCTCGCGGGACAGTGGATGCGTGAACAGTAACTGATAGTTCCACTATACACAATAATCTGGCAAACTTCAATACTTTTTTGTTGTTTTCGCACAAAAAATTAGAATTATATCTTTCCGTGAACGGCATTCGAACGCACCATCTGCTCATAGTTACCCGGCTGGGACAAACTGCGGCTCAAAAGAATTTCCGGGTATAAATTCCATCATTCTGCCCATACTAACCGCAAGCAAATTTACCCAGGAAGGGGGCTGTCATATGGCAGACAGACAGACCGTACAGAAAGAGCTTTCCGCCAACAACGCGGAGATGAACCAGCTTCTGCCGGTCCAGGAAAGCTTTGACCTGATTCAGAGGGACATCAAAATCGGCGGAAAGGATGCGTCCTTCTATTTTATTGACGGGATGCTGAAAGACGAATCGATGCTGAAAATCATGGACTCGCTTCTCGGCGTGCAGGAGGCAGATATGCCCAAAGATGCAACCGCCTTTACCAGAGAGTGCGTGCCCTATGTAGAAGTGGATGTACTGACAAAATTTGATGAGATCGTGCGCAATGTACTCTCCGGCGGGCTTGCACTCTTCATCGACGGCTATGAGGCATGCATCCTGATCGACTGCCGCACCTACCCGGCGCGCAGTGTCGATGAGCCGGAAAAGGACAAATCTCTGCGCGGTTCCCGCGACGGTTTTGTCGAGACCATCGTCTTCGATACCGCGCTGATCCGCCGCAGAATCCGCGACCCGCAGCTGGTCATGGAAATGCTCGAGGTCGGAACCTCCTCGCGCTCTGATGTCGTGCTCTGCTACATGAAGCACCTCGTCGACCCGGAGCTGCTCGCCAATGTGCGCAAAAAGATACAAGCCATTCACACCACAGACCTGTGCATGAACCAGCAAAGCCTCGCTGAATCTCTGATCGGGACGCGCTGGTACAATCCGTTTCCAAAGTTCAAATTCACAGAGCGCCCGGACACCACTGCCGCCTGTCTCATGGAAGGCAAGGTCGCCATTCTGGTTGACAATTCTCCGTCTGCCATGATCCTGCCGACCTCCATTTTTGACATGATTGAGGAGGCAAACGACTACTACTTTCCTGCGTGGACCTCGCTTTACCTGAAGCTGGCCCGGGTGCTGATCCTGCTGCTGACCGTTTTTCTGACCCCGGTCTTTCTGCTCCTGATGCAGAATCCGGCCTGGGTTCCTAAAGCGCTGGATTTTGTTGCGGTCAAGGATACCGTAAATATCCCTCTGATCTATCAGTTTCTGCTGCTGGAACTCGTCATCGACGGACTGCGGCTTGCTGCCCTTAGCACCCCGAATATGCTCAGCACACCCTTAAGTATCTTCGCAGGTCTCGTGCTCGGCGAATTCTCCGTCAACTCCGGCTGGTTCAATCCGGAGGTCATGCTGTATATGGCCTTTGTCGCTGTCGCAAACTACACACAGCCGAACTTTGAGCTCGGCTATGCGGTGAAATTCATGCGGATGCTGATTCTGGTACTGACTGCACTGCTGAACTGGGTCGGATTCCTGATCGGATGCGGCATCCTTCTCCTCTTACTCACCACCAACAAGACACTTTCCGGACGGAATTATCTGAATGTGAAGCTGAATTGAACAGATCGCGCGGACTGGCACACCGTATGCCGGAAAACAAATCTGATTCTACCTGCGGCACCGGATATGGAAATGTCCTGGGAAAGATACCTCTTTGGATTCTCTCCCAGGACATTTTTATCCAGCCTGTTTTATACTCAAACTGCAGCGTTTTAATTCATTGTGATAAACATTTCCCACCCGCTGCTTCCTGTGTCCAACAATTAGCTCTCTCCGTTCGCCACGACCGGAGTCGGACGTCTCTGGTCGAACACCTTGGATGCGAGGAACATTGGATCAATCACTGTCGTCTGTCCCTGGCTCGACCGGTACAGCATATAGCCGTCCAAATCGATACGCCCCTGCCGGACATACTGATCTGTGATCTGCACCCAGTACGGCTGCGAACCGTCTACGTTGCAGAAGAAATTGTATCCTGCTCCCTTGAAGTACTGGTACACCTCGTTGTCAGAGGAGTATCCTTCCCACGAGCCAATGTCGTTGCCATGGGCGAAGATAATCGTATCGACAGGACCAACAATATTCTGCACCGTGTTGACCCATTTCTCATTGTCGGTGCGGAGCTCGTCCACCGTCTTGCCTGTGACGCTCAAATGTCCCCAGGTGTGGCTCGCAAATTCCCAGCCCTCTTCCTTTAAGGCTTCCGCAATCTTCTTCGCCTCCGCCACATCGGTATCCCAGTCAAACTCCGGATGCTTCTCCAGCCACTTTGCCTGGTCCTCCTGCAGATTCGAACGCGTCTTGTAATCGACATCCGTCCGGTATCCGAAGACGCCATTATAACCCGTCAGCGCGATGGTACCGCGAGCGCCCTTATATGCCCCGTCCGGATGCTCCTTGAGGAAGGTGTTCAGTCTCGGCACAACATCGAAATCTCCGATCTCTTCTGTCCCGTCTGTCTTTACATAATGGCACTTCACATCTCCATTTTCATCGATCACCAGCTTATCCGGGAAGCTTGCAGCTTCATAGGAGTGATAGTAGCTCAGATCATCCACGGAAAGCACCACCGGCTTCTTGCCCGGCGGAAGCATCAGACCCGGATTCGGGGTAAAGTGCACCGTCCCGTCCGCATCTGTGGTCTGTACGACGAGATCGTGCAGGCTCACGAACACATACCCATTGTCATACATGGTCTGTGTGATCTTATCAAACTCATCGACCGTCGTCATCCAGGCATTCATCCCGTCCACCGCAAACTGTCCGAGCACTGACACATTGAATGCCGCATCGGGATCATTCACCAGGGAATGATAAAAGATATGTGGAATCGTCGTCACGTCCACCGCGACACAAGCCGCCTTGCTTTCTTCATATCTGCCGATCGCTGCAGTCATCTCCCCGTTTGCCTGATAATCCGGAACGGACTGCAGCAGCTGGATCGCTCCATCATAATCATAGCCGCTCGCCAGCAGCTCCGCCTCCTGCAGCACAGACTGCGGCTCCGCTCCGGACTCCGTAGCAGGTGCCTGTGTCTCCTTTGGAACAGCATCCGTCATCAGCTCTGTCTGCACCGGCTGCTCCGTTCCTTCCGGGGCTTCCGTCACCTGTACATTCCCAGCCTCTCCCTTCGGAGCAGTACTGCCGGCAGAGCCCTTTGTCCTGCCATCCTTGTTGAGCAGGAAATGCCCTGCAGCAGCCGCGATCCCCGCGATCACTGCCAACAGCACGACCATCATGACAATCCGCAGGATCAGCTCTTTCCTCCGGCGCTTTCTTCTCCGCTGCCTGCGCGCCTCTGCCTCGCGCTCATATTCCTCATCCTCATCGAAGTACTCTCCCATATACTCGCTCCCCCTTATCCTGTGTCTGTTCTGCCGCCTCTTTATGCCTCACCATAAGCCCCACACACGAGGTTCATGGATCGCAACAGCGCCCTCTAAAATGATTACATCCAGTCTATCACAGATACTTTGAAACGGCAACGAAAGAAAATATTAAGGTTTTTCTTATATTTATCTGTGCAGGCACCATGCTACGAACCGTACACATTTGAATCTTATTGCTTATTGTCAGGGTTGACAAGAACAAAAAATTGCACGAAAATATGGGATAAAAGAACGGCATCCCTATACTCTGAGCCACGCTTAAAAGAAGCTGTCCCCCACAATCACAATACCTGCCGTAAATCATAACGATCATCAGACAATAAGAAAGGACAGAAGCAGCATGAACGAACAAGTACGCTCCGCCATCCAGGATTCCGATCTGATACTGATTGGAATCGGCGAAGAATTTTCTCCGAAGCTTCCGGATTTCTCTGGTCCGGTATCACTTACCCCATATTTTCACAGCCTCTCCTATGCGGCAATCCCGGACGAGCACCCGGTCATACAGGCTTACCAGCAGCTGTCCCGACTGGTTCAGAGAAAAAGCTGCTTCGTTGTAACCTTGAATACAGATGACCTGGTCTTCCGCTCCGGATTTGATCCTCAGCAGATTGTTGCGCCGTGCGGAAGCATGAGTAAGCTGCAATGCGATTCCCATATCACAGAGGCCGGCCCCATTTGGCAGCGCATGGCGGACCAGATCAGGCAGATACGTTCCACAGACAGCCGCCTGACAAATCCGCTGCCAGACAACGGCCGCACCTGTGCACAGGACTCCTGCTGCAGCAAGTCTGCGAAAGAGTATGACCCGTCCTGGCTCGCCGAACAGCTCCTGCATCTGAACGCCCGGCAGGCCAAACAGCTGCTCGACAGCTGCTCTCTCTGCCCAACATGCCAGAAGCCGCTCTCCTTCCACACGATCGAAACCGACGGCTATCTGGAAAGCGGCTACCTGCCACAATGGGAACGATACAAGAAATGGCTTTCCTGCACCCTGAATAAAAAGCTATGCGTTCTGGAGCTCGGCGTCGGCTTTTCTTTCCCGCAGATTATCCGGTGGCCGTTTACCCGGACCGCTTTTTACAACAAGAAAGCCACCTTTATCCGCGTACACAGCCGATTCCCCCAGCTGGAGGCTGAGCTGTCTGACAAAGGAATTTCGGTAGGGCAATCCCCGGTTTCCTTTTTTGCGCCGGAAGCAAACACCGCGCTGTAACGCCGATCCGTCCTCCGGCTGCAGTACGCTACCATTCACGCTCTAGAGCGTGTTTAAAAAATGCTTTCTGCCAGATGTGCATCACAATTTGTGGGAGATTTCTGCCAAATAAAGGCGACGTGGCAGGCTACGTCAACTGAATTTGGCAGAAATCTCACGCCCCCATAAACGTCTGCTTTTGTCTGTGGCTGTGTGGATGGGGCTGCACATTAACATGCGCTCCCTGCAATCAGCTCCTCCAGCAGCTTCTTCGCCTGGATAATATCCCGGCGCTGCTCCGGCCCGGAGATCTCACGTTCAATCGTGATATCTCCGTCAAACCCGACCTCGCGCAGCTTTCGGATGAACCGCAGGTAATCTACCTTTCCCTCTCCGAGCGGCACCTCCGGCCCCAGCTCCCGGCCATTGGTCGGGTAGCAGCCGTCCTTTCCGTGGACACCGCGGACATAGCATCCGAATACGTCCAGTGCATCCACCGGATTCGCCTTTCCATACATGATCAGGTTTGCCGGATCCAGATTAATCCCTACATGATCTCCGCCCAGATCCTGAATTGCCCGCAGCAGCGTTACCGGGGTCTCCTGTCCCGTCTCAAAGAGAAAATACTGCCCATTTTCCTTGCATTTCCGGATAATTTTCTTCAGACACGCCAGTACTTCCGCATAATGGATGTCATACGGATTCTCCGGCAGATATCCCACATGAGTCACCAGATCAGTCACACCAAGCTTTTTGGCAAAGTCTGACCCTTCCAGCAGCATTTCCATCCGGCGGAACCGGTACGCCTCCGGCACTAGCCCAAGCGTCAGCTGTCCCTCATAAAAGTTCCAGACGCGCGGGCCTTCCCAGCCGCACCAGAATGCGGAAATTTCCACCCCGTATTCCTCCATAGCCTGTTTGACTTTGGCTGCCACCTCCTCTGTCAGCAGACTGCGGTCCCAGCAAACCAGCTGGCAGCTGTTCATTTCAAGTGATTTCAGATTGCGGAACTGTTCCTCCACAGTCATATCTCTGACCAGATCCACCATAACACCTACACGCATGCTTTTTCCTCCTGTTTCCTGTCACTGCCAGAGCCAAAAGACCTGAATCCACGCCACAGCTGCTGCAATGATCCCCCGCAAATTCCAGCTCTTGTGCTGGTCACGGAACCTTCCGTGACCGCGCGAGGAATGTCGGCTGAAATGCAAAGCAATCTATCTGATGTCTTTTGACCCAACTGTCTATTCTCCTGCTACGCACGTACCGCCGCGTGCGCCGCCTCCAGCTCCCGGAGTGCGAGCCGCACGGACCCGATACCCTCTTCAAGCGAAGCAATCTCCGGCTCCACACCTTTCGCCAGACAATCATAGAAATATGCGATCTCTGTATAATACCCGCCCAGTGAACTCAGGTCAATCCCGCACTGTACACCGGATTCTTTGACAATCTCCGGCTCCTCTGTCACGCCGTCGTTTCTCCAGACCTTCACTGCCGGCTTGTCCTTGCTGTCATAGATGACCGTAGCATTCTCAAAATGAGCCCGGAACGATGGGTGGAACGGCAGATCCGGCGCCACATCCCACAGTCCCTCGATGCTCACAAACTGTTCCGGATAATCAAATTCCGCCACAACCTGATTAATCATGCCGCCCTCATAGGCAGTCGCCCGCACCTGAAACTGCTCTGGCTCCCCGAGCAGATACCGCATAAAATCCACATCATGAATGTGAAGATCCAAAATGACTGATCCGCTCTTTTTCTCATCATGAAACCAATTCTCATAGCCCCACCGCACATTTTTGCTCAGTCTCCGCATCACAAGACTCTTTAACTTCCCATAGCGTCCGCTGTCATATGCTTCCTTCAAAAAACGATACTCCGGGAAAAAGCGTACGACCTGCCCTACCATGACTTTTACGCCAGTCCGCTTCTTCACCTCAAGCAGCCGGTCACAGTCAGCTGCAGACAGGCATACCGGCTTTTCGACAAAGACATGCATCCCTGCCTCCATCGCTGCCACGGTAAGATCTGCATGCAGAAAGCTCGGTGTACAGATATGCACACAGTCCAGCTTCTCCTTTTCCAGCAGCTCTCTTCCATCCTCATACAGTACAGCCTCCGGCCAGAGTTCCTTCGCGCGCGCGAGGTACTCCGGTGTGCGGTCCGCAATCGCAGTAACTTCGATCCCCGTCTTCTCTGAAAGTGCCTTCAGTGCCTGATTATGGCTGGCTCCCATTCCGCCTACGCCAATAATTCCTACCTTCATTTTGAATCCTTCCTTTCCTATCTGATCTCGTACCGGCCTTCCTCCAGCCACACTGTCACCTCTGTCCCGTCCGCAAAGACCGAGCGCTGCACCCTGGCATTCCCGCCGACAAACTCATGGCGCACCAGCTCCTGCAGTGCAACACGGCGATGCAGGTCACTTACGACCTTGCAGCGGGCCAGATTCTCCTCCGGGGTCACACCTTCACAGCCGCCGAACGACCCATCCGTATCCGGGTACGCGCCGTCGCGCATCAGATATGGGGCGCCTCCGTTCAGCAGCGCATACAGCATGTAATCCTCCTTCGGATCCGGCTTCTCCATCATCCATGGCTCAATCACACAGTCATGGTAGACCAGATTCTGCAGCGGCACACCGATCCCGGACTGTGGGCTGCCCGGCCTCGCCATCTGAAACAGATACGGTGCATAATGACAGAATACAAGGCTTTGCATGCTCCAGTCCGATACCTCTTCGGAACTTGGAAGCACGCCATGTGCGATCAGAAAGTCAAAGCATTTTCTCCGATATTCATAGCATTCCCTCCGCGTCATGCGGTGGCGCGGATTTGCACACTCGTCGCCTTCATTGCATGTAAAAACATCCAGATAAGCTCCATCCAAATGAACTCCATTTTTCCAGATTTTCTGGAAATTTCTCCGGACATAATACTGCGCCTGCGCCCCGCACAGATACGTCTGCGGTCCGCCTGCCCAGCGCGCGTGCGACGGGATGGTCCCGTCCGCAAGACGGCAGGCATAGTCCTCTGAAAATGACGGCGCATCCCGGTAAAAATCCCGGTACTGGTCATGGATGCCAAAGCCGTAGCCCCACGCGTTCATCGCATCGGAAAGCGCCTTCATTCCTTCCCACCCCCCGGCTTCCTGACAGGCCGGAAGGTAATCCGGATGCTGGTTGTCATATCCCGGCTGCGCCCAGCCGTCCAGATGCAGATAAATCTTTTCAACCCCTGCCTCATGGAACCATTCCATCTCTTTTTGCCGTCTGCTAAAGGTCGCCAGCGCGTCATTCTTCTGCGGAGATTCCGGATCATAAAAGCTGGAAAGCGGATTCACATGTGTCTTGATCCCTGTATGGACAAACTGCGCTCCCACCAGCTTTTCCAGGGAAGGAAGCCGCGCCGCTTTCTCCTTTAAGGTCGCCGCCAGACCATTTTCAAACACATAGCTCCGGTATAGCTTACACATATCATTGTAATCACACGCTGTGCGGAAGCTGTACCGGAGTACTCTGCGGTACTCCATCCGTCCAAGACTCGGCTCCCATTCCGCAGATACCCGGGTATACGGCCCGCCTGCCGGATGCTCCACGCTGACACAGCCGTTCCACGGAGTCAGCGCGATAGCGATGTAGCCGCTTCCTTCCCGGATCTGCGAAAACCAGGGCATATAAGAATCTGCCGTCAGGAACATGCCCCCAAAATGCATTGGAGCAAACGGCTCCGGCCAGTCATTTGGAACGAGCAGCCCCTGCGCGCGCGGTATTAAAGTGTACCAATCCCTGCGCGCGGATGTAAATTCCATCGGAGCAGGCCACAGCACGCGCTCCACAGTCCCATCCTCTTCCTCCAGAGGAATCCACTCAAAATATACGTCTCCCGTGCTTTCCTCCATCCACACATACGTCTCAAACGCGAGCCGCACCGGCTCATTGTTCACGCGAAATCCACGGTACAGACTGCGGATGCCAACCCCGATGCCATTTCGCACTGCCTCATGATGCACTTCCCCTGCATCGGCAAAACGCACCTTCTGCCCACGCAGAAGCAGAGCTGGCTCTGCGTCCTGATCCTGGCTCCAGACTTCTCCTCCTGCCTGAATCGAAATCCGATGCCCCGTCTCATCCAGCCAAATCTGTCCTTTTTCAGACAAGCTCTCTACTCTCATAGTATTTCTCCGTCACTTTCTCTGTAGTCACATTCCGCAGCTTCAATAAAAATTGACTGGATACGACTATTCCACCAAGCCCAGCGCCTCTCCGATCCCCTCACTGAAGGTGGGATGTGGAAACATCGTTTTTCTCAGGTCTTCTACTGTCAGTTCATTTGCAATGGCAGCTGTAAAGAAGGAAACCAGATCGGTCGCACGGGCGCACATCAGCTGCGCACCGAGGACACGGTGATCTTCTTCCCGGTAAACGACCTTGATGAACCCCCGTTCCTGATTCGAAAGAACCGATTTCCCGTTCGCGGACATCGGATATTTGACCGACTTTGCCGGGACTCCCTGCTTTTTCGCTTCATCCGCCGTGATGCCGACCGATGCAAGCTCCGGGTTTGTATAGACACACGAAGGTATCAGATCCAGCCGCACCTCTGCCGTCTTCCCGGTCATATGCGCGACCGCGTGCAATCCCTCTGCGGAAGCCATATGGGCAAGCTGGATCCCTCCGATCACATCTCCAACTGCATAGATGCTCGGAACCGAAGTCTGGAACTGTTTATTTACCACAATCCGCCCACGCTCCATCTCCACCTGGACCCCTTCTGCAAAAAGCCCCTCCGTACAAGGTTTGCGTCCGACTGCCACGAGCACCCCGTCTCCCGTGACGGTCTGCACCTGCTCCTTTTCCGCAAACGTGCAGGTAAACAAAGAGCCATCCTTTTCGATCTTCTGGACACTGGCGCTGGTGTGGACATCTGCGCCGCGCTTTTTCAGAAGCATTTTCATACTCTGGCCGAACTCCCGGTCCAGATTGCCAAGCAGCCGGTCCATTGCCTCCAGCACCGTAACCTTTGAGCCAAGCGCCTGATACAGCGACGCAAACTCCAGACCGATGACCCCGCCGCCAATGATAATCAAGTGTGCAAACGGTGCCTCCGCACGCTCCAGCAAACGGTCACTGTCCAGAATTCCCGGCAGCTCGAGCCCCGGAATCGGAACCCTCCCCGGCCTGGAACCAGCCGCGATCAGGATATGCTCCGCACTGCAGCACTCTTTGCCGTCAATCAGTACCTCATGCGCACTGACAATGGTGCCGGTTCCCCGAAGCTGCGTGATTTTCAGCTTCTTAAACGAAGCCTCGATACCCTTTCGCAGCTCGTCCGTCACCTGTTCCTTCCGCGCTTTGAGCGTTTCCATGGAAAGCGAGACACCCTCTGCATGAATGCCGATGCCTTCACAATGCTGCATCGCCTCATAAAGCTCTGCAGTATGGAGCAGAGTCTTCGTCGGGATGCAGCCACGGTTCAGGCAGGTGCCGCCCAGCGCATCCTGCTCCACCACAGCGGTCCGAAGCCCCTCCTTCGCCGCCCGGATCGCCGGGACATAGCCTCCCGGCCCCCCGCCTATCACAATCAGATCATATTGATATGCCATATACACTCCCTCCACCGTCATCTGAAGCCAGATTGGAGCTCTTATAATCCGCAGACAATCTCATGTACTGTACTACAGCCTCTCTCTTATCAATTCCGCCAGATCCTCCCGGACCTGCTCTGACAGCCCTCCGCAGGCTCTGACTGCCTCTGCGGCAGCCGCTCCTTCATAGCGGCAGCCCTTTAACGCTTCTGCAGCTCCGCCGATGCGGATGTCCAGAGCATCCGAATAAAGAGCGGCCTCCTGAATGATTCCGCCGCTCACAAAAAGCCGCAGCTCTACACCTCCCCATGGAAACCTCCTGGAAAACGCATCAGTAAACGGAAGCTTTCGTCCGTATTTCCACTCCCAGGAGTCATACTTCGCCTGAAGCGCTGCCAGTTCCGCATCGTTTTTCCCCGGCAGAACGCCCTCCTGCGCCTGCACTCCATACACTCTGGCAAATGCCTCCCGCATCGCCAGTTTCATAGACGGGACATCCAAAGACGGGCAAAGCTCCTTCAGATTTGTGACACGAGCCCGCACTGAATCGACCCCTTTTGCCTGAAGCTTTTCACGGGATACCGTCAGATACCGTTCCATGCGCTCTGTATCCACATCTACCAGAAGCGTCCCATGATGATAGCAAAACGCGCCGCTCTCATAAAATGCATTCCCGGAAAATTTCCTTCCGCCGCAGAGCAAATCATTCCGCCCGGATACTTCCGCCGGCAGTCCAAACGAGCGAACCGCCTCCGCGAGCACCAGCAGCTGCCGCGTCAGATCATAATCTTCCTTACGCACCAGGAAGGTAAAATTCAGATTTCCAAGGTCATGGTACACTGCCCCGCCGCCGGAAAGACGCCGGGCAAGATGCCCTCCCTCCGATTCCAGAATGCTCACGTTGCATTCCTTCCAGCAGTTCTGATTTTTCCCGATGACTACTGTGTGTGCATTCTGCCACAGATAGAG
Organism: Lachnospiraceae bacterium UBA7160; assembly: GCA_002491565.1. GTDB lineage: Bacteria > Bacillota > Clostridia > Lachnospirales > Lachnospiraceae > Choladousia. Next base: position 59,573 of record DKWE01000131.1, on the reverse strand, counting down.
AATGCACTCCCCTGGCTCTGTGCGGAGGAGCAGATACTCCTCCAGAGCCAGGTTCGCATCCGGATCAGTTCCGGAAGTCTCATATACCGTAAGCTTCGTAATCATACGTCTCCTCCTGGTGCGGTTTCCTTACTTAATCCGGCCAGCTGTAACGCAGCACCGGTTTCCGTGCCGCCTGCACCTCGTCCGGGCGGCCAATCGGCGTGGTCTTCGGAGAAGCCGCCGCCTCCGCCGGATTTTCCGCCGCATGCGCAAAAATCTCCCGGAATGCCTGAATCGCCGCATCCAGTGTCTCCTTCGACTCGGTTTCTGTTGGCTCTACCATCAGCGCCTCATGGACAATCAGCGGGAAGTACATGGTAGGCGGATGAATTCCATAGTCCTGGAGCGACTTCGCGACATCCATTGCCGTCACACCGTTCTCGTGCTTCTGCCGTTCCAGCGACATGACAAATTCGTGCATGCACGCGTCCGGATACGGCATGTCATAGAGATCCTCCAGCTTCCGCATCATATAATTGGCATTGAGCACCGCGTTGGACGATGCCTCCGGAATCCCCTCCCGGCCCAGCATCAGCACATACGTCAGCGCCTTGACCACCACCAGGAAATTCCCGTAGAACGCTTTCACACTGCCCAGCGTGCGCTCCGGATGCTCCATATGGAATACACCATCCTTACAATTCACACGGATGCCGGGCAAAAACTCGCGCAGAAACGCCTTGCAGCCCACCGGACCGCTCCCCGGACCTCCGCCGCCATGCGGGGTGGAAAATGTCTTGTGAAGATTCAGATGAATCACATCGAAACCCATATCGCCAGGACGCGCAAGTCCCATCACGGCGTTCAGGTTTGCTCCGTCATAGTAGCACAAGCCGCCTGCCTCATGTACGATGCGGGTAATCTCCAGAATATTCCTGTCAAAAAGTCCCAGGGTATTTGGATTGGTAAGCATCAGACCTGCTGTATCCTCTCCCACTGCATTTCTAAGGCTTTCCAGATCCACACAGCCGTCCGCGCCGGACGGGATATTGACAATCGTAAAGCCTGCCATCACCGCGCTGGCCGGATTGGTCCCGTGAGCGGAATCCGGGACAATAATCTTTTTCCGATGCTCCTCTCCCCGGCTCTTTAGGTAAGCCTTGATCGTGAGCAATCCGGTAAACTCGCCATGAGCGCCCGCCGCAGGCTGGAACGTCATCGCATCCATGCCTGTGATCTCACAGAGCTCCTGCTCCACGGTATGTAGCGCCTCAAGCGCTCCCTGCACCGTATGCTCCGGCTGCAACGGATGAATCTGCGCAAAGCCCGGCAGAGCCGCCGCTTCCTCATTCACCTTCGGATTATATTTCATTGTACAGGAGCCAAGTGGATAAAAACCATCATTTACTCCGTACGTCTGCTTTGCCAGCTCTGTGTAATGGCGGCTCAATTCATTTTCCGATACCTCCGGCAGATGCGGCACCGTTTTCCTTCCCGGCACATCCGGCAGACACTCCGGCACATCCAGAGGCGGCAGAATCGATAATGCCCTGCCTGCTTTTCCGCGTTCAAAAATCAGCTTCATGCCTTTGCCACCTCCTTCAGCACTTCCACTACCTCATCCATCTGGCGCTTCGTATTTTTCTCCGTGGTACACCAGAGAATTTCCTTCTCACCGAGCGGCAGGCCGCCGAGAATCCCCCGCTCTTCGAGTGCCGAAAGCACTCTGGAAGCCGCGACCGGTGTCCGGGTGACAAATTCGTGGAAGAACGGCGCCTCATATCTGAGCGGATATCCAATGCCCTCCAGCTCCTTCTGCAGATAATGAGCCTTTGAAGTACAGAGGACCGCTGCATCCGATAGCCCCTTTGTCCCCAGCGCCGCAAGATAAACGGCTGCTGTCATTGCACAGAGCGCCTGATTTGAGCAGATATTGCTGCTCGCCTTTTCCCTGCGGATATGCTGCTCTCTCGCCTGAAGCGTCAGAACAAAGGCTCGCCGCCCTTCGTGGTCCGTCGTCTCCCCGACTATTCTTCCCGGAAGCTTGCGCATCATGTCCTTCGTAGCTGCCATAAAACCCAGGTACGGTCCTCCGAACGCGAGCGGAAGACCCAAGGGCTGTCCCTCGCCAACCGCCACATCCGCACCGTACTCTGCCGGTGTCGCCAAAAGCCCAAGCGCAATCGGATTGCAGCCAAGGACATACTTTGCTCCGGCGCGGTGTGCCAGCTCTCCAAGTGTCTGATACTCCTCAACGATGCCGTAATAATTCGGCTCCTCCGCGTAGAAGCAGGCAGTATCCGCACCCAGCATTTCCTGCAGAGCCTCCTGGTCGGTTCTTCCGTCCTTCTCCGGCACGATCTCCAATGCAAGGTCATTTCCAAAGCAGTAGGTCCGGATCACCTTAAGCGTCTCCGGCTTCACACATGCGGACACCAGAATTCTGGTTCTTCTTCGGTCACGGCACATCGCGACTCCCTCCGCAGCTGCGGTCGCTCCGTCATAAACGGAAGCGTTCGATACATCCATACCAGTCAGCTCACAGATCATCGTCTGATACTCGAAAATCGACTGAAGCACTCCCTGGCTGATCTCTGCCTGATAGGGCGTATAAGCCGTGACAAACTCTTCCTTCGAGGTGACACTCTTCACGATCGCCGGAATGTAATGGTCATATGCCCCAGCGCCCCGGAAAATGCTCCGGAATACCCGGTTCCGGCCTGCCAGCTCCTGCATCTGCTCCAGAGCCTCCAGCTCAGAAAGTCCCTCCGGCAGATTCAGCTCTCCGCAGCGCACTTCCGGCGGAATCTGATGAGCAAACAGATCCTCAAAGCTTGCAAAGCCCGCTTCCTTTAATAATTCCTGCTGCTCCTGTTTTGTGGATATCACATAGGAACCCATACTTGTTTCCCCCTCCATCCTGGCTCAATTTTGCTATTTACACAAATTTACGCCTGTAAACGGCATAACCGTCCGCCGATTAAGCTTCCGCTTCTGCTTGCGCGTGCTCCTCATATTCTGCTGCGCTCAGATAGTCCTCATGCTCCTGCACCTGACCGACCTTGATAAACCAAGCCCCATACGGATCCTGATTGATCTGCTCCGGCGCATCCAGAAGCTCTTCATTGATCTCAAGCACCACGCCTGTCACCGGGGAAAATACATCAGAAACTGCCTTTACAGACTCCACATCCGCAAATGCCTCTCCAGCGGTTACTTCATCCCCCACCTCCGGAAGATTGACAAATACCAGATCCCCAAGGGCATCCTGTGCATAATCAGTAATGCCAATATAGACCACGTCGCCATCCTCTCTGACCCACTCATGCGATTTCACATACTTTAATTCTACTGGATACGTCATTGTTCTGTCCTCCTGAATTTTTATATTATTTTACAATGCCTGTTCTAAAATTGCTGCCCGCAGACTCCTATGGCTTCTGAGACTATCATAATTTCAGACGGCCGGTAAAAGCGGCCAGTAAGAAACAACTACTGCCAGTGCTTATCCCTTCGCATTTTTACGGTAAAACGGCAGCGCCACGACCTCCGCCTCTACCTTCCTTCCCCGGACATTGGCCTGTACCTTCGTCCCCGGAACTGCGTATTCCTTCTCCACAAGCGCCATCGCCGCCGGGTAGCCGAGATACGGGCAATGCGTGCCGGAGGTGGAAATGCCGATCTTCTTCTCCCCGTCAAAGAGCTCCATGTGCTCCCGGATAATGCCCCGCCCTGTCACCTTCAAGCCTACGCGTTTCCTCGCAACCTCTCTGGACTCCAGAGCTTCTTTCCCGATAAACTCCCGCTTGTCCATTTTCACAAACACGCCAAGTCCCGTCTCACGCGGCGATATCTCATCATCCATCTCATGCCCATAGAGCGGCATCGCTGCCTCCAACCGGAGCGTATCCCGCGCGCCAAGTCCGCATGGGACCAGACCTTCTTCCTTTCCAGTCTCAAGCAGCAGCTTCCAGAGCTTTTCTGCTTCCTGCGCCGCTACATAGAACTCGAAGCCGTCCTCCCCCGTATAACCGGTTCTGGAAATAATGCAGTCCATATCCGCGATCCTCCGGTGGAATCTGCAGCTGTAATATTTTTCCGGAATGTCTTCTTCGCCTACCAGCTTCCGCAGAATCTCCTCCGCCCTCGGACCCTGGAGCGCAATCTGCGCAACCTCATCGGAAATATCCGTAAATACAGCATCCCCAAAGGCATGTGCCTTCATCCACGCAAAATCCTTCTCGCGGTTTGCCGCGTTCACAACGATAAAATAATGATTGTCACGCACCTTGTACACAATCAGGTCATCCACAACGCCGCCATTTTCATTGCACATCGGGCTGTAGCGTGCCTGACCGTCATACATCGTGGTATAATCATTCGTCAGAAGATGATTGAGATTTGCCAGAGCATCCTTTCCAATGCAGAGAACCTCACCCATATGGGACACATCAAACAATCCCGCGGCCGTCCTGACTGCCATATGCTCCTGAATCACTCCCTGATACTGAACCGGAAGCAGATACCCACCGAAGGGAACAATTTTCCCCTTGCTCTCCACATGAACGTCATACAAAGGCGTTTTTCTTTCCATGCTGTAGCCACTCCTTTCCGCCCGCCAGGGAAACACATTCTGAATGAGAATCAGCAAATCGCTCCGTACTTCGCATCTATGCTCTGATTTGCTCCGCGCATGGCGCCGCGCAATTCAACAGCAAAAGAGGCAGGAAGAAAATGCCTTACGGCATTGCTTCCTGCCTCTGTCCTTTTACCTGAAAGATTGCTGGTCCCGGTACGGGGCCATCCTCGTTGGTGCACGGATGCTCTCCAGAGTCTCGTCCGGATCCGGTCTTTTTGCCTGAGAGTTTGAGCTTCTTCGCTTTTCCCCTTCGGCGGCGCGGCTGCCGCGCTCTCTCCCAAATCCTTCGCCCGATATTTGTATTCAGTTTTCCCTGGCCGGGTGCTCTCTTGATAATGTCAGCATAGCACAAAAGTCCGCGTATGTCCAGTACTTTTTTGTGCAGTTTTTCTTACAAATTACCCATTCTGCACCTGGTTTCGGGACTTTTCGCTTGCTCTTACCGCACAGAGCAGTAGTATCACACTCTATTTTCGAGACGCGAGATACGCGGCGCGGCCTTCTTCGTACAGACTGCGGCCTTCGCTGTCAATGATGACGACCAACGGCATCTCCTCGACGTACAGTTTGCGCAGAGCTTCCGCTCCAAGATCTTCGTAGGCGATCAGTTCCGCCTTTTTGATGCACCTGGCAAGCAGTGCGCCTGCGCCGCCAATCGCGCCGAAGTAAACACCGCTACATTCCTTCATAGCTTCCACGACTTCAGGAAGTCTTGCTCCCTTGCCGATCATGCCTCTTGCCCCAGCACGCATCATTGTAGGCGCATAGGCATCCATACGGCCGCTGGTGGTCGGGCCTGCCGAGCCGATGACCTGTCCCGGCTTTGCCGGAGTCGGGCCAACATAATAAATGGTAGCGTCAGTGGGATCAAAGGGGAGCTGTTCTCCTCTGGCAAGCGCCTCGCACATGCGCTTGTGGCCTGCGTCACGCGAGGTATAGATGGTGCCTGTCACGTAGACGGTCTCGCCCGCATGAAGCGTGCGCGCCAGCTCCTTCGTGAGCGGCAGCGTAATATGTTTTTCCATGAATCCGTCTCCTTTCCTGCCATGAACTACATTACCAGTCTACTGCAATTTATCTGCAAATTTACGTTTCAGGTAAATACCGGCCTTAAAGAGTCCGCAGATACAAGATTATATACAACAGACTGACACATGTAAACATCTTCCATAAATTGACATAGGTACAATATTATGGTCTCGTACATTTTATATCATCTCTGTCTTATGTCTTGTCACATGGCAGCTGATATTGATCGCACAGGGCATTCCTGCGATATGAGTCGGCATCGTCTCAATATTCAATCCGATCGCTGTCGTCTTTCCTCCGAAGCCCTGAGGTCCAATGCCAAGCTGGTTGATTTTCTCCAGCATTTCTTTCTCCAGATCCGCGTAGAATGGGTCCGGATTCTCAGAATCGACCGGGCGCATCAGCGCTTTCTTTGCCAACAGTGCCGCCTTATCGAAAGTACCGCCAATGCCAACGCCTACCACCATAGGCGGACAGGGATTCGGACCTGCCGTCTCTACGGTCTCCAGGATAAAATCCTTGATCCCCTGCAGCCCCGCCGACGGCTTGAACATCCGGATTGCACTCATATTTTCACTTCCAAAACCCTTAGGTCCCACCGTAACTTTGATCTGTTCTCCCGGCACAATTTCCGTATAGAGCATGGCCGGAGTGTTGTCCCCAGTGTTACCTCTGCGCACCGGATCCTTTACCACAGATTTGCGCAGATAGCCCTTGTCATATCCTCTGCGCACGCCCTCGTCCACCGCCTCTGAGAGATCTCCCCCAACGATATGGACATCCTGGCCGATTTCCAGAAATACGCACGCCATCCCGGTATCCTGGCAGATGGGGACCTGCTGCTCGTCTGCGATCTCGTAGTTTTCGATGATCTTGTCCAGCACCCCCTGCGCAATCTCCCAGTCCTCTCGCGCGCGGCAGTCACGAAGCGCACACTTCACATCCTCTGGCAGATGCTCATTGGCTTCGATACAGAGCCGCTCGACCACCTCTGTGATCTGGCTCGCTTCTATTTCCCGCATTCCATTTCCTCCTTAACCCTTCCCCTGCTTTGCAGGCATGACCTCAGATATAAGTCTACGAATTGCTTCGTACTTCGAACTTCCGCAATTCTATACGCTTCATATTATCTCCATCTTGAAACCGGGCCTATACAGCAATTTTTATCTCTCATGCCGTGCATAATTCGGCAGCAGCAGCGGTGACACATCCTCCGTATTCTCTCCCGCTTTCTTCAATTCCTCCGCATACGCTTCGATATGAGACAGTGTAAGCGTTCCGAGCTGTACCTCCTTCGCCTTAGCGGCAGCTGCTTTTCCGGCATTCCGCCCGAATACAATGATATCCAGCAGCGAATTTCCCATCAGACGGTTCCTGCCATGGATGCCGCCCACCGCCTCTCCGGCTACGAGCAGGTTGTCTATGGTCTTGGTGAACCCTTCCCCATTGATCTCCAGGCCGCCGTTCTGGTAGTGCAGCGTCGGATAGACCAGGATTGGCTCCTTCCGCATATCAATATCATAATTCATGAACATGCGCAGCATCGCCGGAATCCGCTTCTCGATCGTGCCTGCTCCGCCGAGCTGCTCGATCATCGGCGTATCCAGCCACACACCGGTTCCGATCGGAGTCTGCACACCCTTCTCTCTTGCTGTGCACTCCCGGATAATCGAGGCCGCACACACATCGCGCGTCTCAAGCGGATGCATAAATACCTCTCCATCCGCGTTGACCAGCATCGCCCCCAGAGAACGCACCTTCTCTGTCACCAGTGCGCCAAAAATCTGGGACGGAAATGCCGCCCCGGTCGGGTGGTACTGAATCGTATCCTGGTACAACAACGGAACACCCGCCCGGTAGCCCAGGATCAGGCCGTCCGCCGTCGCCCCATAGTGATTGGAGGTCGGGAAATTCTGATAGTGCAGCCGTCCGGCTCCGCCGGTCGCAATGATAACCGTCTTCGCGCGCGCAACCAGGTAGTCGCCAGTCTCCATATTCAGGAGCACCGCTCCCGCCACGCGGCCGTTTTCATCCTTGATCAGCTCTACGGCAGAGGTGAACTCCACCACCGGAATCTTCCGGTTCAGCACTTCATCCCGCAAAGTCCGCATGATCTCCGCGCCGGAATAATCCTTGCAGGCATGCATCCGCTTCCTGGAAGTACCGCCGCCGTGCGTGGTGATCATGGTGCCGTCTGCTTCCTTGTCGAACATGACGCCAAGGCGGTTCAGCCACTGGATCGCATCCGGCGCCTCCATGACCAGACGGCGCAGAAGCTCCGGTCTCGCCGCAAAGTGTCCGCCGCCAAACGCATCCAGATAGTGCTGCGCCGGTGAATCATTTTCCTTGTCTGCCGCCTGGATGCCGCCCTCCGCCATCATGGTGTTGGCGTCTCCGATGCGCAGCTTCGTCACAATCATGACATCCGCGCCCGCCTCGTTTGCCTCAATCGCTGCCGAAGCACCTGCTCCGCCGCCGCCGATCACGAGCACATCCACGTCATAATCAATTTTACCAAGATCTACCGGATCCTGCAAGAGCCGGCTGTTTGAATGCAGCAGATGTCCCAGCTCCGTCGGAACCTTCTGACCTGCATTCGGTCCGATTTTGATCTCCACAAAGCCGTCCTGACGATAGTCCGGATGAAATGCTTTCAGGAGGGAATCTTTCTCTTCCGCAGTCATGCGCCTCGGTTCCAGCTTCAAGTTGTCCGCTCTGGCCGCTTCCACCCTTTTCACGGATTCCTGCATTTCTGGTGTATACATAGATTCTCCCTCCTTTATTTCTCAATCTCTCTGTGGTTGTAGAGCTCCTGCATTTCCTCAATCGGTTTCTGCATAATCTGCTCGATCAGCTCGTCATAGGCACCCGCGTGAATCTCCTCCACGCGCTGATTCAGATGCTTTGCCTCCGGGGCAAGGTACTTTCCGGTCAGTCTCCTTGCAAGCACGCCCACCATTGGATGAGAAATCCCTGCCGGACAGCGCAGCGAGCAGCAGCCGCAGCCAATACAGTCAAAGGACTCCTCTGCGCATTTCTCCAGCTCGCCTCTCTGAGCATACGCAATGTACTGCATAACATTCAGATTCTGCGTGCACGCCTTGGTGCAGGCATTGCAGCCGATGCAGCTGTAGATCTCCGGGTAAAGCTCCATCATCACCTGCTGATTCGGGCGAAGCTCGCCGATCTCATAGGTCCGCTTATCCGTCGGGAAAAAAGGAATACTCGCCACATACATCCCGTCCTCAACCTGTGTCTGGCAGGCAAGGCAGGTCTTCAGCTCATTTTTCCCTTTAATCCGGTAGATCGTTGCGCAGGCTCCGCAGAAGCCGTGACGGCAGCCGCAGCCGCGCTTCAGGGTATATCCGGCATATTCCATCGCGCTCATGATCGTAAGCGACTCAGGCACCTGATATTTCTTACCAAAAAAATATACATCAACCATTTTTTCCATAGAAATCCTCTTCTTCCTCGTTACCGTTTAGCCAGCAATGTTATTTTCGTGTTGAGCAGCATCATCCAGCTCATAGGCCCCTGGTGAAAACCTATCGAGGTGTCCAACCCACAGTAACTTATGAATGGATGATGCCTTGCATGGCTGCACCTATAACTAATATTCATCCGGCAGTTCTTCGATCTCATCGTACCGGAACACCGGCCCGTCCTTGCACACATATTTCGTCCCGATGTTGCAGCGGCCGCATTTGCCGATGCCGCATTTCATGCGCAGCTCCAGCGTGGTATAGATCTGTTCATCCCGATAGCCCATCTCCCGCAGTCCCTGCAGCACAAACTTGATCATGATCGGCGGGCCGCACACCAGCGCCGTCTTGTCGGCGGAAAAACCAAGCTCCCTCAGGTAGTTCGGCACAAAGCCCACATGGCCGTCCCAGCCCTCCTGCTCCCGGTCGATCGTCAGGTGAACGTGGACATCCGGAGCTTTCCTCCAGACCTCCTGAATCTCCTTAAGCTGCACCAGATCGTCCGCAGAACGCGAGCCGTACAGAATATCCACACTCCCGTAATTTTCGCGGTTGTCCAGCACATAGTTGATCACGGAGCGCAGCGGCGCAAGGCCGATGCCGCCCGCGATGAACAGCAGATTCTTCCCCTTCAGTTCCCCCTCCACCGGAAAATGATTTCCGTAGGGGCCGCGCACGGTGATCTCATCGCCCACCTCAAGGCTGTGCAGCTGCTCCGTGAGCATCCCGCACCGCTTGATGCTGAATTCCTGATACTCTTTGTTCGTCGGCGAGGAAGTAATCGAAAACATTCCTTCACTGACGCCCGGAATGCAGAGCATCGCGCACTGACCCGGCATATGTTCAAACAGCTTACCTCCCTCCGGCGCATTGACCCGGAAGGTCTTTACATCCGGCGTCTCTGTGCGGATATCGGTGATCACACCGATCTGCGGCACCAGAATATCCCTACGGTAATTCGGATGGCATGTACATGCATTCTCACTCATTCCTGGCACCTCCTTCTTTTGCAAACGCCTTGATCACCTTTACGATATTGAGAGAGGACGGACACTTCTCTACGCAGCGGCCACAGCCGGTGCAGGAAAACAGTCCATCGTTGTTTGCCGGATAGTAGACCAGCTTGTGCATAAACCGCTGGCGGAAGCGCTGCAGCTGTGTCGTGCGGTTATTTCCCGCCGACATCAGGGTAAAGTCCGAATACATGCAGGAATCCCAGCAGCGGTACCGCTGGATTCCATCCTTCGTCCGGTAATCCTTGATATCGTAGCACTGACAGGTCGGGCAGACAAAGGTACAGGTGCCGCAGCCCAGACACGGCCGGTACAGCGTCTCCCACAGCGGAGAATCGAACTTCTCCTTTGTGGCATCGCCGCCCCATCCCTCCAGGGAAAGATCCGCATACGGCAGTCTCTTCAAGACCGCACGGATCCGCGATTGCTCTGCCAGGACTTCTTCCTCCCCGGCCTCTGTCAACAGCCCCCGCACCGATTCCGTAAGCGCTTCGCCCTTTTCGGTCAGCGGCTTCCAGTACAGCCAGTCAGCGATATCCCAGACTGCCACATCCGCACCCGTCTGGTTCATCGTATGATCTCCCGCAGGTTTTTCTGCGTCTGCACCCACCGGATTCGCCGCGTCGATGCCAAATGCCGTACAGAAACAGGATTCCTCCGGCTCTTTGCAGGCAAGCGCGACCAGTACGCCATGCTCCCGCCTTGCCTGATAGTAGCTGTCCACAGGCTCAGACAAAAACACCCGGTCCAGCACCTCCACGCCGCGTACATCGCAGGCTTTCATTCCAAAGACCACAAATCCCTTCTCCCGCAAAGCCTCCTGTGTGACTTCCAGCTTCTTTCCTTCTTTTTTGCAGGTATAGAGCGTCTCGCTCTGCGGAAAAAACGCATCCTTCGGCGATTTTACCGTCTTTGTCGTATCCAGAGAGACCTTTGCCTCCTCGTCCCAGGCGGCAAAATTGACCTGTCCGGCGCTTTCTACCGGCAGATACAGATCCCTTCCTTCGGCAATTTTCCGGAATAATGCCGTCAGATTCTGCTTTTCAATCTTATACATCACATTATCCCCTTTCTCTTACCACGGATGGCTCCGCATCTTCCAGTGTATAGTTCGTCAGAGGCGCCTTCTCGTCGCTGCCCGTCCCGGCCTGATATTCGCCGTAGAAGGTGTTGATATCCTTGATAAATTTGCGGTTAAACAAATGCAGCGGAATCCCCTGCGGGCACACGCGGCTGCACTCTCCACAGTCCGTACACCGCCCTGCCACATGGAATGCGCGGATAATATGAAACATTTTCTCCTCAAAGGAATCCACGTTTGCCTTCTGCTCGCTGTCAAATTTGGTACTGTCAAACACACATTTGCGGCAGCTGCAGGCCGGACAGGCATTCCGGCAGGCATTGCAGCGGATACATTTGCTCAGCTCCTTCTGGAAATACGCGAACCGCTCCTTCGCCGGCATTCGTTCGATCGCCTCTACCTCAGCGAACCGCTCCGCATCCTTCGTATCCCTGGATTCGCCAAGGAGCTCGTCATAAGCCATGTGCTCTTTGCCCTTACATACATGGCAGCGCTCCAGCATCGCATCGCGGTACGCACACTTCTTCTCTCCGGAAAATGTCCGGATGGTCAGCTCCTCCGGGCCGTCCAGTTCGGCGCCTTCCACCGCCTCGATGCCGCGGATGCCCTGCCGGCGGATTTTCTCAATATCCAGCTTGCCCCGGCATCCCACACCGATGATATAAGCTTTCTCCCGGTCCACCCGGTGCTCCTTCACCAGCTGATTGAAGCTGTAGGTGTCACAGGGCTTCAGGCACACCAGCGTTTTCCCCTCAAGCTTCGACGCCTCGATCATCAGCTTGCTTAAATTTGCTCCGCAGAAGCCGTCGTAGACCAGGTGCTCCAGTTCCGCTTCTGTCTCAAAAAATGCCGGCTCCGGATTGTACGGAAGGTCGCCTGCGCGCCATGCAAGGACACGCGCCACAGTTCCGTCCGCCAGCAGCTCTCCTGCTCTCTTTCTTAGCTCCTGCATCTCAGATCCCCCAATCTCACGTTCGGTCCCAGCGCGCGGATGGTCTCCACAAACTCATTCATCGTTGCGGAAAACTTCACGCCCTCCGCGGCGGATACCCACTCGACTCTGGTTCTTCCATTTTCCACACCGAGGAAATCCAGCATGGAAAACAGCAGCGTCATGCGTCTTCTTGTATAATAATTTCCGGTCGTATAATGGCAGTCGCCCGGATGGCAGCCGCAAAGAATCACGCCGTCCGCGCCCCTCTCGAAGGCCCGGAGAATAAACATCGGATTGACCCGGCAGGAGCAGGGCACCCGGATAATCTTCACGTCAGCCGGATAGGACAGGCGGCTGCTTCCCGCCAGATCCGCACCCGCGTAGCTGCACCAGTTGCAGCAGAATGCTACAATCTTCGGTCTGAAGCTCTCGTTTGCTATCGACATATCGCATCCACCTCCGCTATCATCTGTCTGTTGGAAAAGCCCTGCAGGTCCATCGCCCCCGACGGACACGCCACCGTGCAGGCGCCGCAGCCCTGGCACAGCGCGCTGTTGACCACTGCCACCCGGCGGATCTCACGCACACCCGGCGCGCGCACCTCCTGATCCTCATAAGAAATCGCGCCGTAAGGGCAGACGTTCGCGCAGGCGGAACAGCCGTTGCAGGCGAGCACATCCGCCTTCGCCGTACACGGATTCGTCAGAAGCTTATCCTTTGCCAGAAGCCCGATCACCTTCACCGCCGCAGCCCCGGCCTGTGAGACCGTCTCCGGGATATCCTTCGGCCCCTGGCAGACGCCGGAGAGGAAAATCCCGGCCGTCGGGGACTCTACCGGACGCAGCTTCGGATGCGCTTCCGTCAGGAAATTATTTGTGTCAATACTTGCAGTCAGCATCGTCGCGATCTTCCGCACATCCGGATTCGGCTCAATCGCCGCTGCCAGCACTACCATATCTGCCTCTATCTTTACCTGGTGATTATCCAGCAGGTCCACGCCATGCACCAGCAGCGTGCCGTCCGGCTGCGGTGTCACCTTGCCTACCTGCCCTTTTATGTAGTTGACGTGGTACTCTTCCACCGCCCTGCGGTAAAACTCATCGAAATTCTTTCCCGGGGTACGCACATCGATATAGAAAACCGTCACATTCACATCCGGATACTTATCCCGGATCAGCATCGCGTGCTTGGCCGTATACATACAGCAAATCTTCGAGCAGTAGCTCTTGCCCCGCTCGTCCGCGCAGCGGCTTCCCACGCACTGGATAAACACGATATTCTTCGGCGGCCGGTGATCTGACATCCGCTCCAGATGTCCCTTCGTAGGCCCTGCCGCATTCATAATGCGCTCCAGCTCCAGCGAAGTGATCACGTCTGGGCTCTGCTCGTAAGCATACTCGCCGTACTTGTCAAGCTTGATCATATCAAAACCAGTCGCCACGACGATGGCCCCGTACTTCCGGGTAATGATCTCATCCTTCTGCTCGTAGTCGATCGCGCCCGCCTGGCAGACCTTCGCGCACACACCGCACTTCCCGGTCTGGAATTTGATGCAGTGCTCCCGGTCAATCACCGGAACATTCGGAATCGCTTGGGCAAAGGGCGTGTAGATCGCGCTCCTGGTGTTGAGTCCCCGGTTAAACTCATTCGGTGTCTTGCGGCTCGGGCATTTCTCCTGGCACACGCCGCAGCCCGTGCACTTACTCATATCTACGCTTCTCGCCTTTTTGCGGATATCCACCGTAAAGTCACCGACAAAACCGCTGACCTTCTCCACCTCGCTGTAGGTGTATAAGGTAATCTTTTCGTTCGCGGAAGCCTCCACCATCTTCGGGGTCAGGATACAGGCGGAACAGTCCAGAGTCGGGAAGGTCTTATCCAGCTGTGACATTCTCCCGCCGATGCTCGGCGTCTTCTCCACGATATCTACCTCATACCCGGCATCCGCGATATCCAGCGCCGTCTGGATCCCGGCGATACCTCCGCCGATGACCAGCGCCCGCTTCGTCACCCGGCTCTCCCCCGCCTGAAGCGGCGTATTGAGATTGACCTTTGCAATCGCCGCACGCGCCAGGATCACCGCTTTCTCGGTAGCCTCCTCCGTATTCTTATGAATCCAGGAGCAGTGCTCGCGGATGTTCGCGATTTCTACCATATAAGGATTGAGCCCGGAACGCTCCGCGCACTTGCGGAAGGTTGCCTCGTGCATCCGCGGGGAGCAGGAGCAGACGACGACTCCCGTCAGCTTCTGCGTCCGGATCGCCTCCGCTATCCTGGACTGCCCGGCCTCCGAGCACATGTACGGATAGTCCTCCGCCCAGACTACCCCCGGCTCCATCCGAACCAGCTCCACTACTTTCTTTACATCGACTGTCGCGGCAATATTGCTGCCGCAGTGACAGACAAATACTCCTATCCTCTGCATGTCCTACCTCCTGTACCTTCGGAACGCGCTTACCAGAAGCTGCTGGGGAAGCTCCGGATCCAGAAGCTCCGGTATCTCATCTGCCTTCAGATAATCCTGTCCACGCTGCCGCACGACCAGCTGCCGTGCCGCGTCCACCAGCCGTCCCGGCTGCACGTCCCTCGGACAGCGCTCCACACAGGCAAAGCAGGAAAGACATTTCCACAGAGATCTCGACTGTGCAAGAGCTTCTACGTTGTCCTGCAATATGTAAGATACAAACTGATGCGGCTTGATATCCATCTCATCGTAGGAAGGACAGCTCGCCGAGCACTTCCCGCACTTCATACATTTCCACGGATCAGAGCCACTGATCTCGCGTATCTCCTCCGCCTGCTTTTCTGCTTTCGTCAATGTCCCTGCACCTCCTCCTTCACACCGAGCGCTTCCGCAAGAAGCTCTGTGAAATAATGGACCGGCAAGTCAACCGGCGCCTGATTCAGATTGTACTGGCACAGCGGACAGGCTGTGATCAGCATCTGCGCGCCAAAGCCCTCCGCATTCCTCAGAATGGTCTTCGACATGCTTCCCGCCAGCTCCTTTTCTTTCAGAGAACTATATCCGCCGCAGCATTCATTGCGGTACGGATAGAGGACCGGCTCTCCGCCGATCGCGCGGATAAAGTCTTCCATCAGCTTCGGATTCTCCGGATCATCAAAAGCCATAATTTTTCCCGGACGCAGCAGCAGACAGCCATAGTACGCACCAATCTTTACCCCGGTAAAAGGCTTAACGACCTTTTCCCGGATCGTGTCAAATCCCACCTGGTCCCGCAGTACCTCCAAAAAATGAAGTACCTGCGTCTCCCCTGCATACGGCTCGGGAAGCTGCAGATACCGATTCGCCTTGTCACGGACATCCTCTACATGCTTCATATCATCGTTGACGCGCTTAATCACATGATGACAGGCGGAACAAAGTGTGACCAGTGCCTGACCTTTTTCCTTTGCCTGGGCAAGCGCCCGGACGGAGGAGAGCTTCGTGGCAATCTCATCGCTGCCAAGCGGATACACCCCGCCGCAGCACTGCCAGTCAGAGAGTTCCTCCAGTTCCACGCCAAGCGCCTGCGCGCTTGCACGCGCGCAGGTGTCCAGGTCTTTTGCCTTATTTTTCAGGGTACA
Organism: Lachnospiraceae bacterium UBA7160; assembly: GCA_002491565.1. Classification (GTDB taxonomy): domain Bacteria; phylum Bacillota; class Clostridia; order Lachnospirales; family Lachnospiraceae; genus Choladousia. The sequence continues at coordinate 43,828 of DKWE01000131.1, read as the reverse complement.
CCCTGGATAGTAGCTGTATTTCATAGCTCCTCCTTACAGTTCGATCTGGCTGATGACTGCCTTCAGCGCCTCTGCGCTTGCCTGCAGCCGCTCAATTTCTCCCTTATTCATGCGCATCGGGAGCTTGCCCTGCACGCCGTTCGGCCCGATCATCGTCAGAGTGCTCAGGCAGACATCCTCAATGCCATACTCTCCGTGCAGCATAGAAGAAACCGTCGCCACAGAATCGGACGAAGCCATCACGCGGGAGCAGATCTGGCAGACCGCCGTCGCCACCGCATAGAAGGTCGCGCCCTTGTTCGCGATAATCTTTCCGCCGGACTTGCGCACATATTCCAGCATCCCTTCCTTGTCAATGTCTCCCATATCCTTGCCCTTCGACCGCATCAGGTCAATATACTGCTGAATGCTGATGCCGGAAATGTATGCACAGGACCATGGAATGAAGGAGGTATCTCCGTGCTCGCCGAAGACATACGCATGAATATTCTTCTGGGCAATCTTCAGATGCTCCGACAGACCAAAGCGGAGCCGCGCCGTATCCAGAATCGTACCGGATCCGATAATCTGATTCTCCGGAAGACCGGAAATCCTGGTGAAGACATACGTCATGATATCCACCGGATTGCTCACGATGATGTAAATCGCATTCGGAGCTGCCTTTACGATTTCCGGCGTGATGGACTTCAGGATATTGACATTCGTCTGCGTCAGCTCGATCCGTGTCTGTCCTGGCTTGCGGGCGATTCCTGATGTAATGATGACGATGTTGGAATCCTTCGCATCCTCGTAGTCACCGGCAACGATCGAGATCGGATCGCGGAAGCAGGTCCCCTGCTCGATATCCATGACCTCACCTGCTGCCTTCTCCTTGTTGATGTCGATCAGCACAAGCTCCGTTGCGATATCCTCTTTCGAAAGTGTATACGCAATCGTTGCCCCAACGCTTCCTGCTCCGATAATTGTGATCTTTCTTTTCATGCTGTCTCTCCTTCGTTATTTTTTTAACATTTGATTTTTAAAAAAATCACGGGTTCCTGTCTGGAAATGGAAATTTTTCTCTTTTACATGTACAATTTACAAAATAAGGCAGTTCCTTTCCGGTGCAAAACCCGCAGCTATGAGAATTGGTTTCTAATAAGCATCTTACTATCTTGTTAATAAAATGTCAAGCCTTTGGGGAAAATATTTTCGTTCGTGATCCTTTTTCTACTTACAATTTTGCCAGGTTTATCCTGTTTTTTCTGTGCAAAAGTTCCTTTGACAATTTTTGGAAAAAATGTTTCAATATAAGCAAACGTGTAGCGTAACTGCGTAAATCCAGTTCTGCTACACGTTTATTTTTTAGAACAGGAGAACATCGTTATGAAGAGGATTCAAGCGGCCTGCATCTGCCAGACTCTCCATTTTTTGCTGAAAGAAGATGTGGAGCGGCAATGGGCAGCCAAACAAGTGCAGCAGGAAGTAGAACATTATAAACAGGGGCTGGAGCGGAACCAAACCCAGTACAGAATTGTGGAAGAGAATGTCCAGCCTGACGGCTCGGTGATCCTCAAGATCATCAAGCAGTATAATTCCTCTCCGGTTGGAGACTATCTAAACTAGTCAATCTCTGCCGAAATGCGAGGCCAAAGAGAGTGAAAATCCACTTCTTTGGCCCCGCATTTTTTCCTTGTGCCATCTGGCATATTTTTTCCGTCACGCCGGCGGTACATACTCCCGGGCCCTCATTCAGCCCTCTGCTGCAGTATCGAAACATAGCCGTTATTGACTACCACTCCGCAACAGAACCGTCCCGGTGCCTCCAAACCGGATTTTTCCAGTTGTGCGGATTTGCATTTTCCTCAAGTACCAGCGCTTTGTTTACCTCGACGCCGATTCCTGGTTTTTTCGGCAAATTTACGTATCCGTTTTCAAACAGAAAATCCTCTTTGTTTTCCACATAGTCCAAAACACTCTTTCCGACGTTATAGTGAATACCGATGCTCTGCTCCTGCAGAACTCCGTTATAGCAGACTGCGTCTACCTGCAAGCAGGAAGCCAGCGCAATCGGTCCGAGCGGGCAATGCGGCGCCAATGCCACATCGTATGCCTCTGCCATCGCTCCGATTTTTTTCACCTCTGTGATTCCCCCGGCATGCGAGAGGTCCGGCTGAATGATGTCCACACCGCCTGCCTCTAAGAGCCGTTTGAAATCATACTTCGTATACAATCTCTCTCCGGTCGCAATTGGGATGTTGCAGCATGCCGCAATTTCCTTAAAGTACTCCATATGTTCGCACAGCACCGGTTCTTCCAGAAACATTGGATTAAATTCTTCCAGCTTCTTTGCCAGAATTTTTGCCATTGGCTTATGGACTCTTCCGTGAAAATCAATGGCTATGCCAAAATAATTTCCGCACGCCTCGCGTATTGCCGCCACGCGCTCGCAGACTGCATCAATCTTTTCATAGCTGTCAATCATCTGCAGCTCCTCGGTCGCATTCATCTTGACAGCAGAAAATCCCTCCTGCTGCTTTGCCTTTGCCGCACTTCCGACATCGGACGGACGGTCTCCGCCAATCCAGGAATAAACTCTCATTTTTTCACGGCAGGCTCCTCCCAAAAGCTCATAGACCGGCGCATCAAAATAGTTACCCTTGATATCCCAGAGCGCCTGGTCGATCCCGGATATTGCACTCATCATCACGCCCCCGCCCCGGTAAAAGCCTGCGCGGTACAAAACATTCCAGATATCCTCTATCTTGCGTGCATCCGCTCCAATTAAATAATCCTGCATCTCATTCACGCATGCAAGGACCGCCCTCGCATGCCCCTCCAGAACCGCCTCGCCCCAGCCATGGAATCCGTCATCGGTAACAAGTTCCACGAACCCCCAGCGCGGCCGTACAAGATACGTATTTACCTTTTCAATTTTCATTTTCCTGCCCCGCTCCCTTCTAAATTATTCTTTTCCCTGCTGCCGCCACCATATGTTTTACAGCATCAGTCACCTGCTCCCATTCTTCCTGCATAATCCATTCTCTCGGAACCATGCTGCTTCCAAGTCCCACGCCCAGATAGCCCTGTGCCAGAAAGTCTGCGAGGTTGTCCGGTTTCACGCCCCCAATCGCCACATACTCTGTATCCTGAAACGGCCCCTTCAGGCTTTTGATATAGCCTGCGGGCATATCCCCCGCAGGAAACAATTTCATAACAGAAAACCCATACCGCTGGCAAAGCGACACATCAGAAGGCGACAGGACGCCCGGAAGCAGGGGAATGCTTTCTTTCCGGCAATATGCCAGCACTTCCTCATCTGCAGAAGGCGACAGGAGAAACTGTGCGCCTGCAGCGACTGCAGCTTTTGCTTTTTCTACGGTGACAGCCGTTCCCGCGCCGATCAGCGCTTTTTCCCCCAATTCTCTTTTCAAAATCTCAATCTGTGTCAGGGCATCTGCCGAATTCAGTGCCACCTCAAAAAAATGTACCCCGCCATCCATAACCGCCTTCGCATACGCTGCCGCCTTCCCCGCTGGCAGCCCCCGCATAATGCAAAGGATTGGATTATTTCTGATTGTGCTTTGTAAGTCCATACCGCTCCTCCCTAACGATAAATCTCTTCTTTTTTCTCCAGACACCGCTGCAATGTTTCTCTGGACGGAAACCCTTCCGTATCTCCCTGTGTCTCTGTTACAAGCGCCCCCGCAACAGCCCCCATCTGTCCGCACACTTCCAGACTCCGGTTCTCTAAAATTCCTGCAAGGAAGGCCGCATCAAAGGCGTCCCCTGCGCCAACAGGGTCCGCCGGACAGCAGGGATACGGCGGTATCTGTATCAGGTCTTTCGGGTCTGCCACCCATGCCCCTGCTGCTCCGTCTTTCACCGCAATCCACCGGACTCCTTCTTTTCTTAATATAGCAACAATCCGGTCAGGCTCCGTCGTCCCAAGCAGTTCCCCCGCCTCATCCCTTCCAAGAAGTACAACCCCGGACGCAAACATAATTTCACGGATGAGCGGACCATAATCCCGGTGTCCCCACAATTTTTTGCGGATATTCGGATCAAAGCTCAAAAGAATCTTCTCCTGGCATGCCAGTCTGACGGCGACCCTGACCATCCGCGCGCAGGACTCCCCCAACACCGGTGTGATCCCCGTCATATGCAGAATCTTTGCCTGACAAATGTAGTCCGCATCCAGATGCGATTCGTCCATATGGCTTGCCGCCGAGTTTTCCCGATAGTAGTATACCTTCGTCTCATGGCTTCCCAGTTCTTTTAACATCAGACCGGTCCGGTATCGTTCCTCCTCAGCTACCCTGGAAGTATCTACTCCTTCTGCCCGCATGGAATTCCGCACGAATGCCCCCATTTCATCCTTTCCAATGCTGCTGATCCACCCTGCGCTATGCCCCAGCTTAGTGACTCCCACAGCTACATTGCTCTCTGCCCCGGCAATCCTCATGCTGTAATCTCTAACATAGCGGAGCGGCCCTCTTTCCCGCGCAGTCAGGACTGCCATGGTTTCTCCCAACGTTACCAATTCCGGCATTCTGTCCTCCTTACCATTCTCCCAGCGAACCATCATCCGGGAAATACAAGACAGGATTTCTCCATTTTCCATCATAGGAGGATTCCCGTACTGCCTCCTCGTCAATTTCAAATCCCAGTCCCGGTTTATCCGGTATCCCGATATATCCGTCTTCTACAGCAAACGGTTCCTGAAAAATTCCTTTTCCTAAATCTCTCCCCGCCTCATGGGTCGGATGCTCCTGCGCAAGAAAGTTGTCAATGCAGGTATCAATCTGCAGGCATGCGGCAAGCGCCACCGGACCCAGCGGATTGTGAGGCGCCACGGACATAAAATAATTGTTTGCCATGGCCGCAATTTTAAACGCCTGCAGGATTCCTCCGCAGTGGCACAAATCAGGCTGCACCACATTCACCGCCTGCTTTTCGATCAGCTCCCGGTATCCGAACGTGGTAAACAATCTTTCCCCTGCGGCAATGGGAACCCCAAAATTCATCATCCGCTTCATCACATCGACGTTTTCCGGCAAAACCGGCTCTTCGATAAACATTGGATGGTACGGCGCAAGCTCCTGAATCAATATCGGCGCCATAGCAGGAGAAATCCTCCCGTGAAAATCAATGGCTATGTCCACGTCCTCTCCCGCAGCTTCCCGCATCGCGGCAATCCGCTTTGTGATATCTTTTATTTTTGAAAACGTATCAATAAAACGGATGGGCGGCGCAACCATAGACGTCTTAAGCGCGGTAAACCCGTCCGCTACCCTCTTTTTTACCCAGTACGCTATCTCTTCTTCGGTCGGATCATCTGCAAAAGGAATTGCATGGGCGTACATGCGGATTTTGTCCCGGCATTTTCCGCCGAGCATCTGCCACACAGGAAGCCCTGTCTTTTTCCCCTTGATATCCCACAGCGCCTGCTCTATTCCGCTGATTGCGCTGCTTAAGACCGCACCGCCGCGGTAAAATCCTCCGCGGTACAGTTTCTGATACAAAAATTCTGTCCGCATGGGATCTTCTCCCAGCAGGCTGTCTCTGAAGCTGTAAATTGCCGCTTCAATTACCGTACTTTTTCCCTCCAGGGTCGGCTCGCCCCAGCCCGTAATTCCTTCATCCGTCTCCACCTTCACCAGCATCCACCGCGGCTCAAGCTGAAAAACAGATATCTCCGTAATCTTCATTTTCTCTATCCTTTCACTGCTCCATTTGTCATTCCTGCGATAATCTGTTTCTGCATCAGCAGATAAAAAATCACCATCGGAAGCATGACAATACACATAATAGACAGCATGACCGACCAGTCCAGATTAAATTCGCCGATGCACAGATTCAATTCCAAAAGCAGGGTCAGCTGATCCCTTGAGCTTAAAAACAAGCTGGACAAGGTAAAATCGTTCCATATCCACATGGTCTGAAAAATAATAATGGTGGCTGTCGCCGGCTTAATCAGGGGAAATACCACCTGCCAGAACAGCTGCCATGGATTTGCCCCGTCGATCAGCGCCGATTCTTCCATATCGATCGGCAGCGCGCGGATAAACCCCTGATACATGAAAATTGCAAAGGAAACACTCGCCGAGTAGACGAGAACCAGGCCCGTTTTCGTATTAATGAGATGAAAAATCTTCATAACAGAAAATATCTGCACAATCAAAACCTGTGTCGGCACCATATACCCCACCAGGAAATAAACAGACAAAAATCCGGTCAGTTTATTTTTAAACCTTGACAGAGGATAGGCGGCCATAACCCCCAGCACCACAATCAAAAATACAGAGGCCACAGTAATCACCACCGAGTTTCCCAGGGAAGTCCAGAACTGCATCTGGTGAAACGCCTTTCTGTAATTATCCAAAAACAAGCCTTCCGGCAGGGCCCAGGGGGACCGGAGCATCTGGCTGTACGGCTTCAGCGAGTTCAGAACCATGTAAATAACCGGGCTTAAGAATACCAGCGTAACTGCAATCAGAAGCGCCTGCAAAACAATGCCCTTCCATCTCCCTTTTTTCAGCATATCTCATCCTCCCGTTTTCTTGAAAAGTACAGCTGTATCAAAGATACCACCATAATGATCACAAAAAATACAACTGCCATCGCAGAGGACCTCCCTACCTTCTTTTCTCCGATACCGGTTTTAATAATCAGCTGCGTCATAAACGTTGTCTTATAGCCCGGGCCGCCGCCGGTAAATGAATACGGGAGCGCATAGATCTTCAATCCGTCGATGATGATCAGCATGGTGCTGATGGTAACTGCAGGAGCCAATAGCGGCAACGTGATATAGCGAAACACATTCCACCGGGATGCCCCGTCTATTTTGGCCGCCTCGTAATATTCTTCCGATATTCCCTGCAGTCTTGCCAGATAGATGCAGGCATGCCATCCTGTCAGACGCCACACATTCGCGGCTATCACCGATACCATCGGGAGAATTCCGGCCGACAGCCAGCGGATCGGATCTACGCCGATCTTTCCAAGCAATGCATTCAGCACCCCGTTTTCTGTCGGTCCGAAAAAGAGCTGAAAAATATAACCGATAATCAATACGCTCGGAACAGAGGTAAAAAAGAAGGCGGAGCGCACGAAATTCCTCGCTTTGAAGTTTGCATTAAAAACTAAAGACAATGCAACCGCAAGCGGTGTAATCACCAGTACATTAAAAAAGCAAAATATAAAAGAATTTTTCAGAGCCGCAAGCATCGGCGCGGACCGGAAGATCTTCATATAATTTTTCAGTCCCACGAAGTCTGCGTTTCTGGAGTATCCGTCCCAGTTGGTAAAGGAATACGCAAAGCTTAAGAGAATGGGGACAATCAGCAATGCCGTATATAAAACAAATGCTCCTATCATAAAAGGAGCGAATTTTTTAAAGAATCTGGAATTTAGCATAAAGCATCTCCTTTATCAGGTACGGCGCACACTGTGTTTTCAAAGTATGCGCCGTATCCTCACCTCTATTCGTCTTTTAATTCCGCTAACTTATCCTGCATATTCTGAATGAAGGTGTCGCAGTCGATATCCCCAAGCAGCAATTCCTGGCTGGATGCAATCAGCTGCTGCTGCAGCCCGGTACCATAGGCATCCCAGTTACCCTGCGGTATATAAACCCCAATCTCTCCATTCGAATAGCGTCTTGCCACATCTTCCAGAATCGGGTCTACATCCGATTCAATTCCCTCCATGCCGATCACATATCCGTTCATATCCTGATAAAGCTGTACCATATCGTCTCTGGCGATAAAATTCAGGAATGCCTCTGCTTCCTTCTGATGTTCTGTAGAAGAGCTGATTGCCACTGCGCAGTCCACAGCGCCGTATACTACTTTCACATCCGCCTCCGTGCCTGGCATCGGGAAGAATCCGATCTCAAATTCCGGCTCCAGTTTCTGGACCTCCAGAAGATGTCCGGCATGCCCCGCCAGCAGTCCGGCATGTCCGGTAGCAAATTCACTGAAAAATTCCTGTGAGCTGACACTCACGAGGTCCTCTCCTACATAACCCGGAACGATTAAATCCTCATACCACTTCTGGATATAGGGCCCCCAGCCGTCTGCAAAGGTCTTGCTTCCTTCCAGCACCTCTTTATGATAGTCCATATCACCCGCCAGATAATCATTCATAAACGGTCCTAAAAAGCTGTCCCAGAACCACTCCCCGCGCTCAATGATCGGCCTTGTGTCATTTTCCTGCAGGACCTTGCAGACATTCACAAATTCCTCCCAGGTCGCCGGAGCTTCCAGATTGAGCTCGCTGAAAATGTCCTTGTTATAGAAGTAGCCTCCTACCCAGGTCGTCGGAGCAAAGCCGTAATATTTGCCGTCTGCTTCATAAGTACTCTTATTTGCATCTACCAGCTTCGAAACAGCCTCTGTCCCGGAGATATCCGCACAATATCCGTTCTCGATCATTTCCGTCTTATTCTCCGCGGCAATATAGAAGATATCCGGAACCTCTCCCGTGGAGGTCAGCACCTGCATCTTTTCCAGATAATCTGCCACCGGAGCCGCATACTGGAATTCAATTTCAATTCCAGGGTATTCCTTTGCAAAAGCATCCAGAATCGGCTGATATTTCTCCTCCGGATACCACGACAAAAATGTCAGTTTGCAGTCCTCCAGCTCCTCCGCTGCCTGCACAGCTCCCGTTGCACCTGCTGCCACAGCTGCCATTGTAAGCAATGCCAATACTTTCTTTTTCATAGTTTTACCTCGCTTTCTTTGAATCATTTTGATGGTATTATTTTACCAGCCAATCCTTCCCCGTAAAATGACGCAGAAAATCAATCTTTATGAAATCCTCTTTTCCTCCTTGCTTTTTTGTCTTTTCTTTACCATAAAATCTTTTCTCAAAAGCTTCAGGCGAAAGGCGGTATTCCATGCCACCAGCCATTCGGAAACTCCAAAGTACTCCCCCTTCTTTGTGTGCCACCTTGTCTGCAGGATTCCCTCATCCTGGCTTCCCCGCGGACGCCTCTGGCCTTTGATGAGCACCTTTCCGTCAGAAATATTCTGCAGGCTGTTTGCCCAGATCGCCTGCGCACGCGCGCTCCAGATTTCTTTTCCCGTATAAACCGAGAGCTTTTCCCACGCCTCACAGAGCTCCAGACCGTAGCAGTCTATATGGTGATGCTGTACGGAAACCGCTGTGCCGCCTCTGGTCTGATAGCCCATCTGTCCAAGCAGCGTATGGCTGCCGTAAGGTACATTATAATGATACTGCCAGGTAGCCAGATAGCCGCTTACCTTTTCCGCTTTGCGCAAATACTCCGTTTCCCCGGTTATTTCGAACAACTCCAATGCGCAGCGGCACAGCGGGATTGCAGACTCCTTATCGACACAGTACGTATCCAAAGCGCCCGCCGTAGTGTACCCGTACCTCTCAAATTCTCTGTAATAGCAGGTAAATCCTGCCACAGCCGCCTCAAGGAATTCTTTCTTTTTACATTCCCGAAAGCCGGCGCAAAGTGCCTCTGCCAGATAACATCCAACGGTTCCTTCTGCATCGGAAATGGTCCCGTCGTTATACCATGCTTTTGCAAAGCTTCCGTTTTCCTGCTGGTGTTCCACTGCAAACGTACAAATTCCAAGCGCAGTCCGGCGGTATACCTCCCGCTCAATCCCAAGTGTCTCAAGCAGATGATACGCCTCCAGAAGTTCCACCACCGCGCTGTATAGATTGGCAGCGTCGTTCCGCTCCTCTTTGTTGCCGACCTCATCCCCCCATTTCTGAATCCGGTCAAATCTGCACCGGAACAGCCCGTTTGGAAGCACAGCAGCCTTACTCCAGCAGTCCAGTACCGCCAATCCCCGGCGCAGCGCTTCTTCCTCTTTGCAAAATGCATATTCATAGAGGAGGGATACTGCCAGCGATGCATTCTGTCCCACCCAGCCAATCTCCAGATAGTCTCTTTTTTGTTCCCACCTCTCCCCGTTCCAGGTCAGGCCCATACAAAATCCCGCAAACTGATTTTCTTCAAAATACAGTCTGTTTTTCACAAAATCCATACCGAGGCTCCACACTTCCTGTCCGGTCAGCAGCGGCAATTGCTTCTTTTCCTCACAGAGCTGCCACGCCTTATGCAAAAACATGGCATAGTCATAGCTTCCTTCCGGCTCCTTTACAACAATCCACGCGGAAAACGTAATCCGGCCGCCCTGCATCCAGACAGATTCTCTGTAGGGCTCCTCCTCATAGCGGTCTCTGGCACAATACACGCGCGGGCCCTCCTGCTCCGGAAAGCGCAGTCTCATACAAAAGCCTTTTCCTTCTACCTGCTCCATTTCCATAGAGCTTCCCACTGGATTCTCAGGCCCCGCGAAGATTCCTATCGCCGTATACGTTGTCTGTGCAAACATCCCTGCCGGGATGCCGCTCCGATGCCCGGCAAAGCGCCACGGCTTCTCTCCATCCAGAAGTCCCTTCGGTTCCTTCCCGTCCCCCCAGAAATTTCCATTATAATTGATCCCCGGTATCATATAAAATTCTACCTCATCCGGCAAAACCATTTCCATAGTAAAATCTTCCCAGCTCTCTTTGTCCTCTCCGATCTGGAACGTTCTGGTCCATTTCCACACAGTGTTCTCCGTGCAAGCCAGATGGTCTTCGTACCGCCCTCTTGCCCCTCCTACTCTGGCAATCAGCCTTTCTCCTAAAAAAATTCCTTCCTTATTCCACAAAAAAGCACTCATTGTTCTACCTCCTCTCTCTGAGTATAGAAAATGCGTGCTCTTTCTAAAATGTTTTTAAATCTTATTTTTTATCAAATCCTCTTATTTGAGATACATTTTTTTGTATGCGGAGGGCGATACTCCAACCATCTTGCTGAACGCCCTTGAAAAATGATACTCACTCGTATAACCGATTGCTTTTGCAATTGCAAAGTTTGTCGCATCGGTACTTACCAGAAGCTCCTTTGCTTTTGTGATACGCACACGCATCACAAAATTCCATACCGACTCCCCGGTTTCTTCTTTGTAGATTTTAGAGAGATAGCTTTTCGAGATACTCAGATGCTCCGCCAGCTCCTCAATCGAAAATGTCTCCCGGCAGCAGTTTTTCCTGATATATTCATTGGCTCTCTCCATTAACAGCCTGACTTTTCCTCCGGAAACATTCGCCTCTTCGAGCAGGCAGATCCCCGCCTCCATAACCAGTTTCGCATCCTTCAGCCGGTATAGTTTCTCACACTGCAGTAGGAGCGCTTCGCACCCTGGAACAGCATCTTTATTGACCGTCTCCTTGATCCAGGCCAGGTACTGTTTCATCGCCTTTATTACCGTTTCCCGTTTTTCCTGCGCCGCAGTACAAGCCGCAAACCACTTTTCAAAAAAAGAGCGGCACTCCCGAAAGTTCCGGCCTGCAATCCACACAAAAAACTGCTCACGGCTGATACCGGAAGCTACGGCACCCGCCTGCGGTCTGTCATGAGCCGTATACCTTGCAAAGCATCCATCCGCAGAGTAAAACAGCCTGTTCAGCGCGCTCCGGCTCTCTTCACACAGTTCCGCCTGATTCTTCCGTCCCGTCTGGCTCCTTCCGCACAGCAGCGTCCCTTCCCTGGCATATTTTTGTTCGATTTTTCTTAAGCACTCCTCCAGCTTTTCTTTCTGCTCTGCACACAAAAACACCGCAAGCAGCCCGTCCCCTACAAACAGGCTATAGCTTGTCACATCATGGTTCTTTTCTATATCCTGCTGCAAAAAGACAATTTCATTTCTCACGATGGCTAAAACACTTAAAATGCACCAGTACGCCTCATCGCAAAGCCCCTCCGGCAGAGTCTCCATCTCTCCCCGGTACAGCTTCAGCAACTGCTCTTCATAATACTTTCTTTGAAAATAATTCAGGGAGCTCTGCAGTTCGTTTAGCTGCACCTGATAATTTTCTCCGGACTGCAGATCTTTTTGTACATCCAGCAAAGTATTGATCAATTCCTCTCTGTTGATCGGTTTTAAAAGATAGCCATCCACATTCAATTTCAGTGCCTTTTGCGCATATTCAAATTTATCATAGGCACTGAGAATAATAATTTTCACTACCGGATTCTGCATCCGGATTCTTGTGATAAATTCTATGCCTGAAATATTCTCCATACAGATATCTGTAATAATCAGGTCCGGCTGTGTACTATAAAATATCTGCATTGCTTCTGACGCACTCTCCGCTTTTCCGACAATCTGAAACCCGTAGAATTCCCACGGAACCAGCTTTCCAAGCAAATCGAGAATATATGCTTCATCATCTACCAGTAAAACCTTGTTCATACCTCTATATCCCCCAACACTGCCTCTGCCTTTTTCGGCACTCTCACCCGCACTTCTGTAAATTGTTCCTCCTCACTGTCAATTTCTATTCCATATTCACTGCCAAAGCATAATTTCAGAATCGAATGGACGTGCCGCAATCCAATGTGTTCTTCCATCTGCTGTTCCGCTTCCATTTGCCCCCATAGTTTGTCCAGTGCTTCGCCGGACATCCCTTTGCCATTATCTCTTATAGAGACTACCACATCCTCCGCTTCCTCCTCTACCGTGATCAGAATTCTCGCTCCCGTCATTCCCTTCGAGAATCCATGCTTTATGCAGTTCTCAACAATCGGCTCCAGAATCATCCTCGGAACCGCCGGGTTCGCTTCGCTGCCTTCTTCTATCCTGCAGTTCAGCTTATCCTCGTACCGGAGCTGGTAGATATCCAGGTATGCCCTGACATATTCCAGTTCCTCCCGCAGCGTTACCATCTTTTTCCCACTCATCGAATAGCGGAGAATATAGCTTAACTGCCCGATCAGCCTGCTCACGTTTTCCTGTCGGTTGACAAAAGACTGATAATCGATCAGCTGCAGAGTATTGTACAGAAAATGCGGCGAGAGCTGATGCGTCAGAATTTGAATCTGCAAATCTTTCCGTTTCAGCTCATACAGGTAATTATCCCTGATCAATTTATCCATCCGCTGAATCATGTGCTCAATCTGGATACTTAACTCATTTACGTTCTGCATATTCTGGCAGGATACCGCCACGCCCTCCGTCCCCTGATTAATCTGCATATCCTGAATCATATAAATAATATTTTTCAATGGTGTCAGGATCTGTCTGGTCAGTTGTTCGGAAAAGAACGTAATCGCAATCAAGCCAAATAAAATCACGACAATATCAAACAGAAAAATAAACTTTCCAAATCTGTTAAAATTCGCGTAGGGTTCTGCATAAATATAGGTCCATCCTGTTTTTTCGGATTTTACCTCAATAACTAATTCTCCCCGGGAAAACAAAAGCTCCAAAAAACTCATACTTCCATTTGATTTTTTATCTGTATTCCGTATCTTATCCGATGAGATTCTCTCGTTTCCCTGTTCAAAAATCAAATCGCCCAATTCATCGCAGACAATAATCTTTGCGCTGTTTCCCTCCACATTTTTCCTCAGTGAGTCATTAATAATGGCTGCATCAATATCACACACAATGTATCCAATATGCTTTTGCGCTTTATAGACCGGCAGCACAACCGAATACACTCTCATATTTTCTGACTGGTAATAATCTGTCCCATGCTCCCCGATATAGTATAAGCGCCTGTCCCCTTCTTTTACCTTATCAAAATAAGGAAAATCCGCAACATTGATTTTATTCAAAAACTTACTCTGATCATTGCTGTAAACATTATACTGGAAGCCCTGAACGCCAATAATCAGGATATCGCTGATAAAGCTTTTAAATGATGCAATGTTCTGTACAAATTCTTTTAACGCGTTGTTCGTCTCAAGCTTTTCCCGGTTGGTCATGCTGGAGTAGTGCTCCATCGCTTTTACCACGCTGTCATTTCGCGCCAGCATTACCATCGGTGTTTTCACATCCTCAAAGTGGTAATCGATGGTATCCACGGTATTGGACATATTCTTATAGACGCTGTCGAGAATTACATTATTATATTGTATCGTCTCCAGCATAATAATCGCGCTGCTCACAAGAATCGTAAGTATAATCAGTCCAATGCTGATTTTCTTAATCAGCTCAAACTGTAAACTGCGTTTTCTCATCCATGCTGCCCTCCCAGCAATTCCGTATCTGGCAGATCTCATATCTGTCGACATTATAATATAGCGGCCCTCTTTGTCAAGACATTTCTTTCGTTCCTCTTACCGACAGACGCGCCTGAACTGTAGCGCCCTGAGAAAAGTACCGGAAAAAAAGAGAAGGGGGGACATTCCATGATTCCTGTCCCCCCATGAGCCTGACCGCTTCTCTCTAGTGTGCTGTCTCCCGTATTCTCAGAAATACTTCCACTTCCTCTTTTTTCGGAATTGAATCTGCCGCGCCTTCTTTCATCACGGCAAGCGCCGACGCCGCACACGCTCTTCTCAGCGTCTCTTCCACCGGCAATCCCTGAAGGACTCCTGACAGATAATACCCGGTAAAGGTATCGCCCGCCGCCGTCGTGTCAACCGCCTGCACCGAAAAAGCAGGCACAAAGATTCTCTCTGCCTCTGCCCCGTACCAGACTCCCTTGCTTCCAAGGGTCAGCACCAGTTTGCTTTGCGGAAACCGCGCAAGCAGCCGGTCCAGGATTTCCTCCGGCTCTTCTGCGCCGCTGAGTTCGCAGCCTTCTGTTTCATTAATCAAGAAGGTATCCGTCTTTTCCAGAGGGCAGCTCAAAATTTTTTCATCACAGGGAGAAGGATTCAGCACAATCCGCATCCCCCGCTTCCACGCTTCTTCCATCAGCTCACGAACCCGGTTCACCTCATTCTGCAGCAGAAGGATATCCCCCGGGCCAAACGCAGCCAGAACCTCCTCCGTCTGCTCTCTCGTATTTTGCTGGTTGGCGCCTCCGTACAGAAGGATACAGTTTTCCCCCTGAGGATTCACCTGGATAATCGCATGTCCGCTTTTTCCCGGTACGCTCCGGACAAACCGCGTATCAATCCCCTCATTCCGGCAGAAAGTAAGGAGCATATCTCCCTCTTCTCCCACCATTCCTGCGTGGCTCACCGCAATGCCGGCCCGTGCGAGGGCCACCGACTGATTAAAACCCTTGCCTCCGCACCGGACTTTCAAGTCGCTGGAGGACAGAGTCTCCCCCGGCCTCACCATATGGCTTACCTGATAGGTGTAATCATAATTCAGGGAGCCAAAATTCAGCACCTTCACAGATGTCACCTCCCATCCGACTGACGTCCGGGCCGCACATGCAGCTGCAGAATGCGCGGCTCCGCCCAGTCGCTCTTTGTTCCTGTCATTCGTAGAAACAAATGCTATTTATTCTATCGTTCATCCTATTTCCTGCATAATCTCAAAGTCTCCGAACAGTGTCCTTCCCATCTCGCGGGAGCCGCATCCGTACATTCCATAGGAAAACGCGTCGTCCTCCGCCCTCAGGAGCTCCTGCCCGTCCACGCGCAGAATCAGAAGTTTCCCTCTGCATTCCAGCTCCAACCGGTACTCTTTGCCGCATTCCCAGGAAAAATCAGCCCGCGCCAGCGTCCGGAACCCAAAATCATTCTTGCAGATCACTACTCCATCCTTTTCAAACCCGGCCCCGTAGAAGCGCATGGCTCCCTGGGCGCGGACCAGAAGAAGATGACTGTCCCCATTTTGCGGCGTCACACCTGCCGCCACGCAGGTATCCTTTCCATAATAATTTCCCGCATAGCCAAAGGTATCCCCGTAACGCATTACCGAGAGCTTTCCGTCCACGATCTCCCAGCAGCCATGATCGGTAGAAAACGGTGTCACTGTTCCAAACTCCCTGCGCTGCTTTCCAAAGGAAACCGTATACCGGGCCGGACCAAAGACCCGGAACTCATCCAGATAGATCACACCCGCTGTCTTAGACTTTGACGGCGTGTTTGCTGTCACACAGATGCCCAGCTCATCGATGAGCCCGCCCTGTGTATCCGGCAGCGTAAAGGTCAGATTGACCCATTTTCCCTGCTCCAGCTTCACAAACGTGCCCGTCTGTTCCTTTTTGTCAAAGGCTGTCCGGAAATACGGCGCTGCCGACGGTTCCTCCCAGCCCTCCCACTGGTCCAGGTAAAGCTGCACAGACACGGTCTGGCCGCTGTAGCAAAGCGGCGTCAGCACCGGACTGTAACGCTCGTCCGAAAAGGCATCCCTCGAATAAAACGGCTTGAAAAATACATGACATTCCTGCCCCTTAATCATCCGGTCCATCAAAATCTTCAGAGAACCCTTTCCCCGGTACGCCTGCTCCTCCGTCTGGGAAATCGTACAGAAATAGTCGTTGGACACCTCAAACCCATGGGTGCTTCCCGGGATGTCAAAGTCAAACGCAAGCTCTCCGTCCCGCGGCAGATTCCACTCCTCCGGAACTGCTTCCCCTCGCCGAAGCTGTCCCAAAGCCGCCACTTCCTTCGCGTAGCCCGGCACATCCAGAATATTGAGGTATCCCGAAATCCCCGACAGGATCAGGCTGTCATTGACCGGCTTCCGGTAATGCCAGGGAAGCCCATCGATCCCATTCAATACCCCCAGAATCGTCCCTACATTTCCTGCATTGCAGTCCGTATCCCAGCTGCACATCGTCGCAATCTCAATGGTTCTGGCAAAGTCCCCGTTTCCGTAGAGCATGGCCAGCATGCATACGCCCGCGTTCGGGATAATATGGCACACACCCGGATAACGGTCATAGCCCCAGTCATCGACCAGCATCTGATGGCACGCCCGCCAGTCCCCGGGGTTCTTTTTATGAAACTCCTCCACCGCGCGCAGCACCGCCATATAAACACTGTCTTTTGGAATCTGTTCTTTTCCTTTTTCCAGTACCCCATGAATATCCGGCTCTGTAAACGCCGCCGCTATGCATCCGGCAATAAACCTGGCGCCATTCAATCCTTCCCCGTCGTGGGAAACGGATGCCGCCGCCTGGGCATCGTCTGCCGCAGACTTCGGATCACCGGGATACAGAAGCCCCCACGTATCAATAAATATCTGCCCGCCGATCTGCTCCGCCAGGGTTTTCCCGTTTTGGCGGATCGAGCCGGACTGGGGCGCCTCCACCCCATGCTTCAGATTCAGGTAGGCCGTATGCTCGGTGCTGACCCCGTAGCCGCCCCACCAGTACAGGCCGACGCCTTCTCTGGCATAGTTCAGCCACGCCCGTGCCACATCCTGAGGCGTCACTTTCCGGTCCTTCGCGTCGTCCCGCAGCGCCCGCAGAAAATACACCGGCCCGTTCACGTCGTCATCTGCCGCAAATTTCTTATAATTTTTCACATATCCCCGGATATCCCCATAGTGATCCCGGATCCGCTCGTAGGTCCACACGGCCGATTCTACCGGCGCACCAAGGCGGATTCCGATATTCATGCCAAGGAATCCGGAGTACACCCTCTCCAAATACTTCCAACTATCCATATGACCTCCCTGTTCGCCGCGCCAATCTCATGTCTCACACAATTTGAGCCGCACATCTGTGTACGTATTCTCCTGTCACACGGACCTGCGCCACGCATAGCCGCAGCGCGCACACCTGCATCCGCTTTGGACCAGGCGGCTGCATCTTTTCTTACACAATCAATTCCGCAAGCTTTCCTGCATATTCATACAGATCGATTCCTTTTGCAAATGTCAGGCATGTGCCGGACGGATACCGCGTCTTCTCAAGCCAGTGCGCCGGGATACCGGAAGCGCCGTATTTTGCCCCGAGAATTGCTCCTGCCACAGCTCCGATGGTATCCGCATCTCTGCCGAAGTTCGCCGCCAGGATCATGCCGGACTTGAACGAACCATGCACCAGCTTCAGGCATCCGAACACCTCCGGCAGAGCTTCCGCCACCGTAGAGCGGTGTGTAGAAAACAGCTGGTCGTGAAGCGGCATCCAGGCATCCGCCACCTCTTGGTGCGCTCTCTCGACGATCTCAAAAGCCCGCTCGAGCGCATCGCGGAACCAGGAACCCTCCGGCGCAGTTTTCCGTACCACCTCCAGGATCTCATCCATATCCGCATCCACCATTGCCATGGCAACCGCCGCTGCCACCGCCTGGGCGCCCCAGATTCCGTCCCGGTAATGGCTGATGGAAGCGTCCACCTCCGCAAGATAAGCCGCCCGCTCCGGGTCTCCCGCGCACACAATTCCGATCGGTCCGCTCCGCATCGCCGCACCATCACTCATATAGTAAGCGTTATACTGGCCGGAAAGAGGAGGACGAAGCCCTCTTCTTAAATTGTTGGAAGCTTCCAGCTCGCTGGCCCCGCCCCGCTTCAGTTCGTCCTGCGTCGCCACATGCGCAAGCCACAGCTCCACCACATCCTCGCTGGTGAAGCTTCCGTTATGCTCGATCAGATTCAATGCCGTCATCAGGGCAAATTCCGTGTCATCCGTGCTCCAGGAAGCCCCTTTCTGGAAATCTGTCGTGATCCCGTAATCCCGCTGGAATTCCGGTTTTCTCGCCGCATCCCCGAAGGAATCTCCGATCGCCAGTCCGCACAGGGAGCCTCTTGCCTTGTCCACTTTGAGCGCTGTGTTCTTGATCAGCTCGCTTCTTGTCATCATCGCTCTCATATCCTCCTTTAAATGAGGACAGGCAGACACTGCCCACATCTCCATGTATTCAGCGCCTGCCTGCCATTTTCCGGCGCCGCCGTACGGCGCATCGGATATTATTTCAGAACCGAATTAATATACTCGGTCACAGAAGCTCCGCCCGCATCGTTCCATTCCTGTACGTATGCGTCCCAGTCTGCTTCCGTCTTGTTGCCCATTACAAAGTCTGCTGTAAATTCCTTGTAAATCGAGGTGCAGGCATCCCACGCTACCGCATAATCCGCAGGAATCACGACTGCATTGTCCTCAGAAGAATACTGAAGGAACATATCCAGAGAAGTCAGGCCCGGCTCGCTCATGTACGGAGTTTTCTCACTCATCTTACTCATATCCAGGTTGTCTGTCAAGCCGAAAATCACACTGTACCAGTTGTCATGTGCCTCCTGGAGCTCATACTTGCCGTCTCCGTCCACAACATACTGCGTTCCCTCGAATCCAAGAAGATCCAGTACTCTGCCCTCCGGGCTTGCAGCGTATTCCAGCACGTCAAAGGCAAGCTGCTTATTCTCAGAAAGTGCGCTGATCGCAAAGCCTCTGGATTCCTTGCTGACATCAATCGGCGTATAGCCCTGCGCAGTTCCCTTTGCCGGCGGCAGAACGGTCAGGACAGCGCCTTCGCCATTCGCCTTGATCTGCTTCGTATTGTAACTGTCGACAACCGCGCCCTGTGTTCCGGAAACAATCGCAGCGCCATCGCCAAAGAAGCTGTTCTCCTTATCCTCCCAGGTATGAGCTGCATACTCATTGTCCAGGAGTCCCTCGCTGTAAAGCTGTGCGTAGAATTTCAGCTCTTCCAGGTATTCTTCCGAAACACGTCCATATGTAAAGCCCTCATCCTTCTTAAGCCAGGTAGTTGTCAGACCAAACGCCTGGTCGAACACGTTGTTAATCTCAGCCAGATCGCCTGCTACCGTGTATCCAGCCGTATAGCCCTGATCCTTCGCCTGCTTCAGCAGCTCATGCCAGTTCTCCACGGACGGATCTGCGAGGAACGTATCCTTAATCTCACATTTATCAAAGATATCCGTCCGGATTACCGGAACCTTCGTGCTCAGGGTAGACAGATAAATCAGATACGGATAATTCTGGAGCCTCGTTTTCATGTATGCTCTCTGATCGATCATCCCTTTAATATAGGTAGAATTCTCTACGTACGGGGTCAGGTCCTCCAGAATCTGCTGATTCAGAGCAAAATCCTCGTCGCCGCCCTGGAAATAAATGATGTCCGGGATATCGCCGCCATTCAGCAGCAGCGCCAGATTCTCGGAATAGGTACCGCTCTGCAGCGAAACCAGCTCGATCTCCGCTCCGATCCCAGCCTCCACCAGATCTGCGTTAAACTGGCTCAGCCATTCCTGGTAGGTCGGATCATCCGGGCTTACGTCCTTGATAATCAGACGAAGCGTTACCGGTTCCTCCGCCGATACCGGAACCGCAGATCCTGCCAGCATGCCCGTCGCCATCACGCCCGCCATCAACATTGCCGTTACTTTTCTTTTCATATTCATTTCCTCCTTATACTTTGTTTTTGTTTCCACCTTGCTTTTATTTCAGACAGCTTCCTGCGAGTATCCGTATCATGCTTCACAAAATACTTCACCAAATCGCCTGCGCGTGCATTGCCCGAGTAAATTGTCAATCATGCTACTTGCTTCAGGAGACTGTGAAAAGCCCAGCTTTGCTTACTCCTTCACGCCGCCCGTCAGAACGCCGCTCGTGTAGTATTTCAAAATAAACGGATACAGCACCAGAATCGGAACAATCGTCACAATGATCGTCGCCGCCCGCAGCGCGCTCATGCTGATCGCGCTCAGGTCAATGGACCCCAGCGCAGACAGCGCCGTCGTATCTCCTTCTACCACGAACTGGCGCAGGAACACCTGCAGAACCGTATTGGATCTGGAAGACAGGAAAATGCTGCTGTGGAAGAACTCATTCCACCGGTACACCGCGTAGAACATTCCCACCGTCATAATCGGCACCTTGTTCAGCGGCAGGAAGATGGAGAACAGGATCCTCATATGTCCGGCTCCATCGATCTTCGCCGCCTCCAGAAGGACCTCCGGGGTCTCCTGGAAAAAGCGCATCAAAAGGATCACATTGTAAACGCTCACGGAACGGTAAAGCACCATAGACCACAGGCTGTCCAGCAGATGCAGATCCTTTACTACAAAATACTCCTGAATGATACCCGGCTCAAAAATCATCATGATGATCAGAAATATCATGATTGCTTTTTTCCCTACCAGGTTCGGCCGCGTCAGCGCATATGCCAGGGAAGTCGTCATCAGAATGTTGACCCCTGTCCCCACCACTGTGATAAACACAGAATTTTTCAGGGCTGTCCACACGACCTGGTTATTGAAAATAATCTCATAGTTGATCAGGTTCAGACCGCTTGGCCAGATCTGATAGCCCTTCATCCCGGACACCGCCTGCGGATCTGACAGGGACTTTGCAAGCAGATTCAAAATAGGCACCAGCATGGTCAATGCGATCAGAAGCATGATCAGACTCAAAATGATGTTTGACGGCCTGAAAAATTGTCTCATTTTCTTTTTCATATGCCACCTCCTACCAGGCACCCTTGCCGGTGAGCTTCTTGGATGTAAAATGCGTCAGAAGAATCATGATCGTCCCGATGACACCCTTAAACAGGTTCGCCGCCGTCGCAAAGGAATACTGCCCCTGCAGAAGACCAATCCGGTACACATAGGTGTCGAGGATATCCACACGGCTCAGAACTGCATCGTTGGAGAAGTTCAGGATCTGGTCGTAGCCCGCACTCATGACAAATCCCACGTTCAGGATCAGCACTGTGATCATAGGCCCTGCCAGCGCCGGAAGGATAATGTAGCGGATGGTCGCCCACCGCCCGGCTCCGTCGATCCTTGCCGCCTCATAGAGCGAGGCATTAATCCCCAGAATCGCTGAAAGATAAATAATCGAATCCCAGCCCATGCTCCGCCAGGTACTGGACGCAAACAATACCCACAGAATACTGTTTTTATCGGTCAGAAGATTCTTCCTCTCTCCGCCGAACAGCTCCACGAGATCCATTACCAGACCGCTGGAGGGAGAAAGGAACTCGTACCAGACACCTGCAATCACGACCCAGGATAGGAAGTGGGGCAGGTAAGAAGTCACCTGCACCACCTTCCGGAACGGGCCGCTGCGCAGCTCATTCAGCGCCAGCGCAAATGCTACCGGAAACGGGAAAAACAGCACGATTTTCATGAAACTGATCACCAGCGTATTTTTTATGATCTTATAAAATGCTGGTGTAGAAAACAACGTTTTAAAATGCTTCCACCCCACAAAAATATTGTCCCCTACAATCCGGTAATCATAGAAAGCCAGTCTCATCTCAATAATCGGCCATACATGGAAGATGACAAAATAGAGCAGCGCAGGCAGCATCATCAGATACAGCACTCTGTCTTTTTTTATTCTCTTCAGCATACGTTTCCCCCCTTATGGTAACAGTCCCTGCCTGCCGGCGCAGGCTCCGCCTTTTATACTATATAACCCCGAATAAATTTCGCGGCTCCGTCCTCATCGTTCGTCTCCGCCACGTAATCCGCTGCTTCCTTAAGCTCCGGAATGGCATTTCCCATCGCAACGCCTACCCCGCACTTGGTCAGCATTTCCAGATCTCCCGCGTCGTCTCCAAATGCCAGGATTTCCGAAAGCTTCACGCCAAACAGCTCTGCCGCCTTCGCAACTCCCGCAGCCTTTGATACCCCCGGGGCCATCACCGCACACCGGCCTCCCCGGTAAGAAGTCCAGGACAATTCCGGGAATGCTTCTCTTACCTCTCCCAGCGCCCTGGGATCCTCCAGAGAGAAGGAAATCTGCGCTGCATCTTCCCCGATGGGTTCTGAAAAATCATGGTAAACTGCTTCCTTCAGCGTCCGGGAAGCCGCAATCTCACGATTCTCCCAGTAGGTATGCGCAAAGCAGCCAGCCAGAATCCGCTTCGCTCCCTTTTGTTTCAGGCACCGGCAAAACCGATTGGCCTCTTCCACCGGAATTCTGTCAAAAAAGAGAAGCTCTTCTCCTGCAAGCGCCATCGCGCCATTTGACACCACCCGGATATCCGGCTTCAGCGCCTGGTACTCCGCTTTCGTGGCAATGCTCACCCGGGCAGTAGCAAACGCCGTCAGAATGCCTTTCTCCCGGCACATCCGGAACGTTTCCACCGTGAATTCCGAGGGAAGATGGTCGCTTCGAAGCAGTGTGTCATCCAGGTCCGTGACGATCAGCCGGATGTTTCCTCCTTCTTTCCTCAAAGTTCCACCTCCATGTTGCCAAGCGGCACATGCTGCTGAGCTCCGTACACATCGCTGTCAAAGCAGGTACCGGACGAAATTTTTCTGTCATAGGTAATTTTAAATCCCTGGGCTGCGTCAAAAAAGACAAGCTCCGTGATCATCTCCGGCTCCAGCTGATAAAGTTCTGCGATCCGCTCCCTGGTGATAACTTTACTGTCCCTGATCTTCCGGTACACCTCCCCGTCATCAAACAGGGCGTCTAAGGTAACGCTGAATGGCCCGCTGTTCTTGGAACGGATAATTTTCGCCGCATCATATAGTTTTACTTTTGCCATGCTTCTTCCTCCCCGCCTGTAACCGTGTATGTCGTAGCTTTCGCATAACCGCACGCTAACCCTCCGCTCTGAGCGTGACCTCTTCGATCGGGAACATTTCCAGCCCGTCCGCTACTTCCATCAGATGATAAACTGAAAACTCATAGACCGGCCCAAACGAGATATCGCTCGGAGCAAAAGGAAACGCCAGATTGCCCGCGGTCGCCTTCCGCCCCTCATACCCGTAATGCAGCAGGGACGAACGCAGGGTCCCACACACCGAATCTGCGATTTCCTGCGTCTTCGCCAGAACCTCAAAGACAATCCCCACCTCGTGCGGCAGGTCCTCCGGCTCCGGCTCCAGCTCGCCCATCACTGCATCGATCCCGTAATTCATAAAGTGAATCCGGTAGTCCTCCTTCGGAATCTCACTGTAATAGGCTTCTGTCTGATTTTGGGCCGCCCCCTCGATCTCTTTGATCCGGGAGATAAAAAGCGGGTCTCTGACTCCGGCCACTACAAAGGTCCGGTAGGCCGCCTTTCTTGCGCCCTCCAGCTTAATATAATACCCATCCGACGCTTCGATCCGGCTCCCCGTCACCCACACGCTCCCGTCACCCTGCTCCGTAAAGCTGCAGTTCTCCAGGTTCAGGATGGTCCCCGGCCCGTGAAGAACATAGGGATGATTCTTTTCATAAAAGGTATGGGCCGCCACCGACAAGGCCGTACATTTCCGGCTATCAGACAGCGGTTCGACCAGAAAACCCTCCTGGGTAATCGTCCCAAGCATACAGTCCTTTGTCGTCCCCGGAACTGCACAGAGCGCCGCGCATTCCAGAATTTTTCCCGCATGGTAGCCGTAGGCCAGAGGCATTCCAAAATATTCCGCCACCGCCGCGAAAGGAGACGGATCGTAAGCCCGGCCGCAAATAATCAGCTGATAGCCTTCCTTTAGCGCTTTCACCACCGGCTCATGACCCATCTGCGCTACAATGGCATTGGTTTCCTCCAGTCTTTCTTCCGTCAGAAGCGGGACTGCAGCCCCCAGAGGCGCTACCTTCCCCTCTGCCATTCTCTTTTTCACCGTTTCTTTCGGGATGTCCGCCCAGATAATCGCCGTTTTCATGGCCTCCAAACCCTGCTCGTGAAGGATTTCCTGAATAATACTCCAGGTCCATCCCACATGGACACGGCCGCCGCTTCCCCCGGCGGAGCCGATAATCACCGGAATTCCCGCCTTTGCGCCTTCACTGATCATGATCTCCAGATCCTTTTTGCAGGCTTTCCGGCTCACGATAGCCACGCCTGCTCCCAGCTTATGCGGCCCGGCATCCGTACTGCCCGCATCCACAACAATGGCATCCGGCCGCTTCTCCATCCCCCGCAGGAAGGATTCTTTCGGGTAGCCATAGCCCAGAATCCCGCACGGAGCCAGAATTCTAATTTCCTTTTTCACTTCCATACAGACATCTCCCATACCGTATTGTTTTCACAATCTGCTCCGCGTAGGCATCCATCGTCTGCCGCTCCACCATGGCGGACTGCACGCCGTTTCGCGTAATCGAGAACCCAGCCGCATACGTCGCGTACTGGATTGCCGTCACCATCGGAAACCCTTCCGCCAGGTATACTGCCAGCGCCGAGATAAACGCATCCGCCGCCCCGGTGGTATCCACCGCCTCGAACCTGGCAGGCTCAAAGTACAGCCGTTCCTTTTCGTTCATCCAGAAGCATCCCTGCTCGTCCAGCGTAATAATGACCTCCTTCACGCCTTTTTTCAGGAAGAAAGCGCCTTTCTCCTCCAGGGTTCTTCCCTCCGGACACAGATGGTCCGCTTCTTTCCGGTTCGGCACAAAGATATCAATCTGCCCAAGCAGCTCCTCACTGACCTCGCTTACCGCTGATGGCTTCAGAATCACCCGGATTTCCTGCCTCTTTGCCATGTGCGCCACGTACTCTACGATCTCTACCGGAGTCTCCAGCTGAAGCAGACAGTAGTCTGCTCTGGCAAACAGATGGCTGTTTCTCTGGATATCTTCCTTCGTCAGATACCGATTCGCCCCCGCATAGACAATAATATTGCTCTCACCATTTTTCTGAACGGTAATAAATGCCTTTCCCGTTCCACCCACAGGGCTTTCCATAACGCCGTCCACATTCAGCCCGTATTCTGCCATCGCATCCCGCAGGACCTTGCCCTCATAATCCTGCCCGATTTTGCCGATCAGCGATACCTGAGCCCCCAGCTTCGCCGCTCCTACTGCCTGGTTAAAGCCTTTGCCTCCCGCAAAAGAATAGAGCTCGTCCGCGATGCAGGTGTCGCCTGCCTCCGGAACGCTTTTCACGGAAATCACCGAGTCCATGTTGATGCTCCCAACCACCAGAATTTTCCTGGCACGCTTATCCGGAATCGCCCCGGCGCTGTCCCCCTCCAGAATTTCAAAACGAAACTCTTCCTTTTCACATCCGGACTTCTCCAGTCCGGCAATCACACTGCGGCAGGCATATTCCCCAAGCTCCTCCACTGGAAGATACAAGCCCGTGATCTTTGGATAGAGAATCCGCCTTTTCCGGCTGTCCGATACCGCAAGAATGGACAGATCTGCCGGCACCCGGTAGCCGCTCGCTGCCGCCTTCCGGCAGATATCTGCAGCAATCTCCTCATCCAGACAGACCAGAGCGGTAATTCCATACACACTGATCTCCGAAAATGCCCTCGATTCCTCCCATTCCATAAGGAAATCAGAACGGATTTCCAGGCCGTTGTCATACATACAGCGCCGAAATCCCTTCACAAACCGCTCAGACGCCTCATTCTGCTTTCGTATACAGCAGCCAATCCGGTAGTGGTAACGATCCACCAGATATCTGGCCGCCTCGTACCCATACCTTCCATAATCCAGTGTAAACTGCTGCGCCCCGCTTTCCTGCCAGAAATCACAGAAAAATACCTGGATATTCTTACTTTCAAAATAGGACAAATACTCGCTGCTCTCTTTTCTCTGTCTCTGCCAGAGCACCGCCGGTATGTTCTGCGCACAGACCGCCGTGACCGCTTTCTTCTCACTGTCCGGTTCGTCGGAATATTCACAGCAGAAAATCCCGTATCCCGCCTTCCTGGCCGCCCGGTTAATCCCGGAAAGCAGCAGCTTTCCTTTCTCCGTATCAGAAACCACTACGCCAAGGATAAAACGCGATCCCTTCACGACGCTCTCATAAGGAATGTAATGATACTCCCTTGCAATCTGCAGCACCTTCTCCCTGGTTTCCCGGCTGATGGACTGATCCTTTCCATTCAGGATCTTGGAAACCGTGGAAATAGATGTATTAGATAATTTTGCTATTTCTTTTATTGTCATAGGTTTTCCTTTGTAGAGAAAATATTTTCCTAAACTTTTTTCATAGCTATACTATAAGTCAAGTTCGTCAATTTGTCAATTATATTTTTTATTTTTTGAAATTTATTGTGAAAACCGTAGGTACAGTTCAGCCAGGCCGGACGAGAAGTATGTCCAGAGGGGCGCGCACAAAATGCATGAAACAGGCAGCATTGTTTTCCCCCTTTTCATCTAACACTTTTTCAGTTATACTGGTGTCACACGTTACAGCCGGGCCCCGGACCTGGCCGCTGTTATGCAGAACCTGTCAGTTTCATTGCCAGACTGTAACCAGGACCGGGCTTTCACAATAAACTTCAGGAGGAAACCTTATGATAGCATCTGACCGCATCAACAAAATACTATATGGCGGGGACTACAACCCGGAACAGTGGCCCGAGGAGGTCTGGCAGGAGGACATGCGCCTCTTTCATCTCGCACACATCGATGTCGTGACCTTAAATGTCTTCTCGTGGGCGTCTCTGCAGACCGATGATGACGTCTGGGACTTCAGCCGTCTCGACCGGATCATGGAGCTGGCGCATGACAATGGCCTGAAGGTCTGTCTCGCCACCTCGACCGGCGCGCACCCGGCATGGATGGCAAAGAAATATCCGGAAATCCTGCGCACCGATGAGCACGGGATCCGCCGCAAATTCGGCTCACGGCACAATTCCTGCCCGAACAGTCCGATTTACCGGAAATTTTCCGCCAGGCTCGCCGGAAAACTTGCCAGACGCTACGGCCACTATGACAATCTCGTCGCATGGCATGTCTCAAATGAATATGGCGGCTTCTGCTACTGCGAAAACTGCGAGCGCGCATTCCGCGTCTGGCTGCAGCAAAAATACGGCACGCTGGAGGCGCTGAACCGCGCATGGAACACTGCTTTCTGGAGTCATACCTTTTACGACTGGGATGAGATCGTCGTCCCGGACCAGCGCAGCGAGGAATTCTACTTTGAAGGACGGCTGCTTCGGTCAAATTTCCAGGGCATCTCGCTGGACTACCGGAGATTTATGTCGGAGAGTATCCAGGAGTGTTACCGCCTGGAATATGACGCGATTAAAAAAGAAACGCCGGACATCCCGGTTACGACAAACCTGATGGGCACTTACAAGGTTCTGGATTACCAGAAATGGGCGAAAGACATGGATTTTATCTCCTGGGATAATTACCCGAGATACGATGCGAAAGACTGGGAGCCCGCCTTTCAGCATGACGTCATGCGCGGGTTGAAGCAGGGGATGCCGTTTGCCCTGATGGAGCAGACACCGAGCGTCAGCAACTGGCACCCCTACTGCGCACTGAAACGCCCGGGCATGATGCGGCTGATCAGCTACCAGGCGGCTGCGCACGGAGCCGACACGATCATGTTTTTCCAGATGCGCCAGAGCATCGGAGCGTGTGAGAAGTTGCACGGCGCGCTGATCGGCCACCGTGGAAATGAACATACCCGCGTATTCCGCGAGATGGCGAAGCTCGGGGAAGAGTTGGAAACGCTCGGAAGTCAGACGCTTGGCGGACGCATCCATGCGCGCGTCGCCCTCGTCTTTGACTGGGACAACTGGTGGGCAGCGGAGCTCTCTGCAGGCCCAACCATCCTGATCGATTACGTGAAGGAAGTCAAAACGTGGTATCGCCGCTTCTGGGAGAAAAATATCCCCGTCGATATTATCAGCGTCCAGGATCCGCTCGACGCGTATCAGGTCGTCCTTGCACCGATGCTCTATCTGTGCAAAGATGGCTTCGCGGAAAAGGCTTCCGCGTGGGCAAAGGCTGGCGGCTGCTTTGTGACCAGCTATTTCAGCGGATATACGGAGGAGCACGAGCGGATCGTGACCGGCGGCTATCCCGGCAGACTGAAAGAACTGCTCGGCATCTGGGTGGAAGAATGCGATGCGCCGACCCCGCAGTCCCATGTCACCTTCCGCTATGACGGCACAAGCTACCCGGCAGAGATTCTCTGCGATCTTTTGTGGACGGAGGGCGCTGTCCCGCTGGCAGAATACGAAAATGAGTTCTATGCCGGGATGCCTGTCATCACAAAAAATACATATGGCAGAGGCTGCGCTTATTATATTGCTACGCATTCGAGCGACGCATTTTATGACACATTCCTTGACCGCCTCTGCGCGGAACAGGGCATCACTGGTATCGCAGAATCTCCGGAACACGTCGAGGTTACTCTGCGCTCAAAGGGCGCTGTCCAGAACTACTTTGCCCTGAACCACGACAGCAATTCCTCCTGGCTTCGCATCCCGGTGTCGGTGCGGGATCTGCTCACCGGGGAATGCTTTTCTGCGGACGCTCCCATTCCGATCGAAGGAAAGGATGTCCGGATTCTGCAGGAGACCAACTGATACAAAAGAACCGCGCGGGAAAGTGAGACGCGAACCGTAATGCAAAACTACTTGTAAAATATACCTCTATCCGTTATAATAGCCCGCAGGCGTAACCATTCCGTACCATACTGCAGAATGGTTACAGCTACAAAAGAAAATCGCTTTGAGGGGGATATTCGTTATGTCAGAAATGAGTACCCGTCGTCTTCAGGATCCGTTTTATAAAACGCTGATCTCGATGGTGCTTCCAATCACGATCCAACAGCTCATGATGGCGCTGGTCAGCGCAACGGATGCAATCATGCTGGGGCTGGTGGACCAGACCTCGCTGTCGTCGGTGTCACTTGCGACACAGGTGCAGTTTGTGCTCAGCCTGTTCGTCGGCGGGATCGCCGGAGGGCTCGGCATTCTCGCGGCACAGTACTGGGGAAAGCAGGACCGCCGGACGATCGAACAGCTCGTGCCGATCGCACTTCGCCTGACGCTGCTGCTTGGCGCCGTCTTTACAGCCGCAGCGCTGTTCTTTCCGCAGCAGCTCATGTTCCTCTTTACCGGAGAACAGGAGCTCGTTGTCTGCGGCGGGCAGTATCTGCGGGCGGTTGCGTTTTCCTACCTGCTGTTCTCGATCTCACAGGTCTATCTGAACCTGCTGAAAAATACAGGCCGGGTAGCCATAAGCTCACGGATCAGCGCGGTGACAGTCGTCCTGAACATCATCCTGAACGCAATATTCATCTTCGGCTTATTCGGGCTTCCGGCATTCGGCATCGTGGGCGCGGCTTATGCGACTGTGATCTCCCGCCTGGTCGAGCTGCTCTGGGCAGCGGCTGAGACAAGACGGGAAGACGCCGTACACGTCCGCTGGAATCAGCTGTTCTACACAGACCGATTGCTGGCGAAGGACTTCTGGAGCTGTACGATGCCTCTGCTCGGCGCATGGCTCGTCTGGGGCGTAGCCTATGTACTGTACTCCGTGATCATGGGACACATGGGAAGTGACGCGGTTGCCGCCAATTCAGTCGCGTCCATCGTAAAGAGCCTGCTGTTCTGTCTGTGTGAGGGCATCGCGAGCGGTACGGGCATCATGGTTGGAAATCTGCTCGGTGCAGGCCGGCTGGAACAGGCGAAAGCCTACGCAGCACGTCTGACGAAGCTGACCATCGTCGTCGGTGCAATCACCGGAGGACTGCTGGCAGCACTCTCGCCGCTCATCGTCACGATGGCTCCGGTCAGCGGCGAGGCAGGCCGGTATCTGCAGGCGATGCTGCTGTTCAGCGCAGTCTATATCGTGGCAAAGGCGGCAAACGGAACCGTTTTGAACGGAATCTTCTGTGCCGGAGGCGATGCAAAGTTCGATATGCTCGGAAATGTCGGGGCAATGTGGCTCTTCACAGTACCATTCGGCTTCCTCGCCGCATTCGGCCTGAAGTGGAGTGTGCTTGCCGTCTACTGCATCATCAACCTGGACGAGATCGTCAAGCTTCCGGCCGTGTTCCTGCATTACAGGAAATACATCTGGCTGAAAGACCTGACACGCGAGCAGGCATAACGCTAAATTTTCACAAAACCGTTGACAAGTTCCCGGGGATGTGCTATAAAAAATAACAATAAACCGTTGAGAAAGAGTAAGTAACTTCCGTTTTTTCGTGTACAGAGAGCTGCGGGCGGTGGAAGCGCGGCGACGGATCTGGAAGCGAATGGACTTTTGAGGGCGAGCAGAACCATACAGTATGCAAGCCGGAGAAGAATACTCCGTTACCAAATTTCGCATATGATTCGTATGCATTGAGTGGGTATGCAGATACCAAGCCGGGTGGCACCGCAGGAGTTTTACTCTTGTCCCTGCAAGCAGATTGATTGTGGGAGACAGGAGTTTTTTTGTGCTTCGTTTACTGGTGCATATAGAAGAAACTTCTATGCACTCCCGCCGCATAATTAAGAAGGAGGAGCCTATTATGAATGAAAAGAAAAACATCCCCTACAAAATTTATCTGGAAGAGAACGAGATGCCGAAGGAATGGTACAATGTCCGCGCTGATATGAAAAACAAGCCAGCGCCGCTTCTCAATCCCGGCACACGAAAGCCGATGACTGCGGACGAGCTTGGAGTTGTCTTCTGCGAGGAGCTGGTAAAGCAGGAGCTGGATAATGACAACCGCTACATTCCGATCCCGGACGAGATCCGGAATTTCTATAAAATGTACCGCCCGTCCCCCCTGGTCCGCGCCTACTGTCTGGAGGAAAAGCTGCAGACCCCCGCGCATATTTATTATAAGTTTGAGGGAAACAACACGAGCGGAAGCCACAAGCTGAACTCCGCGATCGCACAGGCATATTATGCGAAGAAGCAGGGACTTACCGGTGTGACGACCGAGACCGGAGCCGGGCAGTGGGGCACTGCGTTGTCGATGGCATGCGCCTATCTCGGACTGGACTGTCAGGTCTACATGGTCAAGTGCTCCTATGAGCAGAAGCCGTTCCGCCGCGAGGTGATGCGCACCTACGGTGCAAAGGTGACTCCGTCTCCGTCTGACACGACACAGGTAGGAAGAAAAATCCTTGCAGAGCATCCGGGTACCACTGGCAGCCTCGGCTGTGCGATTTCCGAGGCCGTTGAGTGCGCGACCTCCAAGGAGGGCTACCGCTACGTGCTTGGCAGTGTATTGAATCAGGTACTGCTCCACCAGTCGATCATCGGCCTTGAGACAAAGACCGCGCTGGACAAATACGGGATCAAGCCGGATATCATCATCGGCTGCGCAGGCGGCGGCTCCAATCTGGGCGGCCTGATCTCTCCATTCATGGGCGAGAAGCTGCGCGGGGAACAGGATTATCGCTTTATCGCCGTCGAGCCTGCCTCCTGTCCGAGTCTGACGCGCGGCAAGTACGTTTACGACTTCTGCGACACCGGAATGGTGACACCGCTGGCCAAGATGTACACACTCGGCAGCGGATTCATTCCATCCGCGAACCACGCAGGCGGCCTGCGCTACCACGGAATGAGCTCCATCCTCTCCCAGCTCTATGCAGACGGACTGATGGAAGCGCGCTCAGTTGAGCAGACATCAGTGTTTGAGGCTGCGGAGCTGTTCGCGCGGATTGAAGGAATCCTTCCCGCACCGGAAAGTTCCCACGCAATCCGTGCCGCGATCGATGAAGCGCTTCTGTGCAAGGAAACCGGAGAAGAAAAGACGATCGTATTCGGTCTGACCGGAACCGGCTACTTTGACATGGTTGCCTATGAGAAATTCAACAATGGGGAAATGAAAGACTATATTCCGACCGATGCGGATCTGCAGACCGGCTTCGACGGAATCCCGAAATTCCCGGGGAACGAAATCTGAGCCGCAAAGAGGCATCTCAGAAATAATTGAAACATTATCGTTTCGCCAGCCGCCTAAAAGACATACGTTCCGGCCTGGCGTTAACTGAATAACACTGTTAGCTGCATTGTATCAAAAATCATTTTCATCAAAAAAGCGTAAGCAGCGCCTAACTGGCCGCTTACGCTTTTGCTCTATATAATTGCCAGCAACCGCCTGGAGAAGTACCTCTGGATGGCTAAGTGAATCTTTACATTTCCAGCAACCGCTGCCTAGAGAAGTATGTCCGAAGAGTTGCAAGCTCGTATCGTGAGTTTTTACAGGCTTCTGGAAACCGGAGCAGCTGAATCAGAGCTTTTTCAAATAATAACATCCATATGCCGGCACATTGACCCCGCGTGCCTCCATCCGCTTCCCGGTAATCAGATCCTCATAGAGCCCGTCTGTCTCGTTGATCCATGCGATCCGATCATTCTCGCTGAAGTTGAAGAGGCCAAGAATCTTTTCTCCCCCGTAGTATCTTCCCATACAAAGCACGTTCTGATCCCATGTTTCTAAGGTCCAGGTATCCGCATAGGACACAAATGCCTTCTCGCTCTTCCGGATATCCGAAAGCTTCTTCAGGCCCTGAAATACCTTTCCCTCCACCGTGCTGTCGTCTGTCCGGCGCTCTGCGAGATCCCAGTGCATCGCACCGCGGTGAATGTAGCGAGAATCTGCCGCCTTGTTCGGGTCCTCCTTGTAGCTATAATCGTTGACCTGCGCAATTTCATCCCCGCTGTAGAGCACCGGGATGCCGGACTGCATGAACATGTAGGCATGAAGCATGAGGTCAAAACGAATCGCTCGCTCCATCGCATCCGGATCCTGCTCAAAGCCTGCCTTCTCAATGCCGCACATCGATGCGGTTGTCGCACAGAACCTTGCATCTCCAGTTACCGGATCCGCGTTGTAAAGCTCTCCCCGGCTGTTGCTTGCGCCCGCGAAGCCCTGGAAATAATTATTCAGATACTCCTTGTGGGAGCGCTCCTGGATCCCCTCCATGGCAAGTGTCGCATAGTCCAGCCCCCACCCAATATCATCATGGCAGCGGAGATAATTCAGGAATACGTACTCCTTCGGAAGATGATTCACAATATCCAGCTGTTTCTTCAGCAGGCGGACATCACGCGTCGCAACCGTGTGCCACGTCGTCGCCATCGTCGTGACATTGTAAAGCATATGGCACTCCGGCTTCTCCACCGTCCCAAAATACGGAACCACCTTCTCCGGCTCCATCACCACTTCGCCGAGCAGCAGAATGCCCGGGCAGACGATCTCTCCAATGATACGCATCATGCGGACAATCGTATGGACCTGCGGCAGGTTGCGGCACTGTGTGCCCAGTTCCTTCCATATATATGGCACCGCATCGATCCGGACAATATCAATTCCCTTGTTTGCAAAGAAAAGGAAATTGTACATCATCTCGTTGAATACGCGCGGGTTGCGGTAGTTCAGATCCCACTGGTACGGGTAGAAGGACGTCATAACATAATGTCCCGCATCCGGCAGCCATGTAAAATTGCCAGGCGCCGTTGTCGGAAATACCTGCGGAACTGTGCGCTCGTACTGCGACGGAATCTCCCAGTTATCAAAGAAGAAATACCGGCTCATATACTCTCCCTCACCGGCACGCGCGCGCTTCGCCCATTCGTGATCCTCTGAGGTGTGGTTCATCACAAAATCCATGCAGACATTGATCTTTTTCTCATGGCATGCATCGGTAAGGCTCTCCAGATCTTCCATCGTTCCAAGCTTTTCCTGCACCTTCCGGAAGTCGGCAACTGCGTAGCCGCCGTCCGATCTGCCCTCCACCGTGTCAAGAAACGGCATCAGATGAATGTAGTTGACTCCGCACTGTTCAATATAGTCCAGCTTGCTCCGCACGCCTTTCAGATTCCCTGCGAAATTGTCAATGTAAAACATCATGCCCATCCTATCGTTTTGCTTATACCAGTCCGGGCTCGCTTCTCTCGCTGCATCAGACGCTCTCAGCGCCTTGCGGCGCTCCAGGTAAAAACGCCTCATATTGTCACAGAGTTCTGCAAACATGGAGCTGTTGTCATACAGTTCCATGTACAGCCAGCGGAGTTCCTCAAAATGACGCGCAAAGCGGCGGTCAAAGATTTTCTCTTCCGCATCATCTTCCGGAACCTCTGCAGTTTTCTTCTCGCTATCTCCCGCAGCTTCTGCAGTTTTCTTCCCGCTATCTCCCGCAGCTTCTGCAGTTTTCTTCTCACTATCTTCCGCAGCTTCTGCAGTTTTCTTCTCGCTCTCTTCCGCTACCCTCGCGGTTTTCTTCCCGCTATCTTCCGCGTCTTCTGCAGCTTTTTTCTCGCTATTTTCCAGAATCTCTGCGACCATCTTGCCGTTCTCCTCCGCTCTGTCCTCCGGCACCCCGGCACTCTTCTTACTCTTTTTCAAAACCTCTGCTTTCATTCTGCTCCCGACGGCAGATTTCCCACTTTTTTCCACTTCTGCTTTCCTTATTCTCCTCATGGCAGTTTTTTTCACTTTCTCCTTCCTGAAATACGTACCTGACGCTTATCATTACACCAAATCATTTGCTTACCTGATTGCACAGGTAAAAACTTCAACGCGGTCTGGTGCACAAATCTGCTGACTCACTGATTTGTCCGCATTGCAACCCGCTTGTCAGCTCTTAACCTATCCGCCGCTTATCTGCGGCTTCGTGGTTCCTCCCTCGGCAAATTCAACCGGGAGTACCGTGAGCATCTGAGCCGGCTCATGGTGAATCACCCGCATTACCTGCTCGACGCAGCAGCGCGCCATTTCCTGAATTGGCTGTCTTATGCTGGACACATACAGCGGCCCCCGGTTCAGCACTGTAAGGCCATCGTAGCCAATAATCTGAACATCCTCCGGAATGCGAATACCCTCCCTGCGGAGTTTCTCCACAGTCATCACTGCCAGGTCATCACTGCTGAAAAAAATACCCTCAACTACTCTGGAAGTATTCGCCTGGTATTCCTGCAGATACTGGTAAATCTGATCTGCTGTCTGCGCTCCTGGTTCTTCCCCAAAATCCATGTGCACACACTCCATGCCAAGCTCCCTGCTTGTTTCCAGAAAACCACGGTCACGTTCCAGCGTACTTCCAGCCGTCTTTGCGCCGGTACGGAAATATGCTACCTGATGACAGCCTGTCCGGTAAAAATGTCTTGCGGCAATCACCCCGCCCTGGTAATTGTCACTTGTGACGCACGGAATATGTGCCTCATAATACCGGTCGATCGATACGAGCGGCATATCATCCGAAACATACTTTTCTGCCTCATCGCTGTAGGTCAGGCCGATAATTCCGTCAATCTTATTCTGTCTTGCCGCCGCAAAATATCCCTGCTCCTTCTCAAAGCTCCCGCTCGACAGACAGAGCACCATCCGATAATTCTTTCGGAAAAGCTCCTGCTCCACATAATTTGTCAGCAGGGCAAAAAACGGATTCACCAGATCAGGCAAAATCAATGCAACTGTATTGGTAAACTGCGCCTTCATACCCCGCGCATACGTATTTACCTGATAATTCAACTGCGAAATCGCTTCCTCTACTTTCAAACGGTTCGCATCTCTCACATACACTCCATTCAGAACCTTTGAAACAGTGCCAACGGAAACGCCTGCCCTTTTTGCTACATCCTTAATGGTCGCCATAAAAACTCCTGATTCTTTTAACCTATACAATTTTTACTACAGACACCACCCATACTGCCCAAAAATGAATCGATTCAACTTGCATCCTTATAATACCGCAATGCTTTCCATTTGTCAATATATCTTGTAGAGAAGGTCACGGTAAACGCACCCAACCTGATTCAGCTCTCATCTTCACGGAAGCCTATGTCCAGCACCAAGTGCAGACTGTTCTCTATTCCCCAGTGCGCACGCTTCCCTTTTCCATATGCTTCCGCTGTCATTCCTTACCGCTGTAAATCGAATAGGTTATCGCTTCTGTTGTACTCTCCTTTTCCGTTACTCTTGAGACACATGCCTCTCCTGGCCCGAGATGACAGAATAAGAGAGGATACGGTCTTGAAGAATTATCCGCTATACTTGTGATAAGCAGAATCGTGTGATAGAATACGGGAAGTAACCATTTGATGATCGTGATTTAGGAGGACTGATTATGGAAAAACGAAAAGCGATAAACGACAAATTAGTTAAGTGGATCGTAAATAAAGTAAAGACTGAATATGCCAATGATGTCAGCCTTGTATTACTTTATGGTTCCTATGTTAATGGTACTGCCAATAGTAAATCAGATGTTGATTGTTATTATATTCCTAAATCAGACAGGGGTTATAATTTAGCAGTTGATTTTATGATAGAAGGTGTGGGATACGATATATATCCGATATCGTGGGAAAGAGTTGAAAGAATTGCCGATTTGCTTGAAAATATGTCTCCATTGGTTGGTGATGCTGATATCATTTATTTCAATAGCGCAAGCGATGTAGAACGTTTTCAAACGATGCAGGCAAAATTGAAAAATAATTTAATGAATGATAACTATGTCAAAGAAATAGCTGCAGGGCGTTGTGAACTAGCAGGCAGGCTTCGTGCTATGCTGAATCAAAATCATACTGCATCAGAGGTTCGAAAAATAGCAGGGCATGTTATCATGACACTTGCTGATGCCGTGGCTGTATATAATCATGATTACTATCATTTCGGATTGAAGAAACAATTTGAAGATTTACAAAATAAGATTCCAAACGTTCCCCATACCATTGTAGATGGCTACCAGAATGTAATTAAGGCAATTGATATTCGTGATGTTGAAAAATATGCGATAAAATTATATGAAGATGTGTGTGAATATCTGGATGTAACATTTCCTTTGGAGAAAGTATCGGAACACAAAAGTCACGAAGTAAATAAAGTAAATGCTTCATGGCTTGCTTCCTTATATGAAGAAATCAGTTCCACATTCAACAAAGTATATGTGTGCTGTGAAACAGGAAATTATATAGTAGCGTTTCTTTCCGCAGTATGTCTTCAAAGAGAGTTAGATGATGCGAAAGAAGCGGGGTGTCCTGTTTATGAGTTGTTAAATGATTTCAACTATAACGAGCTTGATAAACTTTCTGAAACGATTCGAAGAGTAGAAAGCGATTTTGTACAACTCATTACAGATCATGGTGGATGTATCAAGAAATATGACAGTTTTGAACAGTTTGAATCAGCAAAATTATAGAGTCTGACATAACGACTGTAAGGAGGCGGATTTCCATTGTAATCGGGTGTGTCAAATAAACTGTGTATAACGCCACAGTTCCCAAGGGATTCACCACCTTTATTATATGCTACCACTAAGCAAATATCCTTTCCTAGTACCTGTTTCATACTATAGCAACTCAGGTTTTACAAGCACGAAGCTACAATATAACTAATATGCAAGTTACTATTATTAGCAGGGCTGCCAAAATAACGCCGACATGCCATCGACTTTTTTCTGTCACTTGAGTAGTTTCAATTAAATGAGTGCGGCGCAAAGCTGTAACAACAGGTTTATATAAGAGCATAGTAATTGACGCATTTAACCCACCCTTAATCAAGTTAAAAGGTAGAAATGCCGGAATTAGCAATTCTACGACTGCTTCTCTCGGATACCCCATGTAGAAGGGCGCAATCAAATAATTCCATAGAAGCATAACTGCAACCTGACAGCCCCAACCACAAAATAGCCCACCAATAGCACCCGATAATTTACGTCTTTTGCTGTAAATAAATGCAGCCACACACGCAAAGGAACAGCTTGAAATGATATTCATAAAACAGCCTATCACACCATTTTCGCTGATAGTAACCATTTCTGCTAAGGAAACAGTGAATGCAACGAGAAATGACGTGCGTGGGCCAAAAATCAGTCCACTGATTACAAGGATAATGTCTTTGGGATCGTACTTCAAAAAGAGTACCAGGGGGATACGCCCAACTGCCGCTACAACATAGGCAAGAGCACAGAGCATACTTACTGTCGCGAGTTTCTTTGTTTTGTTATTCATCGTGAATACACCTCCAAAAAAATTAACACCTAAAAGCAATGAAATGCCTTTAGGTGTTATGATTTTTAAGGTGTATTGAAAATGTCAACAAAGCATTTATCAGACAGGCAGAAAAAGTGCATGTTGTTAGAACAATCCTAACAAATTCCGTACACCTTCTTTAAATCCAGACTATACTGTCGGTTTTGGAGTTTCACCAAATCAGCATTTAAACGCTCGCGGACTATCACCGCCGATCGGGAATTTCACCCTGCCTTGAAGACATTCCTCTTATTTAGTTGTCGTCGTCTATTATAGATTCAATTTCTGTTAATGTCAATCAAATACTCCGCTGCAAGCAACGGGATATTTCTTCTACGTTACGCTTCGGTCGGCGCTAACCGTGTGCCACTGGCACACAGCACCGCCAAATATCCATGCAAGCATGGCTA
>DKWE01000131.1:0-4826 GCA_002491565.1 Lachnospiraceae bacterium UBA7160 | reverse complement strand
TCGTTGCTCGCGGGAATAAAAAAGTGCTCTTCGGGATAGCTATTTATCCCTTATAATCGATACTTCTCCTTCCCAAACGCCAACCTAAAGTCCAAAACCGGGCAGTCCGCCAGTGTCTCCGGCACCGGCACGTCCACAAAGCGCAGCACTGATTTCTTCTCTGTGTGATACGGTTCCCAGACCGGAAGCGGATTTCCGTTGTAATCCAAGCCGTTCGGATCCAGATTTTTGACGAAGTTCGTCCAGTAGGATGTCACCTGGCGCGCCAGGTCATAGTGCTTTCCCTCAAACGGACGCCAGCTGTTTCCGAGTGAATCAAACATGAACCACAGGTCGGAGCCGTGGAACGAGCCTGCATCATCTCCGGGAATGTCATGGTCAAAGATATAGTAATACACCCGCTTCCCCATCGAGGAACGCAACTCGCAAAAGCCCCTGCTGTTGCTCAGAAGCATGTTTTTCGCATCCGTCTTTGTAAGCGCATCCGCTTCCTCATTACTGTGAAGATCCACAAGCTTTCGAAACTCCTCTGCCCGGTCTCCATACATCTGCGCCCATTCTTCAACGCCTTTTAAGGTAAGCTTCTGTCCTGCGAACATGCCTCCCTGTGTCTCGCCCTGGCAGACACCGATGATCATCGGCACGTCCGGAAGACGGTCATTGTAATACGAATCCCATACCGATTCCCGGACGAACTTTCCATCAATGCACTGCCCAAAGCCAAATCTCCAGTCCGGAGAAATGTCCCTTACCCGGTCCATCAGCTCCTGTGCATCCATCTCCTGCGCCTCTGCAAGATCACGGATACCAGCCATCTCAAAGAACCGAGACCCATGCGCCTCCGCATCCTTCAAGGGCATCGCCGCGCCAAACGGTTTTTCCTCATCGCCAAACGCCATCGACACACCGGACTGCAGAATCGCTCCCGCAATGATCCCTTCGTTGTACGGGCTGCAGAGCTGTGCCTGCACACTTCCAGCCCCGGCGCTCTGGCCGCAGACGGTAATGCGCTCCGGGTCGCCGCCAAACGCACGGATATTCTCATAGACCCAGTGCAGGGCGAGCGACTGATCCTGGAAACCAAAATTCGAAATCACCGCATCCTCCGGCGTGCGGGCCGTGATCTCCGGATGCGCCAGAAATCCGAACAGACCGAGCCGGTAGCCGATCATCACCACGATAACACCTCTGCGCGCGACGCGTTCCGGGTCAAACTCCACCTCATAATTATAACCGTCCTGAAGTCCGCCGCCGTGGATATAGCAGAATACCGGAAGCTTGTCCGTCTCTGCCGCTGCCGGGGAGAATATATTCAGATACAGACAGTCCTCACTCATCCCGTAATCCGCTGCCGTCGGATGCAGCTCCTTCGTATAAAAATCGTCGCCGATGCCCGGGTGTATCCGCATCATCGGCATATCGCCATATTCATAGCACTTCCGGACGCCCTCCCAGTCCTCCGCAGGTTCGGGCGCTCGCCAGCGCAGTTCTCCTACCGGCGGCTTTGCATACGGCACACCGCGAAACACGGTGATGCGTGGATCCTTCCCCACGAGCCCCTGCAGCATTCCATTTTTAACCTTTACTTTTCTTAGCAT
This sequence comes from Lachnospiraceae bacterium UBA7160, assembly GCA_002491565.1. GTDB lineage: Bacteria > Bacillota > Clostridia > Lachnospirales > Lachnospiraceae > Choladousia. The sequence goes on along the minus strand of DKWE01000131.1, from coordinate 3,228 downwards.
TGTATTCACCCTTTCCTTATTTACTTATAAAGCACAGTCCAACCAATCTCGTGAGAAACTGCCCTTGTACTTAGAAGCTCAGAAAATGTGCCGGACATTTCAGCATACTCGCCTGGACATAAATACTCCTGGCATTCCAGCATACCCGACTGACGTAAATACCCCTGACATTCCAGCACTTCTCCTGCTCCAAACACCACGACATTACAGTGTACTTCCTCCAACAGAGACTATCCAAGCTGTGACACAGATGCCACTTTGTATCTTACTTCTTCCTCAACACCAGTACATTCACTGAGTGTGCCGGAGCCAGATATGTAAACTCCTCTCCCGCCGTGATCTCCATCTCCCGTGCGCTCACACACTGCGGCTCTTCAAAGGAGTTCGTGCTCTCCAAAGCGGCTGCCAGCACCTCTGCTATGCCCCGCTCCTCCACCGCACAGTCCACATGGATCTGCACGCTGTGCGCTTCCTCATCTGTATTGACAAGTTTGAGGTATACCCTCTCTCTTTCCTGCGATGCAGATGCGTGCACCAGCGGATGGAGCACATGCTTTCTCTCCTGTACCAGCTCCCCATTTATATAGCAGGAATACCCAAAATGGTCGCACACGATTTTGAACTGATTGTATTCCCCATACCGGACTGGTATCGTGGCAGTCTCCTCCTTTGCGAGCGGCTTGTCAAAGAAACGCGGCGTCCTCGTCGCCCCAACTCCGTCTTCGATCCGCCAGACCTGATTCCGGACAGAGCGCAGATTCCACTGGACATCCCTTGGCTCATTGCAGCCGGCATCCGTCTCCGGGTGATGATTCCAGATGGACAGCGTGATGGAATTATCCGGCTCCGCTTTTATCTCCACCTCGAAGGTGTATTCCTCCAGCTCCTCCTGACCGAAGACCGCCCAGTATACCGGCTTCTCCTGGAATCCGCGGTTGGCAAGAAAGGTTTCAAACGCATCGTTCCACTCCCGGCTCTTTCCCGTGCAGCGGTGCGGCTCACCGCCATCCGTCATCCGGTAAACGCCGTTTTCTTCGCGGACGGTCCCGTATATGCAGCGGGAAACCTCCGCCGCAGTTCCGTTGACCCGCACATTGCGGAACAAAAGCCCTTCTTTCTCGCACAGAAGCCCCGGGAGTCCCCGATAGACGGGCGGCTTTGTGCTGCCGGAATGCTCAAGCTCCACCACCTGATCGCCGCGGTATTTTCCGAGCAATGAAATTGCATGATAGCTCGGGATCCCGTACACCTGATGATTGTTAAAAACAATCAGATTCGGCTTCCACGCCGTATAGTCCGAATTCTGGAATAACGGCGCATAGGCGGTCAGCTTCACGATATCCTGATTGTTCTCGATGCCAAGCAGGAACGCTGCCTCTGCCAGTGCGCACTCCATGGAAGCAATCGTATTGCCGCCGTTTACCGCATACTCACCAACAAAAATCTTCGGTCCCTTCCGGTCATAATCATCAAACAAATCCGTATTTTCAAGGAAAAACTCCGGCGCGTCATAGTAATGCTCATCCGCATACTCCGTTGGCAGCCCCTGCCGCTCCGTGTGGCTGTTTGAGATAAAGAGGACCTGCGGATATTCCTTTTTCAGCGTCTCATAGAACAGCTGATAACGGGCGTCATACTCCGGCCCGAAGTTCTCATTGCCAATCTCCATGTATTTCAGGCGGAATGGTTCTCTGTGTCCGTATTTTGCACGAAGGCTTCCATACGGGGTGTCCTCCCCGCCAAGCGCATACTCCAGCGCATGGCGCGCCTCCTCGAGATATTCCCGCGTAACCTCCTCTGAAAATCCGCAGCCATGGCGCGCCTGGCAGCTCATCCCGCAATTTGCTACATACATCGCCTCCATGCCGAGATCCTCGCAGAGCTGCAGATACTCGTGAAAGCCGAGACCGTTCGTCGTGCGGTAATGCCACATCAGCTGTGCACCCGGACGCTCCCAGACCGGCCCGATCGTGCGGGAAAAGCGCAGTGCATTCTGCTCGTTGATTCCCTCTACCACACAGCCGCCGGGAAAACGGATAAACTGCGCGTGCGTATTCTTCAAGGCGAGCGCAAGATCCTCCCGCAGGCCGTGACCGCAAAAGGTTTTCGCAGGCATCAGCGAGGTAAAGCCAAGCACCAGAGTCAGCTCCCTGTCACTTTCCAGTACAAGCCTGCCCCGGTAATCGGTCTGAAGCGCTGTAAGCGCGCAGTCATACCTCTGGTAAGCATCTCCAGGCTCCAGACTGAGCTCTGCGCTGCCAAGACACACTCCCTCTTCCGAGGCAAGGCTCACGCGAAGCGTCGCCGCTGTCTGCGCCTTCCCCCAGAAATAGAATTGATACGCCTCTCCCTTTTTTACCGGCACGCCGCAGTAGCCGATATTGTACAGCATTCCTCCCGGCGCAAACGTCACCTCCAGCGCCGCTTTCCGGTTGGAGTTTAAGGTGGCGCTGGTCAGAAGCCGCCAGGAGGCGTTCCGCACATACCAGCCCGGAATCTCCGTCTCTTCGACTGCCGCCGCCCATTCATCCATCCCCTCTCCATGGTTGAACGCACCAGGCCAGCCATAGGGATTGACAAATATTTTCCGGTTCTCATCTACCGTACATCCTTCCGGGTCCAGCGAATCTTCAAAGGCCCGGTTCCGGATCATCTCCGGGTACAGCCCTCCGTCCGCCGCCCGGTTGATGTCCTCAAAAAACAGTCCGTACAGCTCCGGCGCGGTATCAAATTTAACTTTGTGAGTATGAATTACAAGTTGATCTCTCATGATTATGTAAACGCCTCCCTTACCCTGTGTTCGCCTGTCATCATACCTCTGTCCTGCTTTCACTCCATACTGATTCAGGTCAGCGCCTGAACCGCTCCATGCAAACATCCATGCGTCTTTTCTTCAAGAATGCGTTTTTCGATAACTCACTCCTGTTTGCCTGCATCCTCGAGAGCATGTTTGAAAAAGTCTTCTGCCAGATGTGTGTCACAATTCCCCTTGTTCAGGGTATAATCGATCCGGAACTGCATGAGCGGGTCGATCGCGACTGCCGACTGCTCCGGCTGATCCGTAAATTCCATGACAAACGCATTCTCGCGGGTAAAGGATTTCCATTCGGGAAGCGGATTTCCGAAGGTGTCTGTCCCGTTCGGATTTCCGGTCTTTACAAAGTTCACCCAGTAGGAGCTGACCTGACGCGCCAGATCATAATGCTTTCCGGTAAACGGCCGCCAGCA
>DKWE01000024.1 GCA_002491565.1 Lachnospiraceae bacterium UBA7160 | reverse complement strand
TACTTATAATCCGACTTTTAGGATGATAAGCACTTTTCTTTTCGTTGTCAACCAAATAATTGATTTTATTGTTATTTTTGTTATATTTATACAAATATATTTTTCAAAAATTGTGTATATTTCTTTGTTTTGCGGTTTTCTTCTTTTACAAGTCGCGTATGCTTGTATCAGAAAACGTTTTTCTCTTTTTGCTTTCAGAGTGGAGATAACGTGGAAAATATGAATAATTTTCCCGAAAAATGCAATTTTGAGTGTATCGTTTTTAATCATAAAAAAAAGAAGAGATGTCGCTAAATTGCCAGAATCTGCAGGACCCCGCATACGTCTGATCAGACAAATGCCAGTGTCTGTAGTTTCCTAACAATTTGCGGCATCTCTTCACCGCTTTCCTTCTATTCCTGCAATTTGTGGACAGAATTGCGGATGTACAGATGACACGGAATCCGAATATGCTCCGGCACAATGGGAGCAGCCTCCTCCTGGTCCTGGCGCGAAAGGCGTTCCAGCAGCATTCTTGCCGCCTCTCTTCCCACCTCATTCAGCGGAAGCGCACTGCTTGTAAGCCGTGGGATATACCAGCAGGCTGCACGCTCATTGTCAAAGCCTGTGACCGCAATATCCCTTCCTGCCTTCAGGCCGTGGTCCTCAATGCAGTGATAGACACCGCCTGCCATCCAGTCTGACATACAGAAGATCGCAGTCACGCCCTCCCTGATCAGTTCTCCGGCTGCCTGATACGCCTTTTCGGGCACCCAGTCCCCGAATTTGACCCAATTGGGATTGTACAGGACCCCTGCCTCGTACAGAGCCTTCTGATATCCGAGCAGGCGGGCGATCGAATGCAGGTTGTCAGAGCATCCGCTCACCACACCGATCCTTTTATGTCCCTGGCTCAGTATGTACTTTACCACCTCATAGGCGCTTCTCTCATCGTCCACTTCCACAGAGGAAATACAGTTATCGGAGCGGCAGTAGGCAAGCACCATCGGTATCTCCACATTGCCAGGGAGATAACTGATCTTCCGCTCATGACCTGCGACATAAATCAGGCCATCGACCTTGATCGAGGAAAATTCCCTCATTGCAGGGTCCAGAACAGTCTTAATCAGCTCCGGCTTATCATACCACGTATCACCCCAGCGGGCATATAACCGCAGATTCTGAAGCAGCATATGGTAGCCCTTATTTTCACACCAGTCTGTAATGCCCTCGATGATGTCCGGGCTGGTGAACTGCGCGAGGTCCTCCGCACTGATGCCAATGTTCATCGTCTTCTGCCGCCGCAGCCCCTGAGCAAAATAATTCGGCTGATAGCCAAGTGTGTCAATTACCTCAAGTACCTTCTTCTTTGTCTCTTCACTCACCTTCGGCTTGCCGTTCAGAATGTTGGAAACGGTTGTCACCGAAACGTTGCAGCTCTGCGCGATCTCCTTTAACGTTACTGCCATGGCTCCCCCTCATCTCGTCGTTCCTGCCCCGGTAAACCTGCCTGCCCTCCAGTCCGGCATTCCCTTTTGGAAGCATCCAAAGCGCAGCAAACAGATTTGCCTGCCCGGTTTGTCACTTTCCAGCAGCACTTGATCGTTACGGTGTTCAAACCAATCGCATTCCATTCGCGACATCCGAACGCACCATCCGCTCATAGATACCTTATATCTGTCGTTCAACCGGCTGCTGAATCACTGCTTTTAGGGTACTACGAATCCGCCCGGCTTGTCAAGCGCAAAAGGAAAAACGTTAAACCTGTTACTGCAGCACTTCAGTTACAATTTGACCCGCCATTGCCAGAAGAAGTACACCGAAATGTTTGAAAGCCCGCATAGTGAGTCTGCAGAAGGTCGGAACAGCTAAAAATCCTGCGTTCCCGCAGCTTCCTTGTCTGTGTGAAGATATTTTCTCCGCGTCGCAAGGCCGCCCCGGATATGGCGCTCGGACTTATTGACATCCAGTACCTTCCTGACCTCCGCCGCCAGAGAGGGATTGATCTGCGGCAGCTTATAAACCATATCCTGATGCACCGTTGACTTTGAGATATGAAACTGCTTTGCCGCGCTCCGGACCGTTGTCCCATGCCCGATAATGTAATCTGCCACCGTCAGTACCCGTTCTTCTATGTAATCCTTCAAGGAAATTCCCCCAGAAAGGCTGTTTTTACAATGTATGCAGGGGTACCCGGCTGCCATGCTAAAATGCATCTGTTTTGATTCTATCTGTTTAAAACAAGTAAGCGTATTTTCTCATCTGAATCCGCATAGTTTCCTGAACTCTGTATAAAACCGCGTCCTCATAGATCCCTTTAAATTCTGCAAGGATCTGCTCAACGTCTTTTATGGTAAACTTCGCCTGAAATCGGAATCCTCCAAATAATAGGTCACAGGCATCCAGCTGCCTGTCAAAATCTGTAGAAAACGGTTTTGCCTGTATCGTTTGGTAACACTCCTCCAGCCCCATACGCAGCGGATAATCTCCAGTGACATCAGAAAAAAGTGATGCTCCATTGTCAAAAACCGGGCATTCCCGATAGGTTCCGTCCTTTTTCTGAATCACCGCAATATTATGAAAATGGCGGTCTTCATTCAGAAACAGTGCATCTAACGTGATCACCTTTTTCAAATAGATCCCAAAATCTTTCAGCCCTGTAATCCGCTCCACACTGTCAGCTACATACCGAACCCGGTCCTCAATCTCCGGGAACTTCAGAACTGCATTCGCCGCACTTTCTCCATAATAGAGCTGAAAAAGCCGATCCACAGATACCGTTTTATCATCTTCCGGCAGCATAAAACTTTTTGATCTGCAGCCCCGGCGCAGACACCCGTTTTTGTCCAGCCATTCATAATCGTAAGCAACATAATTGTCAACATTACTCTTCTCAAGTAACCGGGAAATCAAAACCTCCGCCAGCGCCTCATAGCCAAGGCCATCCTCTTTATACCAAACGCCATCGATACACCACTTATTCTGGTTTCCTTTTGAGGAGGTCCAGACCAGCCTTTGTTCCTGTTTCCGTGGATCAGTACTCACCTTCATCCAGCTTCCACTCCTTTTCTCTACGCCTGAGAAGCTCCAAAAGCTCTGCCCGCCTTGTCTCTGCATCAGCGGTTTTCTTCATAATCTCGTCAAAATCCCGGATAAACCCTGCCTTCATTCTGGTCAGATACTGATGATCTCCGTACACCCGTCCCCGTGTCAGAGCAGTGATCTGAAATGGATCATAGGCATCCAGTCCAAGACTTTTCAGTTCCTCCCGAATCCCATATCTGGTACGCGGCATGCATCTGCTTTCCAGAAATTCCTCATAATCTTCCCAGCTCAGGTTTTCCCTGATTCCGAATGCACGGCTTATCAGATCGTCTGTCAGATTTACAATGCTTACTTTTTCCGTCAGACCGCACACATCAATCACCGTGGCAGGCTTTTCCCGGTCCGCGAAGACATAAACGACCCTTGACCTCGCGGATGCCTCCCGAATAATTTTGTGCACCGTACTCACTGCTACGTTCTCTTCCTCCGCGATCCTGCGCATGGTATCTCCCTTGCGGTACATACAAAGAATCTTTGCCTGTTTTTCCTCATCGATGGATGGCCTCCCTTTTCTTTTGGGTCCCGCATCCTTCTGCTGGAGCTCTTCCAGCTTCTCTACTGCCTGTTGATAAGCTTCTGATAAGGATTTCACTTTCTTTTTCAGACGTTCAATCTCCTGCTCGAGCGCCTCTTTTTCTTCCATCTTTCCCACCTCACATCCGCGCTTTTTTACAGTATAGATGCTTATGTTCGTTTAATCAAGTGTTTTTCGAACAAAAAGCAGGATTCATTACCTTTAATATTCCTGCCCCTCCCCTGATTCCAGAAACGGAGGATCATTTTCAGAAAAAGTGCGAATCACATACCTCCTTCCGCGAAACGGCACGTTCAGTGTAAATGTCCCTGCTTCCTTCGGGATATGCGGGCAGAAACGGAAGCCCTCTGCTGCCTCCGGGTCCGGCTGGAATCCGGCGATATCCTCTATCAATACCGGGATCGGCGCGCTCGCCCACGGGTGGCACAGGCTCGTATTCCATTTCTGATCTTTGCCCCAGGCCTCCATACAGGCGGTCGCGCCCTCCCGCAGCATGTTGACCCAGCCGTGCTCACTCTCATTGACCAGCACACGGTATACTTCCCCCTGCCGTCCGCACCTCGCAAGCGCTTTCAGATAAAAATAGCTGACCAGCACGCCGCAGCAAAGTCCCTTCTTCTGCAGAAAATCCGCAATCCGTTCTCTCCCGTCCACCGGGCACAGGTCAAAATACAGCGCATAGACATTCGAATGCAGCGCCGTATGACTGCTCGTCTCGCTGTCCCGGAACAGACCGGTCTCCCTGTCATAAAATGCGCGAACATATGACTGCTTTCGTTCTTCAAAGGAATACGAAACCGGGATGCCCAGAAGCCGCTCAATCTTTCCAAGCGTGCCAACTACTCCGACATACAGCGCATTGATGACATTGTGGCAGCCGGGCGCCACGACCGGACGGCTCAGCTCAAAATCATAGCCATCCCGCAGATTCTCCGGCCAGTCCACCAGATTCCATTTCTCCGCAACCTGCTCCAGAAGCCCGTCCGCCCGTTCGTACTTCTGAAAATACGCGAGCACCTGTTTTGCCGCCGGATAATACTTTGCAAGGAAAGTGCAATCTCCCGTAAACTGATAGTCCAGCCAAAGCAGCTCCAGCCACAGCAGAGAAAAATCCGCAATTTCCTGCATAAAGCTCCCCGGAGCGACTGCCATCAGCCCAGGACAGATCTGCGCCGTCTGCGCAAACTGGCTAATACATTTCCGGAGCAGTTCTGTCGTTCCGCCAAGCCAGACCTGGGCATGCGCGGTCACAAATGCATCCCCCAGGTACTGTCCTTTCTCCCGCGTCGGACAGTCCAGATATCCTTCCTGAGTCGCGCACTTCACCGCATTTTTGCAGATTTCAAAAATATCCTGCACATAAGGCGCACTGCAGTTCAGGGTACAGAGCTGCTCCTCTAAAGGGTAATGACGCACCACAGCGGCTGCCTGCAGCAGCTCCACGTCGTCCTCAAACTGCAGCTGGACATACCGGAATCCTTTATAGTCATACGATTCGTAAGAACATTCGCCATCCCTCAGTGTCCAGACTTCTTCGTACCGGCATCCGCACCGCATCTGCCAGCGCACACTTCCGTCCTCTGCAAGCTCCTCGCCCATGCGAATCGTCACCCGGCTTCCGCTTCTGCCGCGCGCACGGAGCCGGAGGCCGCCTGTGACCTCCCGCCCCAGATCCAGCATCCAGACCGATGACTCCTTCCGGATCGTCTGGGGCTGCAGCTCGTATACCACAAGCTGCCTTGCCGGTTCCGGCACCATCTGGTAATCTGCATGCCGCATACGCACCATTTCCTTCCACGCGCTGTCGTCATACTCCGGATCCGTCCAGTCCTCCTCCCAGCAGCGGCTGTCAAAGTTTTCCAGAAATTGTGTATCGTAGCCAGTCGGCTCTCCCTCATACGCAGTGGAGATCTGATACCGCCACACCGGGATCTCGTGCTGATGCCGAACGCCTTGCAACTCCGGCGCTGCCTGCGGCCCCCCTGGTTCATACATTTCACCCAAATCACACTGTTGCTGCCGATTTTCCGGTACTCGCAGTTCCCCCTGCAGGCTCCGCTGGCCCGGTACTCGCAGTTCCCTCTGCAGGCTCCGCTGTCCCGGTACTTGCAGTTCCCCCTGCAGGCTCCGCTGTCCCGGTACTTGCTGCTTTTTGCATCGACTCAGCTCTCCCTGTATTTGTTCGTCCCGCACCTGCAGCATTCTCTCGTTCCGCCGTTCCCCGCGGCAAATCTCGCACGCCACGCCGAACCTTCCGTCTCCGCTGTTCCACACCCGGTTCACCAGCCCCTGGTAATACAGATGCACCGCGAGCACATTCCAGCCTTCCACAAGCAGAGGCGTGATATCCAGCTCATTAAAATAGTATTGCTCCGGGTACCCGGGCGCCGGGCCTTGTCCCGCAAACACCCCATTCACATACAGCTTATAGTAATCATCCGCGGAAATCCGCAGCCGGACGATCCCGTCTCCGGCCGCATACGCTATCCCGGCACGCGCCAGCACATGCAGATTTTGCATTCCTTCCGCCGGACTGGCGTCCTCTGCTTCCTGATTTTCTTTATGGTAAAGACAGCGCGGCTCTGCCTCCGCAAACTCCGGAATGGTATACCACTCCATTTCTAATCCTGTCATATTCTTCTACTCCTTCCTGCATGTCCAGCCCTAATTCTTTCCCCTCTGCTCCCAGACCTTTCCTATATTACAATTCACGGTATCACTACACAGAGAAGTATAGCCCCAGGGAGGCATGCTCGTAAAGTGAGACTTTACAAGCTTCCAGAGGTCGGAGCAGCTGTAAAAATCCTGTGTTCCAGCAGGAATTTTAACCGACATTGTCTGAGTAGGCTGTGCATCCGCACAGGCTGCCCGACAACTGTCGAAACCGAGTCTTTACAACACCAGTTCCCGGTACTATAATAAGCGGGATTTCAAAAAAGGGAGCAATCCCCGGGAGGAACTGTATAACTATGATGGATATGTGTACCGGTTCGCTGTGGAAAAACATCTTCCGCTTCAGCGTACCTTTAATGTTTTCAAATCTGCTTCAGATTTTTTTCAATTTGTCTGACGTTGCGGTGGCGGGGAAATTCGCTGGTCCAATCGCTCTGGGTGCAGTAGGATCGACCAGCATCCTGATCAGCCTTACCACCGGGATCCTGATCGGAATGGCGAGCGGCGCAAATGCGCTGACCGCTCTGTTTATCGGCGCACACCAAAGGGAGCGAGAGAAGCGCTGCATCCAGAATGCCTTCTTTGTCTGCCTTGGCACCGGATTACTGGTCCTGATTGCCGGTGAGCTGCTCTCCGGTCCGATCCTGCGCCTGATGAATACCAAGGACGAGCTGATGGCAGACGCGCTGCTGTATTTCCGGATCTACCTGCTCGGCTCCCCCGCTCTGGCACTGTACAACTACGGCAATGGAATCCTGAGCGCTGCCGGGGACACAAAAAAGCCGCTGCTCTACCTGGCCATCTCCGGTGTGCTGAACGTCATACTGAATCTGATCTTCGTGATTATATTTCACCTCGGCGCAATGGGTGTCGCGCTGGCGAGCGCTCTCTCTCAGTACGTGTCTGCCATTCTGGTCCTGCGCGCGCTGCTTGGGAGCCGCGACCATTTCCGTCTGGAATTCGCAGGCTTTCGCCCGGACGGCATGATCCTCCGCCGGTTGCTTGCGATTGGCATTCCCTCTGCGGTACAGTATTCCCTGTTTGCGGTCGCGAATCTCTTCGTCCAGACCGCGGTCAATTCCTTTGACCATGTCACCGTCGAAGGAAATTCAGCCGCCGCAAATGCGGATTCCATCGTCTATGACATGATGGCAGCCTTTTATACTGCCTGCACCAGCTTCATTGCGCAAAATCTGGGAGCTGGTAAAAAAGACCGGATCCGGAAGGTCTACGGCATTACAACCCTGTATTCCTTCGGAACCGGCCTGATCCTCGGACTGTTGATTTTCTTTTTCCGCGATATGTTCCTGCTGCTGTTTACCAGTGATCCGGACGTGGCAAATGCCGGACTTGCCCGCATTACCATTATGTCCCTGTCCTACTGCGTTTCCGCTTTTATGGACAACGCAACCGCAGGTGCGCGCGGTCTTGGAAAGGCTGTCGTCCCCACTGTAATTGTGATCATGGGAAGCGTCGTATTCCGGATTCTCTGGATCTATACCGTGTTCGCGTACTTCCACACGATTACATCCCTATATCTGCTGTACCTCTGTGCCTGGACCTTTACCGCAATCGCTGCCAACCTCTACTTTTTCCGGGAATACCGGAAACTGTAAGGGGATTCAAACCGCCAGGCGAAAGGTACGTTCCGACTGGAGGGCTGAGCCGCAGCTGTGGAACAATGCTATCTTGTAACGATTTCTACCGGTACGTTGAAGATCTTTGCCACCTTCCGGATCGTATCAATGTGCCGGCCTGTAGCTGCCACAAAGTGATGGGTCGGGCCGCACTCGCTCCAGCGGTTCACAAACTCCCTCGCTCCACAGGTGAAACGGGTTCTCATATTGGTATCTCCAAAGGAAAGGATCTTGCCCTCCTCGTTCACACCCTCCGCCGCAATGAACTTAAAATGCCCGTCTCCGTCCTGCGTGATCGCAAGATACGTAACCGGACCGGTATACGGATAAAACTGCGTCAGATACCCGCCGCCGGTCTTTCCGTGGAACACCTCCACGATCTTCATCGTCGGCTTCCGGTCGGAGATATCCGCGTCGCCGGAACCGCTATGCCCGATGATGGCAATGTCATCATTGAAGTCGATGGAATACATCTCTGCAAGCTGCCCGGTTCCAGAAATAGTCTTCAGAATACTCATTGCCATGGCAACCTTCATGTCCCCCTCGACCGCGCAGGCTACCCCTTGCTTGATCAGCATGGAGAATGCCGGGATCAGCATACTGTCCAGGACACCCGCCTGCCCCTTCGCAAACCCGTCATAGTGCGAAGCAATCAGCCCCAGCTTTTCGTCCTCGCACCACTTTTCAAAAGCGACCACATACTTTGCCATCTCCCATACCTTCTCGATGGTTCCGCCGCCCTCGATCTCAAAGGTATCCAGAATTTCCTGCGCCTTACTGCGAATCGCCTCTTCATCCGTAATGTTGTCTGCGATGACCCACATTTTTTCCCAGTCAAACTGCTTTGTATACAAATGCATCCTTCTGTACAGGTTGGACTCATCAATATACAGATCCATCATGCCCGGATACGGCCTTCCGATCTGTGCAATGTTCGTATCGCGGAATCTTCTTCTCGTCTGGGCAGCCCGGCACCAGTCCTCGATCTCCGCCTGTACAGCCGGATCTCCACCTTCTACAACTCCGGTGATCACCGCATGCCGCTTGCCATACCGCTCCAGATCCGCCACCATCTCTCCGACCGCGCCGCAGGCATACCCTTCGCCAAGCCATGACGCGATATCTGTGTGATCGTAGTCCAGCGCCTTCCGTTTCTGAACATTGACGAGAACGACCGGGACATCCAGATCCTTCACTGCCGGGAGCATGTTATAGGAAGTGGCATAGGTGAGCAGCTGCAGAAATACCAGATCCACATCTGCCGCCCGGAATTTATCTCCCGCGGCCTGGGACTGCTCCTTCGTCGTTACCATACCGCCGTCGATGATCTCAACCGTATCCGGCAGAGTCTTTTTAAACGCCTCATACTGGCTTTCAAATTCCGGCACAAGCTGCGGGAACTGGGGCAGATACGCTCCCAATGCGATGGAAAAAACACCTACTCTCGCTTTTGTCTCAACTAACATAATACCCTCCTCCTATTTCTCATATAAAAATTTTTCCGGCAGCGTCACATGGAAATCCACAGCCAGGTCCCGGAAGTTCTGCGGGGTGATGGTCTGCCGCTTGTCCGGCCGCATCGATAATGTCTTTACAAGAATCTCCGCAGATTTTTCTACGGTGTGCATCAGGCCGAAAGTCAGGTCAAAATCCTCCCCGGAACAGAACATTCCATGATGCGCCCAGATCGCCACATCATACTGCTTCATCAGTTCGCTGGTCGCCACCGCGATCTCTCTTCCGCCCGGAACCATCCAGCCCACAACGCCGATTCCAGATGGAAATACCACAGGACACTCCGTTGCCATCTCCCAGAGCTCTCTGGTAAATACCTCATCCTCAAGCGGCAGCACAAAGGTCAGTGCAATCACATTCGTTGTATGCGCATGATAGATGACCCGGTGCTTTCCGCCGGACGCTGCCTTTTTTACTTCATGGTTCATCAGATGGCTGGGCAGCTCACTGGTCGGTCTTCCGCCGTTTACCAGGCCCCAGAGGATCCGGTAATTCTCCCCTTTCTCGTCCAGCTCAATGATACAGGTACTGTCTGCCGGGTCCAGAATGACATTCCGAAAATATTTCCCGCTTCCTGTCACCATAAAATACTCTCCGGCCAGGCCAGGCACGCTGGTTCCGATCGGTTTCCACTCCCCGCCTGCAGTCAGGTATTCCTTCACCTCTTCTGCCTCTTCCGGCTTCATCCGATAGGAGAGATTGCCGCCGTTCCGCTCGTGCCAGCCCTGCTCCCAGCCGTCATTACACATACGAATAAAGCCCTGTACAAATTTTGCATCTAAAATGCTCATGTTCTTTTCCTCCTGTATTCTTTTCTGTCCTATGACTCCACACACAATACCATGATACCGGAACCAAACGGGCCGTACCATGTCCTTTCGTTTACCAGCATCCTTCACTCTTACTACGTCAACTGAATTTGGCAGAAATATCACGCAAAGTGGAATACCTTATGGCTCTACACAATGAACCTCGAAGGAATCGTAGATCACGCTTCTCGCCTCTTCCACGCTTCCAAATTGCTGTCGCTTCAGCATCTGAACAGCAATATTTCCGATTGCCGTCGCTTCCGTCGGGCCGCTGTACACCGTCTTTTGGGTGGCTTTCGCGGTCAGCTGGTTCAGATACCCGGCGTTCGCTCCGCCTCCAACGATGTGGATGGCACGGTAACTCTTTCCTGTCACTTCCTCGATCTCCTTCACCGTCTTTCCATAGCTCCCGGCAAGACTTTGATAGATGACAGTCGAAAGCTCTCCCGGTGTTTCCGGAATTTCCTGCCCGGTCTCCTGGCAGTACGCCTGGATCGCTGCAGTCATACACTCCGGCGACAGGAACCGGGTGTCATTTACATCCACCCTTGACGGGAAATCTCTGCACTCCTCCGCCATACTGCACAGCTCTGCAAAGGAATACCGGTCCTCCAGTTCATGGCGCACAGACTGAATCATCCAGAGCCCCATAATGTTTTTCAGGAAACGATAACGATGCCCGTATCCGCCCTCATTCGTCAGATTCGCCAGCCGGGCAGCATCGGAGCAATCCGCATGCATCTGCTCCACTCCCATCAAAGACCAGGTCCCGGAGCTGATATAGAGGAACTCTTTCTCCTTCGCCGGCACCGACAGTACCGCGGAGGCTGTATCATGGGAAGCCGTCTGGATCACCTCCAGATTGAATCCGACTCGTTCCTGAATCGGTTCGGACAGACAGCCAACCGTCGTCCCCGCCATCGTGATGGGCGTAAACAGGGACATTTTATAGCCCAGCCTTTCGATCAGCTCCCGATCCCAGTCAAACGTTTCCGGATTCACAAGCTGTGTCGTCGTGGCATTGGTGTATTCGGTCTTTTTCACTCCCGTCAGCAGATAATTAAAATAATCCGGTATCAGCAGCAGAGTCTCCGCCTGCTCCATCCATTCCGGTGTCTGCTTCTTCACTGCCATCAGCTGATAGATGGTATTGAAAATCTGCTTCTGGATCCCCGTCCTCTGATAGAGCGCTTCCGGACGGATGACCTGGCTGACTTCAGCATCCATCCCCTCCGTCCGGTGGTCACGGTAGCCCACGGCATCGCCAAGCCGCTTTCCTTCCCCGTCCAGCAGAACAAAATCGACCGCCCAGGTATCAATTCCCATACTGACCGGAATTTTCCCGATCTTCCGGCATTCTGCCATACCGTTCAGAATCTCTTCAAACAGCCGCTCCACATTCCAGCACAGATGGCCGTTTTTTTCCGTCATTCCATTCGCAAAGCGATAGATTTCTTCCAGACGGATCTTCCCATCCTCAATCCAGGACAGCATATGCCTTCCGCTGGAAGCGCCGATATCAATGGCAAGATAATACGTATTCACACGCATCCCTCCTTATCTTTTCCGAAGTCTTTCCCCTGCTCTGCTATGACTATAGCAAAAACAGGAGCCTGTGATAAGGTTCCTGTTTAATCAAAAAACTGTCCTTATTTTCTTTTTCTCCCTCACAGTACCATGCACAGGGTTCCTGACGCAATCAGGATACAGCCAATGACAGACTTTACAGAGACCTGCTCGTGCAGAAACACAACTGCCAGAATCAAGGTAATCACGACGCTCAGCTTATCCACAGGCACCACCTGCGATACGGTCCCGAGCTGCAGCGCCCGGTAGTAGCAGAGCCAGGAGGCTCCGGTTGCCAGCCCGGAAAGAATCAGGAAAATCCAGCTCTTTCTGCTGATCGCCGCCAGACCGCCCTGCCCGTGGGTCAGGAATACCATCCCCCATGCCATCACGACGACTACTACCGTCCGGATAGCCGTCGCTAAATTCGAATTGACCCCCTCAATTCCTGTCTTGGCCAGAATCGAGGTCAGCGCTGCAAACACGGCTGATAAAAGTGCAAATACAAACCACATCTACGCATTCCTTCTTTCTTACAGAAAACATCTCCACCGGATACAGGAAGCCCTCGCCCCTAATTACGCTAACTGATCCAACACAATCTTGTGCAGATTCAGACCAGCAAACTGCACGAATGATCTCTTCACCGTTTCCAGGTGCTGCCAAATCCAGGCAATTCCCCGATCGACCATAGAAGCCGGGCCTTCCTGCCAGTAGTATATCACTTTTCTACAAACCGGCAAGTCCTTCTCTCACCCCATTTCCAGTTGACAGCGCCGCACCTCCTCCTCTCTCTTCTTTGCTTTCAGGAACAAATTCCATAATATCGCCCAGCTCTTTATGGCTCTTGACAAAGTTTACCCGAACTTCTATCATATCAGCAGAACAAAGGACAAAAGAGTCGTATCCAACTCTATTCTGGAACAAGAAAGAGGCCTCTATGCTGTACTATTTCATCGTCAATCCCATCTCCGGCTGCGGCCGGGGCAAAAAGATCTGGAAAATCTTAGAGGAAGAGCTAAACCGGCGCGGGACGTCTTACAAGGCCCGACTGCTCTCAAAAAGAGGGGAGGCACGGCAGCTCGCTGCCTCCCTGTCCCGCATTTCAAATCCCGTCACCGCTGTGATCGTGGGAGGCGACGGCTCCATCAATGAATTTGTCGACGGTCTCACCCGCTGGGATCACCTGACGCTCGGCTGTATCCCTACCGGCTCCGGAAATGACTTTGTCCGGGGGCTTTCCCTGGAAAGAGACCCCATCAAAGCGCTGGACATCATCCTCAATCCCCGGGAAATTTCCCGCATCAAGCTTGGGCTGGTCCATGCCG
Organism: Lachnospiraceae bacterium UBA7160; assembly: GCA_002491565.1. Taxonomy (GTDB): domain Bacteria; phylum Bacillota; class Clostridia; order Lachnospirales; family Lachnospiraceae; genus Choladousia. The sequence continues at coordinate 11,102 of DKWE01000024.1, read as the reverse complement.
GAGAGCAGACGCACGCCTTTGTGGTCAGTTCCGGAATGGGGTTTGACGCCGACGTCTGCAATGGCGCCTACCAGTCCAGACTAAAGCACCTGCTGAATTTCTTCCATCTTGGCAAGCTGGTGTATCTAGTCACCGCCCTGCGCCTTATGCTTTCTCTGAAATCCTATCCCATCCGCCTTTCCCTGGACGAACAGGAGCCTCTTCTGTTCCAGGAAACCTTCTTTGCGGCGGTGATGAACCTTCCCTATGAGGGCGGCGGATTCTATTTTACGCCGGATGCCGCCCCTGAAGAGGAGACATTCCAGCTCTGTCTGGCTCAGGGTCTGTCCAGAAGGCAGATCCTCAAAGTGCTTCCCCTCGCCTTTTCCGGTAATCATGTCGGAAAAAAAGGGATACATATCCTGACCTGCAAAAAAGCAGTCCTTCAGGCAAATGTATCCCTCTGCGTCCATACGGACGGCGAAATCTTTGGTTTTTTTGAGCGTGTCACCGTGGAAGCCGCCCCGGAACAGCTATCGGTTATCGTTCGATAGCCTTCATCCCGGTCTGCGTTCCAGCAGGATTTTAGGTACTTCCCGGCCGGACCGGCCAGCCTGCCGTTCCCTACTTGCACACTCTCCCGATCATCTCCAGCAGGATGTCCACATCCACCGGCTTCGCGATGTGGCCGTTCATCCCGCTTTTCTGTGCCTCTTCCTTATCCTTCTCGAATGCGTTGGCGGTCATTGCAAAAATCGGAATCGATGCACGTCTGGGATCCGGAAGGCTGCGGATCGCCCGCGCTGCCTCATAGCCGTTCATGACCGGCATCTGGATATCCATCAGCACCAGATCGTAGTGTCCAGGCGCGGAGCCTCTCAGCATCTCCACCGCCTCCTGTCCGTTTTCTGCGACTTCCGTCTTAAATCCGGCATCCTCCAGGATTGCCTCGGCAATCTCCCGGTTCAGCTCATTATCCTCTGCGAGCAGGATACGGCCTGTTCCGTGCCCGTCGTCCTCCTCTGTTTCCGTCTGTCCGTCCGCTGCTCCTGTTTTCCCGGCAGCCGTCTCTTCCTCCGCCAGCTCTTCCTTTCGGAAGGTAAAGGTCATGCGCACCGTAGTGCCGCGCCCCGGCTCGCTTTCCACCTGGATCGTTCCGCCCATCATGTCGACCAGGCTCTTTGTCACCGCCATGCCAAGCCCTGTCCCTTCGATCCCGCTCGTCGTGGTATTTTTCTCCCGTTCGAACGGCTCGAAGACATGCGCAAGAAATTCCCGGCTCATACCGATTCCGGTATCCTGCACACAGAATTCATAGCATGCGCATCCTTCCGGCGCGTTTGGCTTTCGTACAGCACTCAGCGTAATTCTTCCGCCCGGCTTCGTATACTTCACAGAATTGCCGACCACATTCAACAGAATCTGGTTCAGCCGCGTCCGGTCACAGTACAGCCGCTCCCCACACTCCGCTGGCTTGTCAATCTGCAGCTGCAGCTGCCTTTTGCCAACCTCTGCCTGCACCATTGCTCCCAGCGCCTCAAGAAGTTCCGGGAGACTGCAGAGCGTCTCCTCCAGCTGCATTTTCCCGCGCTCAATCTGGCTCATATCCAGCACATCATTGATCAGACCAAGCAGATGCTTCCCGGAGGTCTGAATCTTTTTCAGATAATCCGCCACCCGCGCCCGGTCGTCCAGATGGGCCGCCGCCAGGCTGGTAAAGCCGATCACCGCATTCATCGGCGTACGGATATCATGTGACATATTCGAGAGAAATACGCTCTTCGCCTGGTTCGCCTGATTTGCCTGTGCAAGCGCATCCTGAAGCAGCCGTTTTTGTTCCATCTCCCTGCGGGTCTCTTCGTCCACACTCCGGAACCCCATGACAATGGTATGTGCGTTCTCCCACTCCCCGGCACGCACCACCTTCATCTGGTAATAATTTTTCGTGCCGTTTGATTCCAGCCGGAAATTCGTATAAAACAGCTGTTTCTTCTCCAGCTCCCTGCAGATCCGGCTTCGGTTTGTGGCCGCGCGCATGATATCCTGGTCTTCCTTCACCACATACCGGCGGATGTACCGTTCCGTAAACTCGTCAAACATCAGGTTGCCCACCATCAGTTCTCTGCCGATCCTGCCATTCTCATTCTGTATGTGTAAGGGAACCCCTTTCCCTGTGTCGAGGTCCACAAAGCAGACGAGGCTGTAATCGACACTCAAGGCACGCATCAGCTCCAGCTGGCGGCGTCTGTACTCCTTCTCCTCCTGTTTCTGCTTCGTGCAGTCCAGAAGGAACCTCTGATAGTACAGCTCACCGTTCTCCCGGACCAGCTTCACGCTTCCCATCACATGACGAATATCCCCATTATGGTGCTTCACCTGATATTCCACTTCAACACAGTCGCCTTCCTTGTGCAGGCTCCGGATGCACGCCGCAAGCTTCGGCTTATCCTCATCCAGCACCGACTGCGCGACCATCCGGAAGCCTTCCCGCTCCATTTCCTCCTGAGACTGGTAATCCAGAATCTTCAGCGCTGCCTCATTCACACGGATAATCCGGCTCCCGTCCAGAGAATGGCAGAGTACCCCACAGTCGATAAAGGAAAAAATCGTCTCAAGTGAGCGGTTTTTCTTCATCAGCTCCTGCTCATAGGCGCGCTCCTGCGTAATATCCACGCCCACACCGACTGTTCCCATCACACTTCCGTCCAGATCGTACAGCGGAGACTTGTAGGTCGTCAGAATCCGCATCCCATCCCCGGTCTTGACAGTCTCCTCTGAGACACAGGTCCGCCTCAGCTCAAATACCTGCCGTTCGGAATCTGCGCAGTCATGCCCGGTATTACTCGGATCGTTGGGATCCACATCCCAGATAAAATAGTGGTCACGGCCTTCTACGATCTTCTTCGGCTTATTAACCGTCTGGCAAAAGCTGTCGTTCACCTTCTGATGAAGCCCTTCTTTGTCCTTGAACCAGACCAGGTGCGGCATGCCGTTGATCACCGCCTCCAGATACTGATGTGTCTCCCAGGCATCCATCCGCTCCTTACGGGCACTCTGCCACTTCCGCAGGCGGAACCAAAGCTCCTCCTCCGGCATCGGAAACATCCAGATATCGGAAATCACATCCAGATACGGAAGCAGCCATTCCCGCTGGCCTGGCGCAGCAAATACGATGACCTCCTGCTGGAAGCCTGGTTCCCGTACCGCCTCCTGAAACAGCCCTGGAAGATTCCCTTTTTCTTCCTCCTGAATATTGAGGAATACCACATCCGCTTTTTCATTTGAAACGCTATGGGTAAAGCGCTCCTTGGGCGGCATGTTCCTGATCCTGTTAAATACAATACAGTCCTGCCCCAAAAACTTCATATGAAGGTGACAATGGTACATCTCTTGTTTTCCTCCCACACCTCTGTGCCTGTTTCACAGGCCATACTATTAAATCGAAGCCTCGCTTGCCATACGGGTATTCGATCCGTGCCTGGCAATGCTGTCACATGGCACCTCCCGGTATACACGCATAGCTGTCTGGTTCGTTGCCTGCGTGGCTGACCCGCGCAGATTCATTGCACCTGTATGTAGCGCAACAGCATCGCAGACAATTTATCCATCTCGACGGGCTTGCTCAGATACCCATCCATGCCTGCTTCCATTGCCCGGTCTACATCTTCCGAAAACGCATTTGCCGTCAGGGCGACGACTGGGATACGCCCGCCGCGCTCCTGCTCCAGCTGCCGGATTGCCCTGGATGCCGCATAACCGTTCATAACCGGCATCTGGATATCCATGAATATAAGCTGGTAATAATCTGACGGATGAGCGGCAATACACTCTACTGCCAGCTTTCCATTCTCAGCCTCGTCGATCTCAAGCCCCGTCGGCGCGAGAAGCTCGGCGAGAATCTCCCGGTTGATCTCATTATCCTCAACCAGAAGAATCCTGCTGCCGCGAAGCGCTCCATCCGGAATCTGAACTTCTCCATCCTGCACACCCTCTGTGAGTCCGGCATCTTTCCCTGCCTCGCGCAGCCGCAGCGTTACCGTAAAGCAGGAACCCTTGCCCATTGTGCTCTCCACCGTCACATCACCCTGCATCATATTTGCCAGCGTCCGCGTGATTGAGAGGCCAAGCCCGGTTCCCTGAATATTCGCCGTCAGTTCGGTCTCCTCGCGGGCAAATGGCTCAAATACCCGCTCCAGAAATTCCGGTGTCATCCCGATACCCGTATCCTTAAATTGAAACAGGCAGACCAGGCGCGCACCTTCCTTTTGTGTAAGTGTCCGGGCACGGAACAGGATGTCGCCGTGCTCGGGCGTATATTTGATCGCATTGGACATCAGATTCAGGAATATCTGCTGGATTCTGGACGCGTCGCCGTATACCGTTCCATGATAAAGCCCCTCTGTCTCCGTCCGCACCGTGATTCCCTTTTTCTGTGCCGTTGGCAGCGTCATCACCATCATATTATCGATCAATGCAGTCAGACTGACCGGTTTTTCCTCCAGCTCAATCTTGCCGCTCTCAATCCTCGACATATCGAGCACCTGGTTGATCAGCTCCAGCAAATGCTCCGAAGCCGCGCCAATTTTATTGAGGCAGTCCTGTATCTTATCTGGCTCCTCCAGGTGCTTTGAGGCAATCTGTGTCATTCCGATGATTGCATTCATCGGTGTACGGATGTCGTGCGACATATTGGAAAGAAACGCGCTCTTCGCCTTGCTTGCCTGGGTCGCCTGCTGGTAAGCGAGATTCAGCGCCGTTTTCATCTGATTTCTCCTGCGCAGCGTCTCGTCAATATCCTGAACCGACAATGTCACACTGACCGGAACGCTGTACTCCTCCTCCGCCAGAATAAACTGCATGCGTACCCAGCACGTCTTCTCCTTCCTGCACAGCTGCACCTCCATCTCAAAGATGCCGCCGCTCTCCGCCAGCTTATCGGTCAGCCCGCGGTAGCTCAATAGCGCGCGAAGCTTTTCCCAGCTCTCCTCTGTCACCTTTCCCCGTATATATTCCCGGAAAAAGGTGCGGAAGCTTCCTTCCTGTGCATCTGCAAACCAGTCATTCAAACCGGTAAACAGCGGCTTAACCTGTCCTGCCCTCACATCAATCTGGAAGATTGCCATGGATGCTTTTGCCAGAGACATCAGGATGCGCTCCTTCTCCTGCACGCGTTCCTGGATGCCGTCCAGCAGTCCGCTCAGCTCCGTTTCTTTAGGTACAAATCCGCTTTCCTCCTGCGAGCTTTTGGACTTCGTCATTTCCGGGTACAGCCCTGTCCCTGCCTCCGCCTGCAAACGGTTCTCCTCCAGCCCGGACACGAAATCGCTGTAGATCTCATAATACGCCCGGTTGCGCCCGGAGGTACAGATGTAGCGCAGCTTTTCCAGCAGTTCTCCATGCTCCAGCAGCATATCCACCAGCTTTGGATGATAAAGCTGTCCCTTCCCGATCTGCAGCTCTTCCAGAAATTCTTCCATCCGTTTGCTGTGCCGGTAGCCCCTGCTGACTGTATCGGTTGCCGCTTCCATACAGTCACAGATATGGAGCAGATCCGTCAGGATCTTCACCGGGGATGTCGTATTGTCATAGTCAGCCGGATAGCCGCTCTTACCGTCATAGCTCTTATGGTGGCCAAGAATAATATCCCGGTACTCTCTTAGACAAGCAGCATATTCCGCCAGCCTGCAGCCAATCTGCGGATGCTGCTGCAGCCTGGCCCGCTCACGCTCATTCAGATTGCGAATCTGACGGTTCATGATGTTGGTCAGGCCGAGCTTCCCGATGTCATGAATCAGCGCCGCCTCATTGACGTAGATCTCGAATCTGCCTCTTGCCTCCAGTACATCCGGCACATTTTTGGTGCCAAACACTCCGCACAAAAGCTCCGGCTCTGTATCCAGGATCTCCCGCAGCCAGGCCGAAGCCAGCTGCTGCACGAGCGCGGAATGGATCAGAATCTCCGGATCACGGTTCACCGTGATATCCAGCAGGAACCGAAAATCAAACAAGTCCTCCGGCAGATACGGCAGGATCTGGCAAAGCGTGTCAATCAGGCCGACATTGACGAAGGAGGTGCCCCGGGTCTTCGGAAGCTTCCGGACAAATTCCTGGAACGCATGAAAACAATAGTCCTGAGCCGCCGCCTTTTTATCCTCCGGAAGCGCCTGCACCTGGTCCAGCACGTTTGGCAGATCATACATGCAGACATGATAATAATTACTATTGAGAAAATCCTCCTCTTCCAGGGTATTATGACTGAAAACCCGGCTGCAGTACCCAAGATAATGGTCAAGAAACTCCTTCAGACTGATCTTGCCGCAATAGTACTGGCACTTCCAGTAATTGCAGTAAATCGTATCCTCCATCGCATACGGATCCGGGTTCTTTGCAAGCGCCTCCTGATACAGGCTGCCAAGGACCGCCTCCGCTTGTCGTGCAAATTCCCCTTCCATCCGCTCGGAAGCCTCGAGCCCGCAGACCCAGTTGCCGTATACATCATGAAGCAGCTCCGTTTTCAATCCGTCCAGATCATACCGCTCTCCGTCCAGCGCGCGGATCACAGGATCCTCATATACCGCAACCGCACGGCTAATTTCCTCCATCAGATGAACCTGCTCCCCAAAGGTCTCTTCATTTTTCACAGCCTTACGGCAATTGACCAGTACAACCGGATAATTGTAATATGCAAACAAAATACTGCGGCGCAGCTTCCAGTCTTCTATCGAGGTGTACTCCTGGAGTCCGCTTCGCACGTAATCAAAATACCGCAGGCTCTTCTGATAGCCTTCTGCTGTATCATAGGTATTATAAATCCCGCCAAGATAATGAGAAACCCACAGCAGCCCTCTGCGGTTGCCTCTCCTTCGATAGTAATCCTCCAGCCGACAGGCCACATCCACGCAGAAGACTTCATCGTCATAGCCATCCTCATGGTACGCCCAGATCTGGCTGAAAAACTCATCCGCAAGAGCATCCGTAAGAGGAAGCTCACCGGTCAGAAAGGGACGGATATAGAGATTTAACAGCGCCTCATTTTCGACAAACAGCTGCCGCCTGACCCGCGTATTCTGCTTCTGCTTTTCCAGCCAGCCCTCCTGGTCTTTGGCGCTCAAAGAGTTTTCACGAAGGAATTCCTCACGCTCCACGTTTTCTCTGTATTTCTTATAGCAATCCACGATATTGGAACGCGTCACCATACTGCCTTCCCCCATTTTCCCGTTAGAACCTGTTCCGTAATAGCATTGGAACAGCTCCTTAGTTTCGCTTCCAGACTATCTACAATAATAGCCCAGAGACGTGCACTCCGTCAAGTACAATTGCCGAAACTGTGGAAAATCCGGCGGAAAAGTAACTCACGGGAAACGGCTCGCCACAGCAAAAAAGAGTGACAAAATCAGATTTCTCCCGTATAATGGTCGGGACAATTCGAAAATAAGGAGTACACCCATGATACTGAATGTAAAAAATCTGAGCCACGGTTTTGGAGACCGTGCAATTTTTGAAAATGTTTCATTCCGCCTTCTCAAAGGGGAACACATCGGCCTCATCGGAGCCAACGGAGAAGGAAAATCTACCTTTATGAATATCATCACCGGCAAGCTGATGCCGGATGAAGGGACGGTAGAGTGGGCAAAGCGCATCCGCGTCGGCTACCTGGATCAGCATACGGCGCTGAATCCCGGCGATACGGTCCGCGATGTACTGAAAAGTGCGTTTTCTTTCCTGTTTGACATGGAAGCTTCGATGAACCAGATGTTTGACCGCATGGCGGAGGCGGACGAAGAAGAGATGACGCGGCTGCTCGACGAGACCGCCATTCTGCAGGAGCTGCTGGAGCACCATGATTTCTACATGATTGACGCGAAAGTGGAGGAAGTCGCCCGCGCGCTCGGACTTTCTGAGATCGGACTGGACCGCGATGTCTCGGAACTCTCCGGCGGGCAGCGCACTAAGGTGCTGATGGCTAAGCTGCTTCTGGAAAAGCCGGATATTCTGCTGCTGGACGAGCCGACCAACTATCTGGATGAATCCCACATTGAATGGCTGAAACGCTACCTGAACGATTATGAAAATGCATTCATCCTGATTTCACATGACATCCCGTTTTTAAACAGCGTGGTCAACCTGATCTACCACATGGAAAACAAATCCCTGGACCGCTATCCGGGAGACTATGACCATTTCCAGGAGGTCTACGCGATGAAGAAGTCACAGCTGGAGGCTGCCTACAACCGACAGCAGCAGGAAATCAGCGCCCTGAAGGACTTTGTCGCCCGCAATAAGGCGCGCGTCGCCACACGGAATATGGCGATGGCAAGGCAGAAAAAGCTGGACAAAATGGATGTCATTGAGCTTGGCAGAGAAAAACCGAAGCCGGAATTTCATTTCCGGACTGCGCGCGCCGCCGGGAAGGTGATTTTTGAAACGCAGGATCTCGTCATCGGCTACGAGGAGCCGCTCTCCCGCCCGCTTTCCCTTCGCATGGAGCGCGGCGAGCGAATTGCGCTGGTTGGCGCAAATGGAATCGGCAAGACGACGCTGCTGAAGAGCATCCTCGGCCTGATCCCTCCCTTTTCCGGGACAGTAACCCGCGGGGACTATCAGGAAATCGGCTACTTTGAGCAGGAATCCGACCAGAAAAATACGACGACCTGCATCGAGGAGATCTGGCAGCTGTTCCCGTCGTGGACCCAGTACGAGGTGCGCTCCGCCCTCGCCAAATGCGGCCTGACCACCCAGCACATCGAAAGCCAGGTGCGCGTATTGAGCGGCGGTGAGCAGGCGAAGGTGCGCCTGTGCAAAATTCTGAACCGAGAAACCAATATCCTTCTGTTGGACGAGCCGACCAACCATCTGGACGTGGACGCCAAAGCGGAGCTGAAACGCGCTCTGAAGGAGTACAATGGAAGCATCCTGCTGATCTGCCATGAGCCGGAATTCTACCGCGATGTCGTCACAAAGGTGTGGGACTGCCAGGAATGGTCGACAAAGCTGTAATGCCGGACGCGAGTGTTCCTCCTAGACACTGGCATGTTTCTGCCTGTAAAAGCTCTGCAGCATAAATTTCCATCGGCAGGCTGCTGAATAAGGCAATGCGGTGACTATCGCTGATGAAGCAAACGCTGGCTGCCGGAAACTCAGGCAAGAAAGTCTGTCTGAGTATAAATATACCAGTACATCCGTCTCACGTTACATATTTACAGTCTATAGCGCCCGGCACTTTGGTCAGGCGCTATATGCAGGAAATATGTACATGGCCAGATGCCCGAAGAACCTCTTTACCAGCTTTCAAACAAGCGCCAGAGCTTCTCCCGACAGTGAACAGCCAAATTGTCTGCCGCTTATCAAATTTCAAATAAGCACGAATGCTTCTGCCCAGGAAAACTACATGCTTTTTCCCCTCGTCAGAATTTCAGGAATGTGCCGAGAATGCTCCTGCCAAGAGAGGCGCCAAGATTGCCGCCGAGGCGCTTTCCGAAGCTGCCGCCAACCTGCTTGCCGACGGTATTGCCAAGCTCACGGCCGATCGTCCCTGCAGCGGTTCCCGCAACACTGTTGATTTTGGAACGGATGGCTTTCTCCCGCCGCTCGGCTTCCCGCTCCTGTTCTCTCGCAAGCTTCGCAGCTGCACGTTCCTGCTCCTTCGCAAGCCGGGCCGCCTCGCGCTCCTGCTCCTTCGCAAGCCTGGCTGCCTCACGCTCCTGCTCCTTTGCAAGCTTCGCGGCCTCGCGCTCCTGCTCTTTTGCAAGGCGGGCTGCTTCCTCCTGTTCTTCCTTCTCCTGCAGTTCCTTGCGGCTCTTTCGGAGCAAAAATTCATAGGCAGAGTCGCGGTCCTCCATCGTGCGGTAGCGCAGATACAGATTATTCTGAACAATCTCCTGCTGGCGGTCCTCCTCCGGGATCGGCCCCATCAGGCTGCACGGCGGCAGAACACGGCATTTCTGCACAATTCCCGGAATCCCGTCCGCATCCAGAACTGAAATCAGCGCTTCCCCCGTCCCGAGACTCAGCAGAGTATCCTGCGTATCGAAAGCTGGATTCGGGCGAAGGGACTGGGCAGCGGCCTTTACCTTCCTCTGCTCCGCCGGCGTATAGGCGCGCAGCGCATGCTGAACCTTATTGCCAAGCTGCGCAAGTACTTCGTCCGGCACATCCGTCGGGCTCTGCGAAATGAACCAGACGCTCACGCCCTTGGAGCGGATCAGCCGGACCACCTGCTCGATCTTTTCCTTCAGTGCCTTTGAGATATCATCAAACAGCAGATGCGCTTCGTCAAAGAAAAATACGATGCGGGGCTTCTCCTGGTCGCCGACCTCCGGCAGCTCTTCGAACAGCTCCGAGAGCATCCAGAGCAGGAAGGTGGCGTACATTGCTGAATTATTGACCAGCTCGCGGCAGTCCAGAATATTCATCATGCCTTTTCCATCCAGCCCAGTCGTGAACCAGTCGGCAATCCGGAACGCAGGCTCTCCAAAAAACTGCTCCGCACCCTGGGCTTCGAGCGCGACGACATTCCGGATAATAGCGCCGATACTCTGCTTCGCAATATTGCCGTATTCCAGTGCGAACTCCTTGTTGTTGTCGCTCACGTACTGAAGCATCGCCTTGAGATCCTTTGTATCAATCAGCAGCAGTTCCTGGTCATCCGCGATCTTAAAGACTACCGTCAGCACACCGGTCTGCGTCTCGTTCAGATCCATCAGCTTCGCGAGCAGCACCGGCCCCATCTCCGAAATGGTCGTGCGGAGCGGAATGCCGCTTTTCCCGTAAACATCCCAGAAGGTAGCCAGATATTTCTGATATGCAAAGCCACACGAATCCAGCCCAAAACTTTTGATCCGCTCCTGCATATCCGCGCTGTCCTGACCCGTTCGGCACATGCCAGCCAGGTCTCCCTTGACATCCGCCAGAAATACCGGCACTCCCATGCTCGCAAAAGACTCTGCGAGCACCTTCAAAGTCACCGTCTTACCCGTTCCAGTCGCACCGGTAATCAGCCCGTGCCGGTTTGCCATCTGCGGAAGAACACAGACCTTCTCTCCATTCGCTTCTCCAATCCAGATTTTGTTTTCGTAGTACATACAATCATCTCCTGTCTTCTAAAACTAACATGCCTGCTTCGC
>DKWE01000058.1 GCA_002491565.1 Lachnospiraceae bacterium UBA7160 | reverse complement strand
TGCGAAGCAGGCATGAAGGTTTTGCTTCGATGCTCTTCCGTTTGTCGATTTCTGTAAATAAGAACTGTGAAAATCCTACCAGTTTTTGACAAAATGTACGCGGGGGACGGAGTATACTGATTTGCGTATCACAGACAGCGGGGAAGGGCATCTGCCGGTACAAAAGAAAGTGGATGCAGAGCCGCGGATAGAGCAGGACATGTGGAAATCGTATGGCTGTGGGGGTGGAGCGTGTATTATGAATTCTACATAGATCAGTTCCTGTTGGAGCAGCTGTTAGCGGACGGCCTTCTGCTTTTGCTGGCATCGATGCTCTTGCGGGAGCATCTGAGTCCCTTCCGCCTGCTGCTCGGCAGTGCGGCAGGCGCAGGAGCGGAGCTTCTGCTGTTGATGCTTGGAAAGCCTCGGCTCGGAGTACTCGCAATGGCGGTGGCCGGACTGACTGCATTTGGCAGATGCACTGTGCGGCAGTTCGCTGGAAAGCTTGCAGCGCTGCTGTTTGTAACCGTCTGCTTTGGAGGAACACTGCAGGCGCTGACCGCGCTTTGGGGGCTTCCGGCGATGGCTGCTGCGGCAGCCGGTGCAGGGGTTCTTTCGGCAGGAATCCGCTGGTGCCGCAGAAAACGCTATCTGGATGGCGGATATACACAGGTCACTTTGTACTGGGAGATGCGCCAGCTGACGATCCGGGGGTTTGTGGATACCGGAAATCATCTGGAAGAACCACTTACCGGCCGTCCGGTCAGTATTTTAGAGCAGCAGGCAGCTGACCGGCTGCTGCCGCAGGGCTGGGAAGAGCAGCGGGGCTTTTTCCTGATCCCATACCACACGGTCGGGAACGGACAGGGCTGGATGCGTGCCGTGACGCTGGATCGTATGATTGTGGGCGAGGGAAAGGGACAGACCGTGGTGGAGCGCCCGGTGCTCGCCCTTGGCTGCGGCAGGCTGAGCGGGCAGGGGGAATTTGAACTGCTGCTGCATCCGGCCCACGCGGCGCAGTGCGGGACCAAAAGCCCGTTGTTTTCAAAGCAATGAAACTTACAAGCCTGCCGGTGCAGGCGCCACTATGATGTTTGACATAAAGAGCAAGGAGCGATGGAGATGGTAGTAAAGGTAGCAGTTCCGCAGCATTTTCAGTTAAAAATGGCATCCGGATTTGGCGATGTATTGCTGGGTCGGACAAATGATGTCCATTACATCGGGGGGACGGAGGTGCTTCCGCCGCCGCTGACCCCGGAGGAGGAGCAGTCCCTTCTGGACGAATTCGGGAGGGATGGAGACGCGAAGGCGAGAAGTAAACTGATAGAACATAATCTGCGGCTTGTCGTGTACATAGCGAAAAAATTTGACAATACCGGAGTAGGAGTAGAGGATTTGATTTCAATCGGGACCATTGGACTGATCAAGGCAATCAATACGTTTAAGCCGGATAAGAAGATCAAGCTCGCGACCTATGCGTCGCGCTGCATTGAAAATGAGATTCTGATGTATCTGCGCCGCAACAGCAAGACAAAGCTGGAGGTGTCCATTGATGAGCCGCTCAACGTAGACTGGGACGGAAATGAGCTGTTGCTCTCAGACATTCTTGGGACAGATGAGGATGTGATTTACCGCGATATGGAAACGGAAGCGGAGTATAAGATGCTGCGCGGAGCGATTAAGAAGCTGTCCAGGAGAGAGCAGACGATTGTACAGCTGCGCTTCGGCATTAACATGCGCGACGGCGAGGAGAAAACGCAGAAAGAAGTCGCAGATCTGCTCGGGATTTCCCAGTCCTATATTTCCAGACTGGAGAAGCGGATTATCAAACGGCTCCGGAGGGAAATCGTGCGCTTTGAGTAAGTTGTCAAGGACTAAAACTTTTTTTAATTTTCCTGCGGGCGAATAGCCCGGCAGCAAAATGAGAATCATTCTATAAAGAACGTAACGCGTAACTGTTCAGCGGCCACAATCTGAGAGGAGACTGAACAGATACCGGAAAGCTACGTATCAGGAGGATGATTCACATGGCGCTTACTAAAGTAGAGATATGCGGAGTCAATACATCGAAGCTTCCTGTGCTGACGGAAAAAGAGAAGGAATTTCTGTTTGAACGGATCCGGGCAGGAGATGAGGGTGCGCGGGAACTCTATATTAAAGGGAATTTGCGGCTGGTGCTCAGTGTGATCAAGCGGTTTGGCAGCAGCAATGAAAATGTGGACGATCTGTTCCAGATCGGATGCATCGGCCTTATCAAAGCGATTGACAATTTCAACACGAGTCTTCAGGTCAAATTTTCGACCTACGCAGTGCCGATGATCATCGGGGAAATCCGCCGCTACCTGCGGGACAATAACGCGATACGCGTCAGCCGCTCTCTGCGGGATACCGCGTACAAAGCGATCTATGCGAAGGAGAATTACACAAAGAAGTATCTGAAGGAGCCGACAATCGAGGAAATCGCAGGTGAAATCGGCATTCCGAAGGAGGAAATCGTCTATGCGATGGATGCGATCCAGAGCCCGGTCAGTCTGTATGATCCGGTCTATACGGAAGGCGGAGACACCCTCTATGTGATGGACCAGATTAGCGACAAAAAAAACCGGGAGGAGAACTGGGTGGAGTCGATTTCACTTAGCGAGGCGCTTCGCAGGCTGGACGAGCGGGAGCGCCACATCATCGAGCTGCGGTTTTATGAAGGAAAAACACAGATGGAGGTAGCTTCAGAAATCGGCATTTCTCAGGCGCAGGTGAGCCGCCTGGAAAAAAATGCGCTGAAAAGCATGCGCAGCTATCTGCGTTCCTGATGCGGGCTTATGGCCCGCACTTTTTTTTACAATCCTCCTCCTTGACATCGACGAGGATGATATCTGTCCCGATCTGGACAACACAGCGAAACGGAATGAAAAATTCAAAATCCCTTCCAAGAAACCAGCAGAGCCTGCCGGGGCCTGGGACGATCAGAGAGAGGATGCATCCACTTTGACAGTCAATCTCCAGATCGCTGATGCAGCCGAGGGAGCGGCAGGTCTGGACATTGATGACTTCTTTTTGCTTCAGTTCACAGAGGCGCATGGAGGGTGGAGACGGCTTTTGACCGGGGCAGGGAATTTTGTTTGACATAATCGGGATACTCTCCTTTTACTTGGGTTACTGCTCAGCTTGCCGCTAACCAGAGAAGTATGTCCAGAGGATTGCAAGCTCGTAAAGTGAGTCTT
>DKWE01000117.1 GCA_002491565.1 Lachnospiraceae bacterium UBA7160 | reverse complement strand
GCGAGGGGCGTGTGAGTAGAAATTTTCAATGGCATTTTACTCACCTCCCTCCTCTGTGTCACGTCCTGCGAGAGGCGTGTGAGTAGAAATATGCTATTGCATCCTGCCACTCCAACATCAATCGGTCACGTCCCGCGAGGGGCGTGTGAGTAGAAATGCGCAGCTGTCATCGTCTGTTCTGTCATGCGTCCGTCACGTCCCGCGAGGGGCGTGTGAGTAAAAATAACAAGCTGAAGGACAAGGACGGGAACTACATCATCGTCACGTCCCGCGAAGGCGGTGTGAGTAGAAAAGGTTTACGGGAGGACCAGGTATTGGGATGACAGTCTTCAATACACTGTAAAAAGTAATATTTTATGTCAGAATCAGAAAACGACGGCAGGATTTGTATTTGATTTTTGTTGATAACTGTTGTAAAATGAGAAAAGTCTGGGGAAACAGTTCCAGAAAAATCAAAAGAAAGAGGTAGCGTTATGAACAGAAGAGTTGTGACTGCACTGTCAGCCCTGCTGATGGCGGGTGCGCTTTCTTCCACTGCATGGGCGGCGGAGACGGAAGCGCCGGAGACAGAGACATCGATTACTTTGACCGATATGGCCGGAAAGGAAATTACTCTGGAGGAGCCGGTGACAAAGATTGTAGCGCTGACTGCATCAGACTGCGAGATCCTGTATGCGATTGGGGCAGAGGATGCATTGGTGGGACGCGGCGAGTACTGTGACTGGCCGGCAGAGGTGCTCGAAGTGCCGTCTGTCCAGTCGGGGGCTGACACGAACATTGAGCAGATCATTGCTCTGGAGCCGCAGGTTGTGCTGATGAGCACGATGGCGCAGACAGAGGAGCAGATCAAGGCGCTGGAAGATGCCGGAATCCAGGTTGTGGTGAGCGACGCGCAGGACATTGAGGGTGTCTACACGGCGATCACGATGGTCGGTGAGCTGATGGGGAAAGAGGAGGAAGCCTCCGAGGTGATATCCGGAATGCAGGATACCTTCAGCGAGCTTGAAGAAAAGGCGTCAGGTGATGGCACGGAAACGATCTATTTTGAGGTATCTCCGCTGCAGTGGGGACTCTGGGCAGCAGGAAATCACACCTTTATGAATGAAATCACCGAGATGCTGCATCTGAAAAATATTTTCGACGATGTGGAAGGCTGGGCCGAGGTATCAGAGGAGCAGGTGATCGAGCGTGCTCCGGATAATATTGTGACGATCACAATGTACAGCGGCGAGGGAGATACGCCGGAGGTGGAGATTGCGAAGCGCGCAGGCTGGGGGGACATCCCGGCAGTTGCGAATCAGAAGATTCTGAATCTTCCGAACAATGAGCTGTCACGTCCGGGCCCGCGGCTTGCGGACGGGGCGCAGATGCTGTTTGACTTTGTATACGGAGAGTAACTTTGGGCATGCAGAAAAGATCGGAGGGCTTCCAGTTATGGGAGTACCTCCTCTTTACAATTATTACGGTTTTTGTGATGCTGCTGTGCGTCTGCATTGGCAGTGTGAATCTCCCTTTTCGTGAGACAGTGGACGTGTTGTGGAGAGCATTTTGCGGTGCGCCGCAGGAGGGTGGGATGGCATCCAGCATTATCCTGCCGGTCCGGTTGCCGAGGGTGCTGTGCGTTGCGCTTGTAGGTGCGGCACTGTCGGTCGGCGGTGCATCGATGCAGGGGCTTTTGAAAAATCCGCTGGCGGACGGATCGACGCTCGGCGTATCGTCAGGCGCGTCGTTCGGGGCGATCTGTGCGATTGCATTTGGGATAACGATTCCAGGCGTGCCGTTTGCCGGGACGATGGTGATGGCGGTGCTGTTCGCGTTTCTGTCACTTATGCTGATTCTGTCGTTTGCGTACCGGCTGGATTCCTCTCTGTCTACGAATACGATCATCCTGATCGGCGTGATTTTTTCCATGTTTATCAGCAGCCTGTCAAACCTGGTCATCACATTTGCAGGGGAAAAGGTCAAGACGATAACGTTCTGGACGATGGGTTCTCTGCAGGGGAGCAGCTATGAGAATGCGGCGATCATGGGAGCGACGCTTGCAGTGTGCGGAATGATCCTGTTTGGGTGCGCGACAGAGCTCAATGCATTTGCAGTCGGGGAAGAAAATGCCCGGACAATTGGTGTCAATGTGCGCAGAATGAAGCTGACTGTTCTGATCTGCGTCAGCACATTGATCGGCGTATCCGTCTCGATCGGAGGAAGCATTGCATTTGTCGGCCTGGTGACGCCGCACATGCTGCGCGGAATTACGGGGCCGAATCATAAAAGGCTGCTTCCGGCGTCAGCTTATGGCGGAGCGGTATTTTTATTGCTCTCAGATCTGGCAGCACGGACGATCCTGCGGCCGAGGGAGCTTCCGCTTGGAGTTGTGACCTCGCTGATCGGTTCGGTTGTGTTTGTCGTGATATTTTTCCGGATGAGGAAGGGGAATCAGTGATGCTTGAGGTACGCCATCTTTCGGTGAAATATGGGAATAAAGTCATCGTGGATGACATCAGCTTTTCGGTGGAGGCAGGCCAGTGGCTCATGATTATAGGCCCGAATGGAGCCGGAAAGACAACGATTGTCAGCGCAGTGTCTCAGGGGGTTCCGTATCAGGGAGAAATCCTTTTTGAGGGAAAAAATATCCGCCGCTGCAAAAGCCGGGAGCTCGCGCGGATGTTCGGTGTCCTGACGCAGAATCACTATGTCGGGTATGGGTTTACGGTTGAGGAAGTGATTCGGCTCGGCAGATATGCGCATGCAAAGGGCTTTCTCTTTGATCGGGGACAGGATGAGCAGGAAAAGGTGCGGCTCGCTGCTGCCCGGACAGGGATGGAGCCTTATCTGCATCAGTCGGTGCTCACACTGTCTGGAGGTGAGCTGCAGCGGACATTTCTCGCACAGCTTTTTGCACAGGCTCCGAAGCTTTTGATGCTCGATGAGCCGACGAACCATCTGGACCTTGTATACCAAAAGCAAGTGTTTGGATTAGTGAAGAAATGGCTTAACGAGACACATGGCGCAGTCGTGTCTGTGGTGCATGACCTGAGTCTCGCGAAGATGTACGGAACACATGGGATTTTGATGAACCATGGCAAAATCGCTGCTGCCGGACGAATTGGGGAAGTGACAGCTCCGCAGCTTCTGAATCAGATCTATGAGATGGATGTGTATGGGTGGATGCGGGAGATGTATGGGCAGTGGAGCTGAGTATGGGGCAAAATGGCAGAATTTGCTGCTTGGTTTTATTCCCGCGAGCAACGAGCCAAGTAGCCATGTTTGCATGGATATTTGGCGACTGCCGCGAGGGTCAAATCCCCCGCTGCTCTGCAGTGCAGCGGGGGATTTGATTCGGGTTAGGTCACACATAAATGTTTTTTGCTCAGAATGGTACAATTTTCTGTTCCGGATTATCTGGGGCAGGGATTATGACCTAAGAAACTGGTTGGTAACGATGGAGGAAAGAGGATGGAGAAGCTACAGGAGCTGATCAGACTGCCGAACGGGGATGTGGCGGAGCGCAGCGTTTCGGATCTGATTGTGCGGTTTGCTGGGATGCGCAGAGTGCTCGGCACGAGCAGGTTGAACGGCGGATACCGGGAAGATTTGAATGCGGTGTTTAACCATTGTGACAAGCAGCCAGAGACTGGCAGGTGTATCATGCGGGCAGCGACCTACCGGGAGCATCTTGCTCTTGCGGCTGGGAGCATAGGAGTGGATCCGTTGCACGCAAGCGGACTGTCGACGGCGCTGGATATGCGGTATCTGCAGATGGCGCAGCGAAGCCGCAGAGGTGTGAGTGTAACAGCGCTTGTGACTGGAGGCATCCTGCACAACGGACGGCGGGCAGGCGACCCGGCGACGATGTGGGAGGAGCGTGAGAAATTCTACATTGCAAAGGGCGATTTGGTGGAGACATTTCCGGAGTCAGGCACAATTAATATCATCCTTCATCTCACCGCAGATATGACAGAGAATGCGATGGTCACAGCCGTTATGGTGGCCACAGAGGCGAAGGCTGCCGCAATTCAGGAGGAGCGGATGGTAAGCTGCTATGGAGACGGTCTTGCTACTGGCTCCGGCACGGATGGTATTCTTATCATTGCTGATGCCTCTTCCCCGGTGAGGTTCACGCAGGTAGGTACGGATACCGTTGCAGGAGAATGCATCGGGCAGGTGGTGAAGGAGGCGGTACGAAATTCTTTGCGTGAAAGCATCAACTGGAAAGGGTAGAGTACCGTGTAACATGTACGGAATTGGCACTGAACGGATCGTCACTGTCAGGAGCTTCATAGAAGCTCTGTAATGTGGAAAAAGTGAATAGAAAAACAATATGGAACACTGCTTTTGCGTAGTTTCCCATTATTGTAGTGGACTGATTTCGAATCAGAATCAATGTCTGAAATAAAACTTAAAGGGTGTTTGAAAAATACTTTCTGCCAGATGCGCGTCACAATTTGTGGGAGATTTCTACCAAATGAAGGCGGCGCAGCGGGCTACGTCAACTGAATTTGGTAGAAATATCACACAAAGTGGGGCGTGCAGATGGTAGGAATGATTTTTCAAACAC
>DKWE01000100.1 GCA_002491565.1 Lachnospiraceae bacterium UBA7160 | reverse complement strand
ACGTAAGAAAAAGTCTGAAGCAGCTCGCAAGCGTAAATACAACTAATGTGCAAGAATCCCCGGTCTGCTCTGGCCGGGGATCTATTTTTGCATGTACGGCAGGTCTTGCGGGGAAATCTCCCTGTTCTTTATCCACAGTTGTTCATTTGTGATGTTTCATTCCTATCTGACAAACCTGGCAGCATGATTTTTCATCGGTTCAAATTGAAAATACTGAGAGAATTCAGCTTGTTCTGAATCAGACTCCTGTTTCATATAGATAGAAATGAGGAAACATCGGAGTGCTGTATGAGGAAACTATTCGGGTGGGTTTTGAGTTTTCAGATTTTGATGATGGGGATGCTGCCGCAGACGGCGTGTGCGGAAGAAGTGCTGCCGGAACTTGCGACCCCGCATGCCTGTGTGATGGAGGTGTCGACAGGAACCATATTGTATGAAAAACAGGCGGATGAGACACTTCATCCGGCCAGCGTGACAAAGGTCATGACGCTTCTGCTGATTTTCGAAGCGCTGCAGGATGGGGCGCTTACGCTGGACGAAGAGGTTGTCACGAGCGCGCATGCCAAATCGATGGGCGGCTCTCAGGTATTTCTGGAAGAAGGTGAGCGGCAGACGGTAGAGACGCTGATCAAATGTATTGTAATCGCTTCCGGGAATGACGCTGCGGTTGCGATGGCGGAGCGCGTGTCAGGAAGCGAGGAGACGTTTGTCGGGAAGATGAATGAACGGGCGGCGCAGCTCGGCATGACAAACACGCATTTCGTGGATTGCTGCGGTTTGACGGATTCGGCAGAACACTACACATCTGCCCGTGATGTGGCGCTGATGTCGCGGGAGCTGCTGCTGCATTTTCCACAGATTGTTGAATATTCGGATGTCTGGATGGAGGATATCACACATGTGACAGCAAAGGGGAGCAGTCTGTTTACTCTGACGAATACGAACAAGCTGCTGCGCAGCTTTGACGGATGCGATGGGTTGAAGACTGGCAGCACGAGCATAGCCAAATACTGTCTGAGTGCGACAGCAAGGCGCGATGGCATCCGGCTCATCAGCGTTGTTATGACTGCGCCGGACTCCAAGACCCGTTTTGCGGAGGCGGGGAAACTGTTGAACTATGGATTTTCCAAATGCTCGATGTATTATGATGAAGAAATGCCGAAACTGGACCCAGTTGCGGTGCGTGGAGCGCTGGAGGAGACAGTTCCGGTGACGTATCCAGATGAATTTTCTTACCTCAGCACCTCCGGTGAGGATTTTTCTGCCATTGAGCGGCGGGCTGAGTGGAAAGAGGATTTGCGTGCCCCCTTAGCAAAGGGCGACCAGGTCGGGACACTGATCTATACCCTTGGAGAGAAAGAGCTCGGCCGCATGCCGATTGTCACGGCACAAAAGGTCGAGGAAGCGCACTACCTCGACTGGCTGGGACGGATGTGGAAGGTGTGGGCGCTTTGAGATGAGACAGACGCGAAGCGGCTGGTCTTTGGCTTGCCTGTGTGGAGTGGCATGAAAAGTAATGAGATGGCTGTCCCGGTTTGCATGAAAAAAAGGGTTTGCAGACTCGCTAAAGTATGCTACAATAAAAAACAGTTATGCTTTTGAGAACCGGGAAAGGATGAACACCATATGTCAGAATTTAAGGTGACAAGGTATAAGCTGCGGACACAGGAGGAAGGTCACAGAGGGACTGACGATCCGTTTTCCGCAGTTTTTCTGAGTGATCTCCATAATTGCAGCTATGGCGAGGGCAACAGTGCTCTCCTTCAGGAAATAAGAAACCAGAGTCCGGAGGCAGTGTTTGTCTCCGGCGATATGCTGACCGGCACAGTTCCGCCCGAGACGGATGCAGCTGCCTCGCTGCTGGACGAGCTGACAAAAAAATATCCTGTGTACTATGTGAATGGTAATCACGAGCAGCGGATGCGGCAGTTTCCGGACCGGTATGAGGACAGCTATCAGAAATATTCCGATACGATCAAGAGCTTTGGCGTGCATTTGCTGGAAAATGCCTGTGAGCGGATTGAGATCCGCCGGATGCCAATTACAGTATGGGGATATGAGCTTCCGATGGAGTATTACCGGAGGACGCGGAGCGCCGAGCTGCTGCCGGCGCAGCTGCATGAGGCGTTAGGCGAGCCAGATCCGGCTTCGTACAATCTGCTGCTTACGCACAATCCCATGCATTTTTCTGCCTATGCCGCGTGGGGAGCAGATCTGACGCTGGCTGGGCATCTGCACGGCGGTATCATTCGCCTGCCCTTTTTCGGGGGCCTGATCAGTCCGCAGATGCGCCTTTTCCCAAACTATACGCGCGGGCTTTACCAGATAAATAAGAAAAAGATGATCGTAAGCGCAGGACTGGGAAGCCACACGGTTTCCATGCGAATCAATAACCCGCCGGAACTTGTCGTGATAGATTTTGTGTGAGCGAGCCTGATTTTGGCGGACATGCAGTCTGGCCGGGCAATTAAAATGTTCCACTCGGGCAAAAGACTTTTAGCCAAAAGAAGAAAGCGTTTACGAAAATAGATAGGAATTGAGCCGGCTTGCCTGGGTGGGCGTGAACAGTAACAATAATCCATGGGTTTCCGTGCATGAGAGTGTGTGCGGCAGAGAAAGGTGTAGGAAGTAAGGGAAACACTATGGGGATACCAGTAAAGCTGGAAGTATTTGAAGGTCCGCTGGACCTTCTGCTCCATCTGATCGAAAAAAATAAAGTGAATATTTACGATATCCCGATTGTGGAAATCACAGACCAGTACCTGGAATATGTCCGGCAGATGGACACGGAAAATCTGGATACGATGAGTGAATTTCTGGTGATGGCAGCCACTTTGCTGGATATTAAGGCACGGATGCTGCTGCCGCCGGAGGTGACAGAGGACGGAGAGGAGATCGATCCCCGCGATGAGCTGGTACAGAAGCTTCTGGAATATAAGATGTATAAGTTTATGTCCTACGAGCTGCGCGACCGGGAGGATGATGCTTCCCTGCACTATTTTAAGGGACCGTCTATCCCGGAAGAGGTGAAGTCTTATCGGGAGCCTGTGGATATTGACAAGCTGCTGGACGGGCTGACACTTTCAAAGCTTCATGCAGTCTTCCATGATATTATGAAACGGCAGGAGAATCGTCTTGATCCGATTCGAAGTAAATTCGGGAGTCTGAAAAAGGAAGAAATTGATCTGAGCGGGACGATGCAGTTTGTAGAGCAGTACATTGCAGACCGCAAATCCTGCATGTTTGGCGAGATCCTGTGTTTAAAGAGGGGGAAGCTCTACAAGATCGTGACCTTTCTGACTTTGCTGGAGCTGATGAAAGAGGGAAAGGTCGAGATCGAGCAGGAGGAAACCTTTGCAGATATCCATATTGCGTGGACTGGTAAAATCACAGGGCTGGTGTCAGATATGTCCGCGGATTATGATTGAGGGAGAATCGCTCTGAAGGTATTTTCTCAGATGCAAGGTTAGCAGGCAAATCAGGGAATGATTGTATGCGATAGGATTTCATAGTCGCGCAGGCGGGGAAGCTGTGGGATGTTTTAAATACGACGTTGGCCTGGCGCATGAGAGTGCAGCAGTTATGAAAGTTCAGGAGATGGAGCATGGACGTTCCTTTCGAAGTGCTGCATGCGAAGAGGGCAGGCTAAATAAGAATCGGAGGCAAAAGCGTGGAGAGAGAAAAGGCTGAGGCTGCGATGGAGGCAATTCTATTTGCGATGGGGGATTCTGTCGAGCTTGAAAAGCTGGCGAAGGCGATTGAATGTGACCCTGGGACGACAAGGGAATTTCTTACTCATATGGCGGAGAAATATCAGGCAAAAGACAGCGGGCTTCAGCTGATGGAGCTGGACGGCGCTTACCAGCTGTGCACCAAGGGGGAGCTGTGTGAGTACCTGATCCGTGTTGCCAGACAGCCGAAGAAGGTAGTGCTGACCGATGTTGTCATGGAGACGCTTTCCATTATCGCATACAAGCAGCCGATTACAAAGCTTGAAATCGAGAAAATCCGCGGAGTCAAGAGCGATCATGCGGTCAATAAACTGGTCGAGTACAACCTGGTCAAGGAGCTGGGACGCATGGATGCCCCGGGGCGTCCGCTTTTGTTCGGCACCACAGAAAGCTTTCTGCGCCATTTCGGCCTTCATTCTCTCGAAGATCTGCCTTCCTTCAATCCGGTTCAGGTTGAAGATTTTAAAGCGGAAGCCGAGGAGGAAGTCCGTATGAAGCTGGACGTGTAAGCAGAGGTTGCGCAGAACGCAGAACTGCCGCGAGGAGCGCTGTGTGCCAGTGGCACACGTTTAGCGCCGACCGGAGCGGAGCGTAGACCAAATACCCCGCTGCTCTGCAGCGCTACAAGCTTAATACCTTGCTGTCCTGAAGCGCTGCAAGCTGAATACAACGTTGCCTGCCGCGGGGGCTTTGATTTTGCCGTGGTATATTTTGGAAGCAGTACACATAAAAATGGAACACAGATATCCATGTCAAGGAGCGTTTTCATTCCATGCGATTCCTGCATAATCAATCGAGAGTGATTCTCAGCATTTTCTTATTTTACATATCGTTCCAGATGCAATGCGCCATTTTGCCCGGCGCAAGTGCAGAAGAAGCTTTATCTCTGTACGCCCGCAGCGCCGTCCTCATGGATGGTGACAGCGGGCGCATCTTATATGGAAAGGATGCATCCGTTCCGCTTCCCATGGCAAGTACGACCAAAATTATGACCTGCATTCTTGCGCTGGAGCAGGCAGACGGATCGCTCCTCTGTACTGCATCCGGGAATGCGGCAGCCCAGCCGGCTGTCAAGCTCGGCATGCGCAAAGGCGAGCAATTCTATCTTAAGGATCTCCTTTACTCCCTTATGCTGGAATCTCATAATGATACGGCGGTCTGTGTTGCAGAGAGTATCGCAGGCAGTGTCGGACAGTTTGCGGCTCTGATGAATCAGAAGGCGGCGGAGCTGGGCTGCACGGACACCTACTACATCACGCCAAACGGACTTGACGCGGAAGATATGGGCGGCGTTCATCATACGACAGCCGCCGAGCTGGCCAGTGTCCTGCGCTACTGCATTACCGTGTCTCCTAAGGCGGACGATTTTCTGGCGGTTACACGCACTATGAATTATACATTTACGGATCTGAGTGGGCAGTACACCTACAGCTGCGTCAATCACAACGCGTTTCTTACGATGATGGAGGGTGCGCTCACCGGTAAGACCGGATTTACAGGAAACGCGGGCTATTGCTATGTCGGTGCGCTGGAAAAGGACGATCGTCTTTTCCTTGTCGCCCTGCTCGCCTGCGGATGGCCGAGCCATAAAACCTACAAGTGGTCTGACACCAGAGAACTGATGAACTATGGTCTTGCGAATTACCAGAAGCGTGTGCTGACAAGCGCAAAGCCCGATCTTGAACCGCTTCCTGTAACGGGCGGCCAAAGCGGAGAAGTACCGCTTCGTATGGATGAGACAGACGTGGCTGTCCTTATGCGTCCGGAAGAGCAGACCGGCACGCAGGTCGAGCTTCCAGGCTCTCTGCCGGCGCCTGTTCAGGAAGGAACGCAGGTCGGCACCGTCACCTATATCATCGAGGGTGAGCCGTTCTTCACTCAGCCGGTTTTTACAGCCGCCAGCGTGGAGAAGATTGATTTCCCTTATTGTTTCCGGCAGATTGTTCAGCAGTGGACCCTGTGAGAATTGTAGTTTTATGGTGTAGCGCAGTTCTCGTCCTGATTACCTATACAAAATCCTCCAGCCGCAGAAAGAAAAATCGCATTTTCTTCCATAAAAAACAATTTGTCAAAAATGCTTGCATTTTTGAAACAAACAGGGTACTATAGTCTCGGCAGAAATTGGATAAACATTTTATATAGCATGGAGGGCTGAAGAATGAGTAATACAGCACAAACCTTAGCAAGTAAAAGAATCACTTCTTTACTTGATGAGAACAGCTTTGTTGAAATCGGCGGATATGTAACTGCCAGAAATACTGATTTCAACATGCAGCAGACAGAAACGCCAGGAGACGGCGTAGTGACCGGTTACGGTCTGATCGACGGCCGTCTGGTATACGTGTACAGCCAGGACGGATCCGTACTCGGCGGAACCATCGGAGAAATGCATGCAAAGAAAATTGCCGGTATCTATGATATGGCATTAAAGATGGGCGCTCCGGTGATCGGCCTGATCGACTGTGCGGGACTTAGGCTCCAGGAAGCTACCGACGCACTGAATGCGTTCGGAGAGATTTATCTGAAGCAGACTATGGCATCCGGCGTCATTCCGCAGATTACTGCCATCTTCGGAAGATGCGGCGGCGGGCTTGCCCTTGTTCCGGCACTGACCGACTTTACATTTATGGAAAGCAAAAAAGCAGAGCTTTTCGTCAACTCACCGAACGCGCTCGACGGCAACCGCAAGGAGAAGTGCGACACCGCCTCTGCGGCATTCCAGAGTGAAGAAGCAGGACTTGTCGACTTCGTCGGCACGGAGGAAGAGATTATGGCGGGCGTCCGCTCTCTGGTATCCATGCTCCCGGAGAACAACGAGGATGACTCTTCCTATGAAGACTGTACCGATGATCTGAACCGTGCGTGCGCAGATCTTGCGAACGCAGTGGGCGATCCGGCAGTGCTCCTTTCCAATATCGCGGACAACAACAATTTCGTAGAAGTGAAATCTGCCTACGCGAAGGATATGGTGACAGGGTTCGTACGTCTGAACGGCTCGACCGTCGGCGTTGTTGCGAACCGCACGGAGCGCTATAATGACGAGGGTGAAGTAGCGGAGACCTTTGACTGTGTGCTGAGTGCGCGTGGCGCGGAGAAGGCTGCAGAGTTTGTGGAGTTCTGCGATGCCTTTGAGATTCCGGTGCTTTCCCTGACCAATGTAGCAGGCTTCAAGGCATGTAAGTGTTCAGAGCGCAAGATTGCCAAGGCGGCAGCGAAGCTGACCTATGCTTTTGCCAATGCGACGGTTCCGAAGGTGAACGTTATCACGGGCAAGGCGTTCGGAAGCGCATACGTTGCGATGAACAGCAAGGCGATCGGTGCAGATATGACCTTTGCGTGGGAGGACGCGCAGATTGGTATGATGGATGCGCAGCTCGCGGCGAAGATCATGTATGCAGGCGCGGATATGAAGGTGATCAATGAGAAGGCGGCTGAGTATGCAGCGCTTCAGTCCAGTGCGCTTGCAGCTGCAAAGAGAGGCTATGTAGACAACATCATCGCGGCGGAGGATACGAGAAAGTATGTGATCGGCGCGTTTGAAATGCTGTACGCGAAGCGAGATGACCGCCCGTCTAAAAAGCACGGAACAGTCTAAGCGAGGTGAACCACATGAAACGTAGATTAAGTGCAATAGTACTTGCTCTCGGCCTTAGCGTGTCGGCTCTTTCCATGGGCGTGTATGCGGAAGAGACGGAAGCTGCGGCGACCGAGCAGGTGACAGAAGCTCCGACGGAGGCGGGAACGGAATCGCAGGAGGCGGCCGCTGGAGAACAGGCGACGGAATCGCCGGCGGAGGCAGAATCCGACCAGAAGGAGCTTGAGTCAGAGGCAGCCGAGACTGAGCCGCTTTCTCAGGAGGATCAGCTGAAGCAGGCGATGACACAGTATCTGACCGAGATCGCGGGCTACACGGACGAACAGCTGGAGCAGATGATAGAGAGTGACGATGCGTCCACCGCTCTGATTGCAGCCAATTGGAAGTCTGTCAAGGAAGAACTTGGTAATTTTGTTGAGGTCACAAGCGTCAAGAGTGGCATTTCAGAGGATATGTCTGCGATGACGATCACCTGCGATGCAAAGTATGACAAGGTAGACGATAAGACGAAGGTTGTTGTAACCTACGAGGTAAATCAAAAAGAGCAGAGAATATCATTCAACTGGGACATCCAGTATACCATGGGCAAGATGATGCAGCGCGCGGCGCTGAATACCGTTATGGGTATCGGCATCGTATTCCTGACCCTGCTGTTTCTGAGCTGGTTGATCGGAAAGATGCATATCATTCCGGACATGATCGAGAAACGGACGAAGAAGGATGCGCCTGCTCCGGCTCCGGCAGCGGCAGCTCCGGCGGCAGCAGTTGTTCCTGCAGCAGAAGAAGAGGAAGAACTGACGGATGACCTGGAGCTTGTAGCAGTGATTACGGCTGCGATTGCGGCATCCGAAACGACATCCGGCGACGGATTTGTTGTTCGCTCTATTAGAAAAGCAAATAAGAAAACCTGGCAGAGAGCCTGATTGAGGAGGACATCAAAATGAAGAATTATACAATCACAGTCAATGGAAATGTATATGAGGTAACAGTAGAAGAGGGAACTGGCAGCGCGGCTCCGGCAGCGGTAGCAGCTCCGAAGGCAGCACCGAAAGCGGCTCCGAAAGCAGCTCCGGCTCCGAAGGCAGCAGCTCCGGCAGGCGGAGCAGGCTCTGTGAAGGTGACAGCTTCTGTACCGGGCAAGGTATTCAAGGTAGAGGCGAGCGTTGGACAGGCTGTGAAGAGAGGCCAGAACATCGTTATCCTTGAGGCTATGAAGATGGAAATCCCGGTTGTTGCTCCGCAGGATGGCACCGTAGCAAGCATCGATGTTGCGGCGGGACAGGCAGTGGAGAACGGCGACGTTCTCGCAACCCTGAACTAATGCCTGTGCAGGCGCCGTGCGGGCCAGCGGGCAGCTGGCTTCTCTGCGGAGATGTGTGGCTTCCTGATGGCGCTGGATGGCTGGCTGTGGTGTAAATACGAACTGGGAGGTAAAAAAATGTCTTACGTAACAAATACGTTGCTGAACTTACTGGACCAGACCGCATTTCTGAATCTGACCTGGGGTAACTATGTCATGATTGCGGTGGCGTGTGTGTTCCTGTATCTGGCAATCAAACATGGATTTGAGCCTCTGCTTCTTGTTCCGATCGCGTTCGGCATGCTGCTGGTAAATATCTATCCGGATATTATGGCGCAGCCGTACACGGATGCGAACGGCATTGAGCATGCGGGAGGCCTGCTTCATTATTTCTATCTGATGGACGAATGGTCCATTCTTCCGTCCCTGATTTTCATGGGCGTCGGAGCGATGACAGACTTCGGACCGCTGATTGCGAACCCGAAGAGCTTCCTCCTTGGCGCAGCTGCACAGCTCGGTATTTATATGGCATACTTCCTTGCAATCTTTATGGGCTTCAACGGCAAGGCAGCGGCAGCGATTTCTATCATCGGCGGTGCAGACGGCCCGACTTCGATCTTCCTTGCAGGTAAGCTTGGACAGACCACGCTGATGGGACCGATCGCCGTGGCGGCATATTCCTATATGTCCCTCGTGCCGATCATTCAGCCGCCGATCATGAAGCTCCTCACGACTGAGGAAGAGCGGAAGATCAAGATGGAGCAGCTTCGTCCGGTATCCAAGCTGGAGAAGATTCTGTTCCCGATCATCATCACGATTGTAGTCTGCATGCTTCTTCCGTCTACTGCTCCGCTTGTCGGTATGCTGATGCTCGGCAACCTGTTCCGTGAGAGCGGCGTGGTAAAGCAGCTGACAGAGACCGCTTCGAATGCTCTGATGTACATTGTTGTTATCCTGCTTGGTACGTCCGTTGGCGCTACCACAAGTGCAGAGGCATTCCTGAACCTGAGTACGATCAAGATCGTGATCCTTGGTCTTGTAGCATTTGCTTTCGGTACGGCAGGCGGTGTATTGTTCGGCAAGCTGATGTGCAAGGCAACCGGCGGAAAGATCAATCCGCTGATTGGCTCCGCAGGTGTGTCCGCGGTTCCGATGGCGGCTCGTGTATCTCAGAAGGTTGGTGCGGAGGCAGATCCGACGAACTTCCTGCTGATGCATGCAATGGGGCCGAACGTGGCTGGTGTTATCGGTACTGCAGTTGCAGCTGGTACGTTCATGGCAATCTTTGGTGTATAATGGAAAGAGTTACTGTTCACGGCCATCCTGGCCGCGGACAATAACACGGTGCGCAGCGCAAACGAAATGTGTAAAACACGTATGTTGGCGCTGACATCCCCGGGATAGCAGATGTGTGAACAGTAACGGGAAAGATTCATAAATGTAGGAGGAACAAAATGGCTGGACAGGCAAAAAAACCAATTAAGATCACGGAGACAATCCTCCGTGACGCACATCAGTCTCTGATTGCCACCCGTATGACGACAGAGCAGATGCTGCCGATTGTGGAAAAACTGGATAAAGTTGGATACTATTCGGTAGAGTGCTGGGGCGGCGCAACCTTTGACGCTTCCCTGCGTTTCCTGAAGGAAGATCCGTGGGAGAGACTGAGAAAGCTGCGCGACGGTTTCAAGAACACGAAGCTTCAGATGCTGTTCCGTGGACAGAACATTCTGGGCTACCGTCCGTACGCAGATGACGTGGTAGAGTATTTCGTACAGAAGTCCGTGGCAAACGGCATCGATATCATCCGTATCTTTGACTGTATGAATGATATCCGCAACCTGCAGACAGCCGTGAATGCGGCAAACAAGGAAAAGGCGCACGCACAGGTAGCGATGTCCTACACGCTCGGCGATGCGTACACAATGGATTACTGGGTAAAGCTGGCTAAGAGCATCGAGAATATGGGTGCAAGCTCGATCTGTATCAAGGATATGGCAGGTCTTCTGCTTCCGTACAAGGCAACGGAGCTGGTGAAGACACTGAAGTCGAGCGTGAAGATCCCGATTCAGCTGCACACGCACTATACGTCTGGCGTTGCTGCAATGACCTATCTGAAGGCAGTTGAGGCAGGCGTGGACGTGATCGATACCGCAATGTCGCCGTTTGCTCTGGGTACTTCCCAGCCGGCAACCGAGGTTATGGTAGAGACGTTCCGCGGCACGCCGTATGACACTGGCTTCGACCAGAATCTTCTTGCGGAGATCGCAGATTACTTCCGTCCGATGCGTGACGAGGCGCTCGACAGCGGTCTGCTGAATCCGAAGAACCTCGGTGTCAATATCAAGACGCTGCTGTATCAGGTGCCGGGCGGCATGCTTTCAAACCTGACCTCTCAGCTGAAGGAGCAGCACGCAGAGGATAAGTTCTATGACGTGCTTGAGGAAGTGCCGAAGGTAAGAAAAGATCTCGGTGAGCCGCCTCTCGTTACTCCGTCTTCACAGATCGTCGGCACACAGGCAGTCTTCAATGTCCTGATGGGCGAGCGCTACAAGATGGTAACGAAGGAGACAAAGGCAGTTCTCTCTGGTAAATACGGAAAGACAGCGAAGCCGTTCAATCCGGAAGTACAGAAGAAGTGCATTGGCAATGAGAAGGTGATCACCTGCCGTCCGGCAGACCTGATTCCGGACGAGCTGGATACGCTGCGCGGTGAGATGGCTCAGTGGTCAGAGCAGGAGGAGGACGTTCTGTCCTACGCACTGTTCCCGCAGGTAGCGACAGACTTCTTTAAGTACAGAGAAGCACAGCAGAAAAAGGTAGATCCGACCGTGGCGGATACGGACAATAAAGCATATCCGGTATAAGGAAGTGTAAGCAGAGGGGGCTTTCGCAAAACATGCGGCAGCCCCCTTTTGTAACAGAAGACCGTTATCTGGAAATCATTTTGTCATGGGGCGTGGAAAGGAAGGATATGGAAGAAAAAGTTTGTTATATTGTAGGGGCAGGCAGCTTTGACGGGCTGCTGGAGCATCCCGGGTCAGGAGATCTTGTAATCGCGGCGGATGGAGGCTATCAGTATCTGAAAGGAATCGGGATCGAACCGGATGTCCTGATGGGAGATTTTGATTCCCTGGAGCAGATGCCGGAGCATGCGCATCTGTTCCGGCATCCGAGAGAGAAGGACGATTCGGATATGGCGCTCGCGGCGTTCTATGGAGCGGAGCAGGGATATCGCCGTTTTTTCCTCTACGGAGGGCTGGGCGGCAGGCTTGACCATACGATGGCGAATTTCCAGCTGCTGACCGGAATGTCGCGCCAGGGCCAGGAAGCGTATCTGATCGGGGAACATCTGATCATTACTGCGATTACCTCGGAGCGGATTACATTTTCAGCGGCAGCTTCCGGAGTGATTTCCGTATTCAGTATGACGGAGGAGGCGTCCGGAGTCTGGGAGCGCGGACTGAAGTATCCGCTTGCGGATGCAAAGCTGGTTTTTGACCGCGTATTGGGTCTGAGCAATGAGTTTACCGGAGTGGAGAGCTCCATTGAGGTACACGGCGGCACGCTGCTGATTTTGTGGGATGCAGCGAACGGAATGCCGGTGCGAAGAGAGCGAATCGGCGGCGGGGAGGAACCGTTATGACATCAGGAAGGACTGGCCGGGGCGTGCAGCTGCTATTCTATGTATGGTGTGTGCTTTTCGCTGCTGTGCTGGCTGCTTTGTCGCTGGATTACCCTGCAGTCGCTGGCCTCTGGGGACAGAAGCGGCTGTTCGGGCTGGTAGTTTGCGGGATGCTGGATCTTCTGGCAGTTTTCGCATTGGTGTCCGGGCGTGCGGACTGGCTGGGAGGAATTTCGCGCAAAGAGGCAGAGCGTGCAGGAATCAAAGCATGCCGGAGCTGCGCGTTCTGCCAGCTGCTCTGTTTTGCCGCTGCGACATTTGGCTATGTGGGCTACTGCGTGCTGGATCAGCGGTTCTGGCACTGGGGAAATGAGATCCGGCATTGTCTGGTGGCAGCCGGGATGCTTGTGGCAGCGTGGTATGTATCTAATTTAGTACATTTTTTTTTGTTTTCCTCTTGCATTCTGAAAAAAAACAAGTATAATGAATAAAAGTCAACAGAATTAATATTTATGCATGAGGAGGAGTTATTATGAAAAAGAAAATAATTGCGCTTGCTATGGCAGTCGGCATGGCAGCTTCTATGACAGCATTTGCAGAGGAAGGCGCAGCGGTTGAGACTGTGACCGAGGGAAAGCTGACCGTAGCGACGAGCCCGGATTTTGCTCCGTATGAGTTTTATTCGATCGCGGAGGATGGCACGCCGACGCTGGCAGGCTTTGACATTGCCCTGGCACAGTACATCGCAGATTATATGGGACTGGAGCTTGAGGTGATCCCGGTAGACTTTGACGGTGTGCTGACCGAGCTGGCGACGAAGTCCGTGGACCTTGGCATGGCTGGTCTTTCCCCGGATCCGACGCGTGCAGATGCGATGGATTTCTCTGATATCTACTATGAGGGCGGACAGGCTCTTGTGACGGTAAAGGATAATGCAGAGGTGTACAACACCTTTGAGGCAGTCAACAATGCCGATGTCTCAGTCGGTGCACAGATTGGTTCCATTCAGCTCGACCTGGCAAATGAGAATACGCCGGATGCAGATATCATTCCGCTTCCGAAAGTGACCGATATCATTTCCGAGCTGCTCGCTGGCAAGCTGGATGCGGCATACATTGAGACCGATGTAGCGAAGAGCTATCAGAAGAACTATCCGGAGCTGGAGATTGTGCTGGATGTTCCGTATGATGTAAAGGGTTCCTCGATCGGTGTCTGCAAGGACAATGAGGCGCTTATGGCAGCAGTCAACGAAGCGATTGCAGCGGCAAAGGAGGATGGATCTCTGGAGCAGTTCATCGCGGAGGCAAATGCGCTTGCATCTGGTGAGAAGTATGAGGGTCTGCTCGATGAGAATGGCGAGATTGCAGCGGACGAGGCTGCGACAGAGGCAGGCACAGAGGCTTCCACAGAGGAATAATTCAGACGGAGTATTCCAAATGCATCGAAGCGGAGGCTCTGACAGGCAGGGGTGGAAATTCTGCACAAAGCTGTCTTTCCGGGTCTGATGCATGGCAGAATGGTAGCAATCGGAAATGCTGCTGCAAAGTACCCTGTAAAAAGGGAACGCGGCAGCATTTTCCGCGTGGATGCACAGAAGAGTAAAGGAGCAATTCATGGATAGTTTTATCAAACTCAGCAATTTTTCTAAAATTGTGCCGTATGTGCAATTGTTTGAGCAGGGCGTACTGGTGACAGTATTGCTTTCCCTTTTTACGGTCGCAATCGGGTTTTGTATCGCGCTCGTGCTTGCCTTGATGCGCTTATCGAATGTGCGTCCGCTGAGGTTTCTCGGACTGACCAAAGATGGGCATCAGAAGGAGAGCGGTGTGCTTGCGGCGGTCAGCCGTTTTAATCCGCTTGCCTTTCTTGCGACGGCGTACGTGGAAATCCTGCGTTCCACGCCGGTGATTGTGCAGGTATTCATCATTTACTATGGTGTGTTCAGTATCATTGACCTGCCATCTTTCCGGCTGTTTGGGTTCATAAAGTTTGACCGTTTCTTCCCAGGCGTGGTCGCGCTTGGCATGAATTCCGGCGCGTATCTTTGTGAGATTATCCGTTCCGGCATTCAGTCGATTGACGGAGGCCAGACGGAAGCGGCGCGTTCTCTGGGACTGTCTCAGGTACAGAATCTCCGCTATATCATTTTTCCGCAGGCGCTGAAAAATATCCTTCCAGCCATCGCAAATGAATTTGTTGTGATCATCAAGGAGTCTGCAATTACCTATACGATCGGTGTGCAGGATATCATGTCCGCCGTCAATGCAGTCAAGGGTGCGACCTTTGTCATCATTGAACCGCTGCTTGTGGCGACTGCGATTTATTTCTGCCTGTGCTTCCCGACGTCCAAGCTGATTGCCTATTTTGAGAGGAGGATGAGCCGTGGAGACAAGAGATAGCCTGATCCGAGTGGAGGATTTGAAGAAGCATTACAAGATGGGGACCATCCGGGCGCTCGACGGGGTGACGACGACCATCCGGCGCGGGGATGTGATGGTGGTCATCGGACCATCCGGGTCCGGCAAATCCACGTTTCTGCGCAGCCTGAACCTGCTCGAAGAGCCGACCGGCGGTGCGATTTACTTTGACGGCGTGGATATTACGAAGAAAAAATACCTGGATGAGAATGGGAAAAAGGTGAAGCTCAATGTGGATGAGCTCCGTCAGAAGATGGGGATGGTGTTCCAGCATTTCAATCTCTTCCCGCATATGACGATCCTGGATAATATGATACTCGCACCGATGAAGGTGAAAAAGCTGGACCGTGAGGAAGCGCGGCGGAAGGCGCTGGCATTGCTTGACCGTGTCGGTCTTGCTGACCGCGCGGATGCCTATCCGATTCAGCTCTCCGGAGGACAGAAACAGCGTGTCGCGATCGTGCGCGCGCTGGCGATGGAGCCGGAGGTTATGTTGTTTGACGAGCCGACCTCGGCGCTTGACCCGGAGATGGTAGGCGAGGTGTTGGATGTCATGAAGGGGCTTGCAAAGGAAGGAATGACCATGGTTTGCGTGACCCATGAGATGGGGTTTGCGCGCGAGGTCGGGAACCGCGTGCTGTTTATGGCGGACGGAAAGCTGCTGGAGGAGGGGACTCCGGAGGCAATTTTCGGGAATCCCCAGCATCCGCGGCTGCAGGACTTCCTGTCAAAAGTATTGTAAAAAGCAGGTAAATCAGGTAGGATAGAGCTGTCTGTTGCGGAAAAATGTTTCTTACGGACGGCTCTTTTTTGCATAAAAGTTTTGTAGTTCGGGGCAGTGAGGAGCTTATCGCTCCGGTCACTGCGCAAGGAAACCTTCGGGATGACCGGAGAAAAGAATCAGGGGGAATTTCCAAATGACGGAAGAAAAAAAGCTTGTGATTGCAAAAATCGAGGAGAAGGCAGGGCGCATCGCCGAGGTGGCAGATCAGATCTGGGACTACGCGGAACTGTCGCTGCAGGAGGAAAAATCGGCGGCGTTGTACTGTAAAGTGTTGGAGGAAGAGGGCTTTCAGGTCGAAAAGGGAATCTGCGGGATCGCAACTGCGTTTGCGGCAAGCTACGGGAATGGACGGCCGGTGATCGGGATTCTGGCAGAGTATGACGCGCTTTCCGGGTTGTCGCAGCGTGCAGGCAGCCTTACGCGGGAGGAATTGACGCCGGGCGGCTGTGGACACGGCTGCGGGCACAATCTGCTTGGGGCAGGCGCTTTTGCGGCTGCGATTGGCATCCGGGCGTATCTGGAGCAGACAAGGAGGCCGGGAACTGTGATTTTGTACGGCTGTCCGGGAGAAGAGGGCGGAGCGGCGAAAGCTTTCATGGCACGTGACGGCGTCTGGCGGGGGCTTGACGCGGCGCTTACCTGGCATCCGGAGGATGTCAACGAGGTGCAGACGGGCTCGTCAAATTCCTGTATCCAGGTGCAGTATAAGTTTCAGGGAGTGGCTTCCCATGCGTCTGGGGCTCCGGAGAAAGGGCGCAGTGCGCTGGACGCGGTCGAGCTGATGAATATCGGGGTACAGTTTTTGCGCGAGCATATGAGTGACCAGGCACGGGTACACTATGCGATCACCGATGCGGGCGGCTGCAGTCCCAATGTGGTGCAGCCGCGGGCGTCAGTTTTGTACATGGTGCGTTCCAATCATGTTTCGGAGGCAGTGGAGCTGCAGAAGCGGGTAGACCGGATTGCCGAAGGAGCTGCGCTGATGACAGACACAACATATGAGCGGAAATTTATTGACGGGCTGGCAGATACAGTGACGAACCATGTGCTGGAGCAGGTATTGTATGACAACTTCTGCGAGCTTGGCGTGCCGTCCTACACCAAAGAGGAGCATGCGTTCGCGGATGCACTTTCCAAGACATACCCTGGAAGTGATGCGGTGCCTGGCGTGGCTGCGAAATATGATCCTGTGCTGCGCGAGCAGACACGGGCGCAGCGCGAAAAATGCGGGCACGCGATGAATGAGTTTCTTGCGCCGCTGTATACCGGAGATGCGTTTGAGCCGGGTTCTACTGATGTGGGGGATGTGAGCTGGCTTGTGCCGACTGCGCAGATTCATGTGGCTTCCTGGCCGAATGGATGCCCGGGCCACAGCTGGCAGAATGTTTCCTGCGACCGTACAGAGATCGGGCATAAAGCAGCCGTGCATGCCGGCAAGGTGCTCGCGGCGGCAGCCGTGGATCTCCTGACAGATCCAGAACTGCTTGGAAAAGCACGGGCGGAATTTGAGCTGCGCACACGGGAGGGGTATACCTGTCCGATTCCTGCGGATGCGGTTCCGGTCATTCCGGACTGAACTTCCCCGTTGCGTTTCGCGGCAGTGCGTGCTATAATCCGAAGTGCATATGGGACGTGAGTGGCGTACTGTCTCATTCATATTTGTCAGAGCTCTTCAGCATAAGGATTCACCGGCAAGACAGCTGAGTGAGGCGATGCGGTGGCATCCCCGATCGAAACAGGTGCAGTCCGGCGGAAAATCAGGCAGGAAAGTTCGCATGAATAGGAATGAGACAGTACACGGAGAAGAACGTTCCGGTTATCTGTGAAGAATATGGCATGGAGAGGTTCTTGTCCTGCATGGACAGGCTGGCGGTTGGAAACTGGCTGTCCATTGAGGCGGCTCATGCAAAGTAAAAGACAAGGAGAATGAAGATGAACAAGAAACCAACGGTTTTGATGATTCTGGATGGATATGGCTTGAATGAGAAGCAGGAGGGCAATGCCATCGCGCAGGCGAAGACGCCGGTGATGGACGAGCTGATGGCGACCTGCCCGTTTGTAAAAGGATACGCCAGCGGCCTTGCAGTTGGACTTCCCGATGGACAGATGGGAAATTCTGAGGTTGGCCACCTCAATATGGGCGCCGGACGGATTGTATATCAGGATCTGACCAGAATTACGAAGGAGATCGAGGATGGTCCGTTTTTTGAGAACAGTGAGCTGAAGCGCGCGATGGAAAATGCGAAGGATAATGGCACGAGCCTGCATATGTACGGGCTTCTCTCCGATGGCGGCGTGCACAGCCACAACACACATCTGTATGCGCTTCTGGAGATGGCGAAGCGCTACGGCCTGACAAAGGTGTATGTTCACTGTTTCCTGGACGGCAGAGATACGCCGCCGGCATCGGGCAAGGATTACGTGCAGGCGCTTCAGGATGAGATGGCAAAGATCGGTGTCGGTGAGATCGCGACCGTGATGGGCCGCTATTACGCGATGGACCGTGACAATCGCTGGGACAGAGTGGAGAAAGCATACCGTGCCCTGACTGCGGGGGAGGGCGAGCAGGCATCCTCCGGAGTGGAGGCAGTTGCACAGTCCTACGCGAAGGATGTGACGGATGAGTTTGTGCTGCCGACCGTGGTAGTAAAGGATGGCAAGCCTGTTGCGACGGTGCAGGACGGCGATTCCATTATCTTCTTCAATTTCCGCCCGGACCGTGCGCGTGAAATTACCCGCACCTTCTGCTGCGACGAATTCGACGGGTTCGACCGCGGACCGCGCAGGAAGGTAGTTTACGTTTGCTTTACGGAGTACGATGTGACGATTCCGAATAAGACGATCGCATTTAAGAAGGTATCAATCACGAATACATTTGGCGAGTATCTTGCCGCACATCACATGACGCAGGCGAGAATCGCGGAGACAGAGAAGTATGCGCATGTAACCTTCTTCTTCAACGGCGGCGTGGAGGCTCCGAATGAGGGAGAGGATCGCATTCTGGTGAAGTCGCCGAAGGTGCCGACGTACGATATGCAGCCGGAGATGAGCGTCTACGAGGTCTGCGGTAAGGTGACAGAGGCAATTACCTCCGGAAAATACGATGTGGTGATCACAAACTTTGCAAATCCGGATATGGTTGGCCATACCGGCGTGCAGGAGGCAGCGATCAAGGCAATCGAGGCAGTTGATGAGTGTGTTGGCAAGGTAGTGGCAGCGGTCAGGGAGACCGGCGCGCAGCTCTTCATCTGCGCAGACCACGGCAATGCAGAGCAGCTGATCGATTATGAGACGGGCGCGCCGTTTACCGCGCATACGACAAATCCGGTTCCGTTCATCCTTGTGAACTGTGATCCGAAGTATACCCTGCGCGAGGGAGGACGGCTGGCGGATATTGTCCCGACTTTGATTCAGCTGATGGGCATGGAGCAGCCTTCTGAGATGACCGGACAGTCACTGCTGGTAGAGAAATAAAAGGGCGAATGGTCAGGAAACAGATAAAAAGGATCTAATAGCGATAAGGCCATAGACAGAGCCGCTGAACAAGCGGCCGGTCTGTGGCTTTTTACTGCATAAGTCCAGTTTCAAAGCAGAGA
>DKWE01000123.1 GCA_002491565.1 Lachnospiraceae bacterium UBA7160 | reverse complement strand
CAATTCGTGGACTTATATCTGTGGGGATGCCTGCGAAGCAGGCATGAAGGTTTTGGAAGGACAGGGGGCAGAGCGCAGCAAATGTGCAGGAGGAGGAATTATGCGAAACGTAAAAATTGGATGCCCTGGGTATATCTTGCGCGAGGAACTGGAGAAGGACTTTTCCGGTACCGTAAAGCGCATCCATGAAATAGGCTATGACGGGATTGAGATTACCGGATTCTTTGGGAAGAGCGCCGGGGAGCTTCGCCAGGCGTGTGACGAGGCCAGGCTGCAGGCGTACGGCTGCTTTGCGATACCTTCGGATATGCTCTGTGAGCCGCCGGCGGGGGAACTCCGCGAGTGGAGCAAGCTGAATCCGATTATGAAGACGCAGGGAGAGACGCCGGATCAGGTAATGGAATACATTCGTGCAATCGGCTGCGAGTATATCGGCCTGTGTGTGTCGTCTGCGTTCCCAACGGAAGGAT
Source organism: Lachnospiraceae bacterium UBA7160 (assembly GCA_002491565.1). GTDB lineage: Bacteria > Bacillota > Clostridia > Lachnospirales > Lachnospiraceae > Choladousia. The sequence continues at coordinate 30,437 of DKWE01000123.1, read as the reverse complement.
TATTCGATCAGATTAACCGCGCGGCGGCACTGGCAAAGAAGCATGGGATGAAGCTTCAGTATCACAATCACAATTATGAGTATACCAATATGGCGGACGGAGAATACCGGATGGATTATGTGCTCCGGCATGTTTCGGAGGAGGTACTGTTTGAGCCGGATCTGGGCTGGATGGCGATCGGCGGATATGATCCGATGCGCGCGCTGGAGAAGTATCAGAACCGGATAGAGATCGTCCACCTGAAGGATTATTATCGTGCAGGGGCAGCGAAGCTGGATCAGACTCAGCCGTTCCGCTTCCGTCCGACTGGCTATGGTGTGATGGACTGGGCGTCGATTCTTCCGTGGTGTGAGGAGCATATCCGGCCCGTCTGGTATGTGGCAGATCACGACAGTGCCTATGATGGCGATATTTATAAGGAGCTTGAGCTGTCGCTCCATTATATCCGGAACCAGCTGTCTTTTGTGTAATGGAAAGGCTGCTTGTGTGGAGGGGGCAAAGGGAAATAGCGTTCCGCAGGCGCCCGGATACAGAGCGCCTGCGGATTGAGGAGAAAAGCCTGGATGGGAGGGCATCATGAAAAAATATGTAGTGCGCACAGATATGGAGGGCGCAAGCGGAATTGTTTCCTATGAGCAGGCAGAGCCTGGCAGCAGAGAATATGCGGAAGGACGGCGTTATTTTATGTCAGATCTGCGCGCGCTGGTGTATGGCTTGCGGGATGGCGGCGCAGACGAGATTCTTCTGTATGATGAACATTATTATGGAAGAAATATTGAACTGGATGATCTGCCTGCGTGTGTACATGTTTTTGCAGGCAAGTCACCCTATCAAAAGGACTGGGCAGGAGGGCTTACACGGGACTGCACAGGGCTGATCCTGCTTGGCTTTCACGCAAAAGCGGGAAGCAGCGGCTGCCTGCTGAATCATTCGTACAGCCTGGATATCTGTGATATTGAGATCAACGGCCGTTCTGTCGGGGAGATCGGGAATGAGGCGGCCATTGCCGGAGAATTGGGCGTGCCGCTGGTGATGATGACCGGAGATTCTGCGGGAGTCAGGGAGGCGGAAATGCTTGTGCCCGGAGTCGCTGCCGTACCGGTCAAGGAATCCCTGAGCGAGTTTGGCGCACTGTGCAGGCCGGTAAATGAGACACAAAAGGAGATCTATGCCATGGCAAGAGCCGTCGCCAGTCAGGGAAGCAGAGCAGTTCCGTTCTGTATTCCGGGGCCCATCACGATGAAAATACACCGTACCGGCAAAGAAACGGTAATTTGCCGCGGAGATACAGTTCTGGAATGCTGGGCGCAATACTTAAAGGAGTACGCATAGAGGGAGCCGACTGCGGCTCCCTTTTTTTCTGCGCCAGCAGACATGAATGCTTCGTTCATCATCATCCGGGGAGCGTTAAGTAAATGGCACTGGGCGTGAACAGTGACAGGAAAAGTAGAATCGTAAGGTGGTCATGCAAGTTTTGGTTGAAATGCCATGAATTCTATAGTATAATCTTACTACTATTTGGATTTTGAGAACTGTTACGAAAGTATTACAGAAGAGAATAATCAAGTATTTGCAGGAGCGGAATATGATGGAATATATCGAAAAATGCGGAGGACAGAAGTATGCAGCGGAAGCAAAATAGAACTACGCACATTTTAGTTGTCAGCCTGATTGGCGTATGTATTTTGTGTATCGGCATCTTTGCATATTTGATAAACTTTGTGAACTGGCAGAGTACGGAAACCATCGATCAGGTGGGAGAAATCTACATGTCCAGTATCAATGAGCGTATCTCTGAGCATTTTGAGACAATGATTGAACTGCGGCTGACACAGCTCGACACCCTGATCGAGACGATTCCGACGGACAGCGAGAAGGACAGCGAGGAGCTGCGGAGCTGGCTGGAGTACAGCGCAAAGGCGCGCGGCTTTGATTCCCTCGCGTATTATTTCAGTGACGGAAGCTTTGAGATGATCTACGGGACGAAGGTGGTGTCGCTGGATTCGACAAAGTTTCTGGATTTTATGAAAAAGGGGCAGCGGAAGATATCTGTGGGGACGAATGCGCTGGACGAGCGTATTGTAGTGATGGGTGTTCCGTTTCAAGTGGATATGAGGGACAGGCGGGAGTGTATCGCGCTGGTAGGTAATCTGCCGATCCAGTATATTTCAGATACCCTTTCGCTCGGCGATGAGGATACGCTGGTGTATTCTTTCGTGATCCGCACAGACGGAAAATTTGTCGTCCGCAGCTATGACGGAGTCCGCAACAGCTATTTTGACCGGGTTGGGGCGCTTTATGAGGAGATCAACGGAGTAGGGTCTGACGAGCTGATCACGGAGCTGCGCGACCATATGGAGCGGGATGAAGACTATTCGACGATGATCAAAATGTATGGGGAACGGCGTCAGATGTACTGTTCGAGCCTTCCGGTATCGGAGTGGTATCTGGTAACAGTGATGCCGTATGGCACCCTGAATGAGGCGGTGGAAGGCCTGAGCAATCGCTCTCTGTTCGTTTTCATTGGGGGCTGTGCGCTGATTGTGCTGGTATTGCTCGGCATATTCCTGATGTATTTCAGTATAAACCGCAGACAGATGCGGGAGCTGGACGAAGCGCGGGAGATGGCGGAGCGGGCCAGCCGTTCCAAGGGAGAGTTTCTCTCGAATATGAGTCATGATATCCGCACGCCGATGAACGCGATTGTAGGAATGAATGCGATTGCCCTGGCGAATATCAACGATACCAAACGGGTACAGGACTGCCTGAAGAAGATTGCACTGTCCAGTAAGCATCTGCTGGGCCTGATCAATGACGTACTGGATATGTCGAAGATCGAGAGCGGGAAGATGACGCTCAATGTAGAGTTAGTTTCTCTGCGCGAGGCGATGGATGGCATTTTGAGCATTGTACAGCCGCAGGTTAAGGAAAAGCAGCAGAAGTTCAATATCTTTATTTATAATATCTCCTCAGAGAATGTGCGCTGTGACAGCGTGCGGCTGAATCAGATTTTGCTGAATCTGACCTCCAACGCGGTGAAATTTACGCCGGAGGGCGGTTCCATCGAGGTATCTCTGCATGAGGAGGCATCCCCGAAGGGGGCGGACTATGTCCGCATCCTGATACGGGTCAAGGATACTGGGATTGGAATGTCAGAGGAGTTCAGGAATCATATCTTTGATTCCTTCAGCCGCGAGGACAGCAAACGTGTGCAGAAGACAGAGGGGACTGGCCTTGGCATGGCGATCACAAAATATATTGTGGACGCTATGGGCGGCACCATCGAGGTAAACAGTACACAGGGCGCGGGCACAGAGTTCATCGTGACGCTTGATTTTGAGCGGGCAGAAGAGCAGGAAGAGGCGATGATGCTTCCGGATATCACGATGCTGGTAGTGGATGATGACCAGCAGCTCTGCGAAAGCACCGTAGCTTCTCTGAGCTCGATCGGTATTAAAGCAGAGTGGGCGCTGGACGGTGAGACAGCGATCCAGATGGTGACGAAACATCATCAGAGGCATGCAGATTATCAGGTGATTCTGTTAGACTGGCAGCTGCCGGGAATGGACGGGATCCGGACGGCGCGGGAACTGCGGAGGCAGCTCGGGGACGATGTTCCGATCTTATTGATTTCTGCTTACGATTGCAGTGAGATCGAGGCAGAGGCAAAGGCAGCCGGGATCAGTGGATTTTTGTCGAAGCCGTTGTTCAAATCCACACTGTATTATGGACTGAAGCCTTATACCGGCGGCGGGACAGTTGCTACGGTTGTGACGCAGAAGAGGGAGATTGACTTATCGGGCCGGCGGATTCTGGTTGCAGAGGATAATGACCTGAACTGGGAGATTGCCAGCGAGCTGCTTCAGGAGATTGGCCTGGAGCTGGAGTGGGCGGAGAATGGCCAGATCTGTGTAGATATGTTCCGCAAGTCGGAGGTGGGCTATTACGATGCGATCCTGATGGATCTCCGGATGCCAGTCATGGACGGATATGAGGCATCAGATCAAATCCGGAGTCTGGATCGCCCGGATGCATCTCTCCCGATCATTGCGATGACGGCGGATGCATTTTCAGAGGATAAGGAGAGATGCCTGGCGCATGGCATGAATGCGCATACGGCGAAGCCGATTGATATCAAAGAGGTTTCGCGGATTCTGGAGCGGTATCTGAAATAAAGAGAGCTATGCTTCACGGCTGGATAGCAGCTTCTGCAATGGCAGGAACAAGAGGGTGTCGCAAAATAGCAGAGAGCTACAAGCTATGGTACATGTCCAATCGGCCAGGTACCTGAGCTTGTGCTCTAACTGCATTTTGCGACACCCTCTTTTCAATTCGCCGGAACGTATCCCCTGGGATATTTCCGGCAGAGTGATCCGAATGGCAGAGCGGAAAAACATCCGCTCTGTCATTCATAATAAAGCTGAAACTCTCGTTCTGGATAGAGCGCTTCGAGCTGTTCCTTTTGACTTGCAGTACAGCTGACGGATTGGAGAGAGGAAAGCTCGTCAAGTCCGTCATAGTCACCGCAGTCGCAGCTAAAGATGCCGAGCGTCTCCAGAGAGGTGAGCGAGGTAAGAGGTTTCAGACTCTCTACGGAGGTGTGCGACAGCGTAAGTGACCGCAGGCCCGGAAGCTGCGGCATAGCATCAAGCGCGTTGTTTTCCGCGTTCGTATCATAGTAGAGCGCTTCCAGTTCCGGGAAGATGGAAAACTCGGCTAAGGTAGTGCCAGTACAAGCGTGGATATGTACATCCCGTATGGGCAGGCCGTCCAGCTGTTCCTTTATCTCGTCCGTGATACTGGTCAGCTGCAGGGCTTCCAGCGATTTGCAGTCCCAGAGCGGGCGATAGTCCTCCACCGGAGTCTCGAACAGGTTCAGGTTGTGAAGACTGCACTTTTCCAGACCGGCAAGGGCGGTAAGCTTTGTATTGCTGATATTTAAGGTCTCCAGATTTGGCAGCGTAGAGATCACGTTCAGGTCTGTGATTTCCAGAGAAGCCAGATTCAGAGAGCGGACCGATGTGTTGCCGGATAAAGGCGAGAGGTCGGTCAGCGGATTGTAACCAAGCCCCAGATCGGCGATCTGTGTGTCTTCAAGCGGGGAAATATCGGATATCAGCTGATGGTACAGACCAACGCTCTTCAGATTCGGCATATGGGTGAGATCCTCCAGAGAGGAAATAGTACCGAGCTGTTCATAGAGTCCACTCTCTCGCGCGGCATCGTCGCGAACCCAGATGTATTCCCCGTTGCAGTCAAAATCGCTCTCACTTGCAAATACCTGCTGCCCCATGATATGCAGCTCTGTAACCTGCTGCAGTACGGCTTCTGTGATGGGAGCCTCCGGCAGATTCAGGGTAGTGCGGACAGCCTGCTCGATGAGCGGTTCCCGGAATTCATATGCTTCCTCCGAGGCGTATGTCGACTTGATCTGCTCGCGTCCGTACAGAGCCATGAAGGCGGCAAACATACAGATGCAGATTGAGCCGAGAATCGCGGACAACAGCCGCCAGGGATTGGAGTGCGGCGCAGCGCTTTTTTCTGCGCTTTGCAATGGCGTTTTTTCTTTGGAAGTCTGGTCAGCCGGCAGCATAGTCTGATAGCGGACCGATAGCAGATCCAGAAAGAGTTCCTGGCTGGTCTGATAACGCTTGTCCGGGTCGAACATGGTAGCTTTCCTGATGATGGCGCGCAGCGCGGGGGAGACATCCTGGAGATTCGTCTCCGAGAGGGAATAGTCTCCGGTCAGACAGTAGAGCAGCAGTACGCCAATGGAATACAGGTCGCTGCGGATATCTGTCTGCCGGTATCCGAACTGCTCCGGTGCGGCGGTGGCACGAGTTCCCATGATCTGGGTGTCGATCTGTCCTTCTTCCTTATAAAAGCGTGCGATCCCAAGATCGATAAAGTGGCAGACCCCGTCGGGATCTACGACTACATTCTGAGGCTTGATGTCCCGGTGGATGAGCGGAGGCTCCATCGTATGCAGAAAATGAAGCAGCTCTGTCAACTCGAGAAGATAATCCACGGCGCAGGAAGCTTCGATCCCGGGGCAGGAATAATTTGTCTCGCAGATCTCTTCCAGCGTCCGGCCCGGAATGAAGCTGCGGATATAGTAGGTGATGCCACTGTGCTCCATCAGGGAGATCGAGTATGGGAAGGATGCAGACAGACGCTGCTCCTTCTGCTGGTGGATTCGGTCAAGAACCTGCTTTTCATTTGTAAGGGATCTGGCATACAGAGGGTCGGCGGCTGTCTTGAGCAGCACCGTGCGTCCGCTTGCACGCTCTTCCAGAAGGTAGGCAGCCGACTGGCTGGTGCAGCGCACACAGGACCGGATCTGGTATCTGGTATCCAGAAGTGGCGGAAGGACCAGGTCTTCTTCCGTTACATCACGATCGCTCATGGGCAAAACCTCCATTCGTATAGTTCCTTGCCTACTCCTTATAGAGAGGCTGCTCGCCGGCTTCAATCAGGAGAGCGTTTGCCTCCTGCATCGTGTAGCTTTTGTTAATCGCAAAGATCAGGGCAGCGTCCCGGCGGACCTTTGCATACAGCTGGCTGTGTCCGGCGAGCCGGAGAAGCTGGTTTGTCTCGGTAAGCGTAGCAGACATGCACAGGCAGATCCGCAGAAGGACGTTGCGCCCGGGCACTTTCTGGCCGCTCATGATATGATAATAATAGGAACGTTCAATGCCGCTTTTCAGGATGACATCTTTGGCGGCCAGCTGGTGTCTGGTCATGATTTCAAACAGGCTGTGACTGAAGCTTGGCAGCGTCTCTTGCTCCTTTAATACTTCTGAAACATCGGTAAAATACCCTGATTTTTTAATCACTGCAAGAATCTGTGAGGTTGACAGATTCTTCTTTTTCTGATCGTTATTCAAATAAAAACCTCCTCTTCCCATATTGTGAAACAGCTGCCCGGCGATTGCTTTTGCACAGCAGAGCCTGACAGTGTAGGTCAAGTATAGCATAAACGGTCAGAAGGTGGCAATCCATTGGAAGAAACTGCCAGAAAAGTCTTCTTTTGGAACACCAAATCAGGAGGGCCAAAAGGTATAATGACGATAACATATCATCTGGTTCACAGGTGCAGCGCACAGAAAGCATGGATCTTCCGTTTATGCGCAGGGTATGGCTTTGGCTATGTTCGGGCAGCCGGGCTCTGTGAACATACGGAATGGATTCGGATCTGTTCCTTGCGGATGCAGGGGTATGGAATTTATGCTATGAACCTGCAGAAATTGTCGCAGCATGGCAGGAAAAGGAGGAAAAAGGATGGCAAGAAGGAAACTGGCATTATTGCTGGCAGCTAGCATGGTCGTGACATCTATGCCCTGCGGTGGACTGGCAGTAAGCGCACAGGAGCAGTCGGCGCTGGATTCTGCTGTAGTATTAACAGAAGCACCAACACAGATGCCGGAAGAGACAGCCGTGGGCACAGCAAACGAGACACAGCCGGAGACGGGGAGTGTGCAGGCTGAGACACACACGGAAGCACCGGGAACGGAAGCGCCGGGGACGGAGACACCGGGAACGGAAACACCAGGAACGGAGGCACCGGGAACGGAGGCACCGGGAACGGAAGCGCCGGGAACGGAGGCGCCGGGAACGGAAGTGCCTGGGACGGAGGCGCCGGGAACGGAGAATCCAGGCCCCGAAGCATTGGGAACGGAAGTGCCCGATACCGAAACAATAGGGGCCGAAGCGGCGGAAACGGAAACGCCGGGAACAGAGGTATCTGAGACCGGGGCGGCAGCTGAGCCGGAGGAGGGCGAAGTAGAATACGGTCTTTCGTTTATCGGTGATGACCGCTTTTATCCGGAGTATGAAGATGGCGGCGGCTGGCAGCGTGTCTATGCGGATGAAAGTGCGGCGCTGACGCTGGATACTTCTGGTATGGGCGATGCGGAATACCGGATTGAATGGGAAGCAGGCCGCTGGGCCTTTAATGGCACGGATTATGATCTGATACAGGACACAAGTCTGCTGAATTATGTGAGTGGAAACACGATCACCATTCCGGAAGGCTGCGAGCTTGGAGAAGACGATATTGTTTTCTATGCGAGGGCCTGGATTGGAGAAGACGAAGTTGCAAGCAGTCATGTGGATCTTGAAATCAGGCAGCCGGAGTATCAGTACCACGGACTTCCGGGAGGCTGGGACGCGCTTCCAGGCTGGGGGAATGATATCAACCGCTGGCAGAATGGCTGGCTGATAAATAGCGCGAACCCAGACGGGGCAGAGGCGTTCTTTGAGATTACGGATCTGTCGGTCGCAGTAGATGAAGACTGTGCACCGGATGCCGTAGAATGCTGGCCGTGGGAGGATGAGAATGGCTGGCACCTGCAGGCAAACAGCCCCGGACACGCGGTGGTGACTGTGCAGTACAATCTGTTTGACGGAGCACCGAGTCCGGATGCACATACCTTTGATGTATGGGTCGGCGGCGAGGTCTATGGCATGTCACTTGACACGAGCACAGGAAGCTATGATCTGCTGCCGGGGGCGTCCCTGGATCTGGTGGCGGACGTATGGCTGGACTGCTATGATGCGGAGGAAGGCGAGTACCGCGGCGATGTGAGCAATGTCTGGGTCGAGTGGTCGACGTCGGATGAGAGCTATCAGGATGTGCTGAGCTTCACACCGGATGAAGCCGATTCAAAGGTACTCCATGTGACCGCGAATGAGGACGGAGAGCGCAGAGATGTATGCATCGAAGCGAGAGCGTATATTCCGGATCAGGATGGCGATGGCCAGCCGGAAGAGGTCATGTATGACGAACGCTGGATCAATGTCACGGATGGATACTACACGCTGGAGCCGGTGACGGTCGACAGCGAAGTGGCGCCTGGCGCAGAGCTTGCAGTAGCGCCGGTGCTGAACTGGCACGAAAATGACAACGACCACGAGGTGACAGACGATCTGCAGTACCGCTGGGAGTGGGATACCAATTGTGTGGAGATCACAGATGCGGACGGCAAGACCTTAAGCGACGAGGATCCATACGGGACAGCACTGTTTACTCTGAAGAAGCTGCAGAACTGGCACACAGATCTGAGTCTGGTCGCAGAACGTCCGAATGACAACGGCGATTATGAGGAAGTCACAAGACGGGACTGGCATCTGAACGAGCTCGGGTATAATTTCTGGCTGGAGAACCTTCGTGAGGGTAATGGCAGGGATACGTGGATGTATTCCGATGAGGATTACCGGATCGATGCGGATCTGTCAGAGCTGCCGGAGGGTGCGACCCTGGTATGGGAAGCCGGATACAGAAACTGGGATGTGGAGGACGACAGTGCGGAAGGCGCATTTACTCCGATTCCAGCAGAAGCGTATACGGCGGATGGTACCGGCCTGACTCTGCATGGTGATGCGCTGTATGACGACTGGAACGCGCACGATCAGCAGAACATTTTGGTACGCGCGTATATACAGCTGAACGGTGTCGTACTGGATAATTACTGGCAGGAAGCTTCTGTCAACAGCATCGGTGAAGCGATGGCGGACTATCAGCTCCCGGGAGATATAAGTTTGCTCCCGTACTGGGGACATGAGATCGACCGCTGGCAGAGCGGCTGGGTGGATGACAGCGAGCATCCGTATGGCGAAGAGTTTAGATTTGAGGTCACAGGTGTGTCGGTAGCAGTGGATGAAGACTGTGAGCCAAACGCGGTGGAGGTCATGCCGTTGGATGAAAACCCGGAGACTAACAATGGCTGGCATATCCAGGCGAACAGCATGGGCCATGCAGTGGTGACAATGCAGTACGAAAAGCTGGACGGCACAACAGGTGAGCATCAGTTCCATGTGTGGGTCGGCGGCGAAGTCTACAATATGTCGCTGGATACGAGCACAGGAAGCTATGATCTGCTGCCGGGAGCGTCCCTGGATCTTACGGCGGACGTATGGCTGGAATGTTTCGATGAAGAAAACGGCCAGTATCTCGGCGACGTAAGCAATGTCTGGGTCGAGTGGACCACACAGGATGAGAATTACAAGGATGTATTGAGTTTTACACCGGATGAAGCCGATTCGAAGGTACTCCATGTGACCGCGAATGAGGACGGAGAGCGCAGAAATGTCTGCATCGAAGCGAGAGCGTATATTCCGGATCAGGATGGCGATGGCCAGCCGGAAGAGGTTGTGTATGACGAACGTTGGATCAATGTCACGGATGGATACTATACGCTGGAGCCGGTAACGATTGACAGCGAAGTGACGCCTGGCGCAGAGTTTGTGGTAGAGCCGGTGCTGAACTGGCATGAGACGGGCAAAGAGCCTGAGCAGGTGACGGAAGAGGTACAGTACGGCTGGGCATGGGATACCAATTGTGTGGAGATCACAGATGCGGACGGCAAGATCTTAAGCGACGAGGATCCATACGGGACGGCGCCGTTCACTCTGAAGAAGCTGCAGAACTGGCACACAGATCTGAGTCTGGTCGCAGAACATACGAATGACAACGGCGATTATGAGCAGGTCACAAGACGGGACTGGCATCTGAACGAGCTCGAGTATAACTTCTGGCTGGAGAATCTTCGTGAGGGTAATGGCCGGGATACGTGGATGTTCTCGGATGAGGACTACCGGATCGACGTCAACACAGAGGAGCTGCCGGAGGGCGTGACCTTTGCATGGCAGGTCGGCTACATGGACTGGGATACGGAAGAATTTAGCGAGATTCCGGAAGGTGCCCTGTACACAGCGGACGAGACGGGTGTGACGCTGCACGGACCGGCGCTGTATGAAGACTGGAATGCTCATGGACAGCTGACGATCCTGGTGCGCCCGTCGATGCAGATCAATGGAATCACGCTGGATAACTGGGTAGAGGGCTCCGTCAACAGCATCGACGAGCCGGAGCTGGATTATCAGTTCCCGAGCTATGGCGAGGACCTGGTTCCGGGACAGAGTGTCGGAATTGGTGACAGCCTGAACTGCTGGGTAAGAAATGCAGACTATCTGAACGGCGCAAACATCGAAGTAGCGATCACAGATCTGATCGTGGAGGTGGACGAAGACTGTGCGGAAGATGCAGTTGCGATCGCAGACAATAACGGTTTCAGGATTCTGCAGGCAAACAGCTTCGGTCATGCGGTGGTGACGCTGCAGTATAACCAGATCGACGGCACGCCATGCGATGAGCCACATATATTTGATATATGGGTGACGGATGACATCTACCGGATCATGCTTTCGTCAGATTCCTACCAGGCTGGCCGGGGCAATGTGATTCTGGCAGGCGAATCCACCGATGTAACTGCGTATCTGCGGCGGGACTGCTACGACGAGGAGCAGGGCCAGTATCAGGGAGACACGAGCGACGCATGGGTCGAGTGGAAGCTTTCGGATGAGAGTCCTGAGGGTATGCTGACACTTGAGGCGGACGCGGCAGACTCCAAAGTACTCCATGTGACCGCGAATAAGGATGCGGAATACCGTGGCTATCGCATCGAAGCGAGAGTGATGGTGCAGGATGAGAACGGCGAACCGCAGGAGGTAACATACGATGAAATCTGGATCGATGTCACAGATGGTTATTATCAGTTTGGAAATGTTGACATCGATGGCATGATGCAGGTTGAAGCAAGCGTGAAGGCGGATCCGGTACTGCTTTGGCATACCAATGAGGGAGATGAGGTGTGCGAGGCAGACTTCAGGTGGTCATTTGATCCGAAGATTTTTGAGATACGGGACGCAAATGGAACGCTTCTGGCTCCGGCGGAGGTCGGCGAGGCGCCGTTTACCATACGCAGAATTGGAAATGGAGAAGGAGCTCTGTCTTTGATTGCAGAAGTGCGTGGAGAGGATAACTGGGTAGTTCAGAACTGGCTGATTGTTGCAGTCGATGAGCCGGAGACTCCATCCTACGGAGACATCTTCTTCGAGAATCTGAGGAGCCAAAATGGTCTTGATACCTGGATGTTCTCCGATGAGGACTACCGGATCAATGTAAACAAAGACAACTTGACAAATGGTGCAGACGAGATGCCTCTGGAGTGGTCTGTCGGCTATCTGAACGAGGAGACGAGGGTATTTACTCCGATCACTGGCACTCAGTACTTCACCGCAGACAATACCGGCGTGACTCTGCACGGAGAAGCGCTGTACAAAGACTGGGCTGCGAAGGGAAGACTTCCGATTCTGGTTCGCGCATATGTGAGCGTGGACGGTTCCGTGGAAGCTTACGCGTGTGCTTCGGTCAACGAGATTTATAATCCACAGTATACACTGGAGGATGATGTAGAGTGGGACGACCTGTCTCTCGGCATGACGCTGGAATACGCGGACAGCAAGATGAGCGCGTTTATTCAGAATAGCGTGCTCCCGCAGGGGAAGGAAGTCATCTTCACAATTGAAAAGATTGAAACAAGCAACCCGGCAGTGATTTCCTGCCAGTATGAGGAAAAGAGCAACAGCTGGATCCTGACCGCTCTCGCTGAGGGCAGCGCGGACATCACCTACACGGTGACTTGTGCAGAGGCAGGTATCTACAGCCGGAAATTTGTCCGGACCAAGCACGTGGCGGGAGATGTTTACCGCTTCGATGTGAACACGGACACCAAGACCGACAATCTGCTTCCGGGCGCATCGCTGCAGATTTTGCCGAAGGTTTACAGACTGATCCTGGACAATTCGCTGGATCTTATCAAGACTGAGCCGTATGAGGGAAGAATTCTTGTAAATTATTACAATTATGATGCGAACCTGATTTCGGTAGATGCGGATGGCAAGGTGACGGCTGGCAAGAAATACGGAGATACCTGCATTCAGGTGGTTGTGACGCTGCCGGATGCAAACAATGGATTAGGCTATGCGAGAAGCGAATGGATCGAGATTCATGTGGTGCCGGGCTATTATCTGCCGGTGGCAGATCAGATCGAGGTCAACCCGGGTGATACGTTCACGGTCAACGATGTCCATCCGGTACTGAAATGGTTCGATGCGAAATCGCCGGAAGGCAAGATCGTAGAGGCGACCTTCAAGCTGATGCCGTACGATCCGTCCACCCTGTTTACCCAGGATGCAAATGGCGTGATCAAGGTCAACGGCTGGGAGGTACTGAGACCGCTGAAGCTGAAGTATCCGCTGAATTCCATGGTCCGGCTGCTTGCAACGACGGTGGTGAAGCCGGGTGAAGAAGCAGTTACACTGGAGACGACCTGTGATGTGCTGCTGCATGGCGATGATCATGCGCACACCTGGGATGAAGGCGTGGTGAAGACTCCGGCGACCTGCACGGAAGCGGGAAGTAAGGAATTTACCTGCCAGGCGTGCGGAACGACGAGAGAAGAAGCGATCCCGGCGACCGGCCATACGGCTGTCGCGGATGCTGCAGTAGCGGCAACCTGCACACAGGAAGGCAAGACTGAGGGAAGCCATTGTTCCGTTTGTGGCGAAGTAATTAAGGCGCAGGAGACAGTGGCGAAACTGGCACACAGCTATGACGAGGGCAAGGTTACAAAGGAGCCGACGATTGCGAAGAAGGGCGTTAAGACGTTCACCTGCACGGTCTGCGGCGCGACAAAGACCAAGAAGCTCGCCAAGCTTAAGCCGGTGCTGAAGCTGAATGCAACGTCCATTACCCTGAAGACGAAACAGTCGACCGAGGCTGTGAAGATCGTTGAGATGGCGAAGGGCGACAAAGTATCCAGTTGGAAGTCAAGCAACACAAAGATCGTCAAGGTCGATAAGAAGACCGGCAAGATTACCGCACAGAGCAAGACCGGAAGCGCAAAGATTACGGTGACTTTAAAGAGCGGCAAAAAGGCGACGGTCAAGGTAAAGGTACAGTCCGCTGAGGTAAAGACAAAGAAGATCACGGAGGTACCGAAGAAGCTGTCGATCAAGAAAGGCAAGAAGTATCAGCTTGCGCCGGTACTGAGTCCGCTGACCTCCTCGCAGAAGCTGACCTACAAGAGCTCCAATACAAAGGTAGCGAAGGTGAGCAAGAGCGGGAAGATCACAGCGGTGAAGGCTGGGACGGCGACGATTACGGTGAAGTCCGGATCGAAGACAGTGAAAGTAAAAGTGACGGTGAAAAAGTAAACAGGGCAGCCTGGAGACTTTGAACCAGATCAGAAAGGCATGGCAGCGGTAAAAGGCTGCCATGCCTTTTTGTCAGGTCAGGCGCTTCCAGTGCATTGCGGGCGTCCGTACATCGACTGCCGCCTGGAGAAGTACTTGTAAGATGACATAGAAAATGATCCGCAGAAACATTATTTTTGTAGAGTTTTTTTAGAAAGAATGTGGTATAGTAAAGGGCAAACCTGATGAAATACCAGAAATCGTTACTGCGCACGGCCATCCCGGATGCGGACGATAACATGCTTCGCAATGTACACAAAATGCGCAGCGCTTCTATGCAAAGGAGAATTCCTATGAGTACTTTGAATCTTACATTACTGACAGACCTGTATGAGCTTACGATGATGCAGGGATACTTTGAGAGCGGCTCCTCTGAGATCGTGATTTTTGACGCATTTTACCGGAAGAATCCGTGTGACAACGGATATGCGGTCGCAGCGGGGCTCGACCAGGTCATTGATTATATCCGGAATCTTCATTTTTCGAAGGAGGATATCGCATATCTGGACAGCCTTGGCATTTTCCACGCACCATTTTTGGAATATCTGCGGGACTTCCATTTTGAGGGCGACATCTGGGCAGTGCCGGAGGGCACGGTGGTCTTTCCGCACGAGCCGCTGGTGAAGGTGATTGCGCCGATCATGCAGGCGCAGCTGGTCGAGACAGCGATTCTGAATATTGTCAATCACCAGAGCCTGATTGCGACAAAGACGGCGCGTGTCGTCCAGGCAGCGCGCGGAGACGGCATTATGGAGTTCGGGTTGCGCCGTGCACAGGGGCCGGATGCAGGCGTGTACGGGGCGCGTGCGGCGATGATCGGCGGCTGTATCGGGACTTCGAATGTACTGACAGGGCAGATGTTTGATGTCCCGGTCAAGGGGACGCACGCGCACAGCTGGATCATGAGTTTCCCGGATGAGTATACCGCATTCAAAAAGTATTCGGAGCTCTACCCGGATGCCTGCCTGCTGTTAGTAGACACGTATGATACACTGCGCTCCGGTGTGCCGAACGCGATCCGCGTATTCCAGGAGATGCGGGCGGAGGGAAAGAAGCTTACAGGCTATGGCATCCGCCTGGACAGCGGAGATCTCGCCTATATGTCAAAGCAGGCGCGCCGTATGCTGGATGAGGCCGGATTTACAGATGCGGTTATATCAGCCTCCAGTGACCTGGACGAGTATCTGATCGACAGCCTGAAGACGCAGGGCGCGGCGATTACGTCCTGGGGTGTCGGAACGAATATGATCACCTCGAAGGACTGTCCGGCATTCGGCGGAGTTTATAAGCTTTCTGCCGTTCTCGATGAGACAACCGGGAAATTCATTCCGAAGATCAAGCTTTCAGAAAATTCCGAGAAGATCACGAACCCGGGCAATAAGAAGATTCTCCGCATCTATGACCGCGAAACCGGGAAAATCCGTGCGGACCTGATCTGTCTGGTTGAGGAAGAGTACGATGAGACGAAGGATCTGGTAATTTTCTCTCCGGTCGAGACGTGGAAGAAGACAAAGATCAAGGGAGGCTCGTACACGATCCGCGAGCTGCTCGTCCCGGTATTTTTGAATGGAAATTGTGTCTACACATCGCCGTCCGTCATGAAGATCCGCGATTACTGCAGCCGCGAGAAGGATACGCTCTGGGAGGAGACACGGCGTCTCGCAAATCCGCATGAAGTCTACGTAGATCTGTCTGATGAGCTGTTCCGTATCAAGAGCGAGCTGCTGGAGCAAATGGGAAGGCAGGCGCTTTCACTGTAAGGTACAGGATTGCTGACAGAAGCAGGTGCAGAGGCGATGCACGGCAATCACATGAACAATAAGTGAGTAATACTGGAGAACAGTGGCTGGCGCGAAGCAATTATCGAGGGAGTCGCAAAATGCGGTTAGGACACAAGTTCAGTTACTTGGCCGAGTGGACATGTACCCAAACATGTAGCTTTCTGCTATTTTGCGACTCCCTCGACTTGCACAAAAATATCTCGCAGGGTGGATAGTACCGCGCAGAGTGTCAAATAGAAACAAGTATAAATTCTTTCATTTTACAAATACTACTCAAAGAAATGGATAGTACAGTAAATGGAGGAATTTTTTTATGAAAGCTACAGGGATAGTAAGAAGAATTGATGATCTTGGCAGAGTCGTTATCCCGAAGGAGATCCGGCGGACGCTCCGGATCCGCGAGAGCGACCCGCTTGAAATTTTTACAGACCGCGAGGGAGAAATTATTCTGAAGAAATATTCCCCAATCGGGGAGCTTGGCAGTTTTGCGAAGGAGTATGCGGAGGCGCTTGCATCTGCGTCAGGACACAGTGTCTGCATTACGGACCGGGACCAGGTCATCGCCGCGGCCGGCGGGATGAAGAAGGAGACAGTCGGGACGCCGGTGACGGGGCAGTTGGAGGAGATCATGAGCGAACGTGAGCATGTGATGACGGATACACAGTCCAAGCTCCATGTCAAGATCACGCGGGATGACCCGGACGATGCGTATTCCCAGGTGATCAGCCCGATTCTCTGTGAAGGAGATGTGATCGGGTCGGTCATTCTTCGAAGCCGCGATGGACGGCGTGCACTGGGAGAAACAGAGCAAATCTTGGCGAAGTGTGCGGCAGGCTTTATGGGAAAGCAGATGGAGCAGTGAGCCGGGCGCTTTCCGGGAGACAGAAGGAGCAGTGAGGCAGACGCTTTCCGGAAAGCAGAAGGAGCAGTGAGGCGGACGCTTTCCGGGAAGCAGAAGGAGCAGTGAGCCGTGCGCTTTCCGGAAGGCAGAAGGAGCAGTGAGCCGTGCGCTTTCCGGGAGGCAGATGGGGCAGTGAGCCGTGCGCTTTCCGGGAGGCAGAAGGAGCAGTGAAGCAGACGCTTTCCGGAAAGCAGAAGGAGCAGTGAGCTGGGCGCTTTCCGGAAGGCAGATGGGGCAGCAGGCCAGGAATATATATGGAAGAAAATGGTGCGCCCCCATTCTGTAGGTGTGCGGTAACAGACATCCTGCGCAGATTTGCGGCGACAACATGGGTTTGAATGTTCTGTTAGCCGATATGCGGGAGGTTCCAGTGATAGTGGGCGGCGAGGTAACGGATCATGATGACGAGGGCGGCTCCGGCCATCATGCTGCCAAGGCGGCCTATGGATGGGTAGAGGAGCACAAACAGCAAGGCGCCGGCAAGCGATGCAACGGCGTAAATATGTTTGATAAAGATGTAAGGCATCATGTTTGCCATCATATCACGGAGCATGCCGCCCCCGACACCAGTCAGCACACCGACAAAGACGGTCAGGAAACGGTTGCCGGTATACCCAGCAGAGATAGCGGCGCTGCAGCCGACGACGGTGAAGATACCGAGTCCGACCGTGTCGCAGAACATCATGATACGGTCGTACCACAGTGCGAGTGAACCGGAAAAGAGCTGCGCCCGTACATACATCACAAGGAACAGTGTGGATGAGGTCAGTATGGCTGCGATGGTATAGCTGGAATTCCGGAACATGACAGGAGGGTTGACTCCGAGGATCAGGTCCCGGATCATGCCTCCGCCGACGGAGGTCGTGACACCGAGAACATTGACTCCGAAGATATCCATTTTCTTCTGGATTCCGAGCATTGCTCCGGAGGAGGCAAACGCGACTGTCCCGAGCAGTTCCATGATAAAAATCATCAAGTCTGAGTAACTCATAGCGGATTCCTTTCCCAATAAATGGATCTATCTGTGCATGGAGATGCGCAGTAAAAAGTCCCGATCTCGTAAGAGACCGGGACTTCCACAGCCATTTGCAAGCTGATGACGGGAATCGGACCCGTGACCTCCTCACTACCAATGAGGTGCGCTACCGACTGTGCCACATCAGCAAATCGTATCGGCTACAGTTATGTATATTACCATACATTCCGCCGCTTGTCAAATGTAAATTAAAAAAAATATGAAAAAATCGCATCAAAATTTTTTTGAAAAATTTAAAAAAAGTACTTGCATTTTTCTGGGAAGTGTTATATAATGCATCGTGTTGAGACGAAGGGCTATCGCCAAACGGTAAGGCAACGGACTCTGACTCCGTCAGTTCCAGGTTCGAATCCTGGTAGCCCTGCTTACAAGAGGACATCTGCTTTGGGAGATGTCCTTTTTTGAGTTTATGCTACAGTTTAGCCAGCAACCTCCACGCAGCCACAGACAAAAGCGGACATTTATTGCCGCGACAGACGCGAAACGGCTGGTCTGTGGATTGCCTGTGCGGCGTGAACAGTAATGACGATTTTATAAAGAAATACTGTTATTACCCAAATGATGCAGAACTGACAGTTTCTTGTTATAATGAGGAGTAGAAAACGATGGCATATGAATTTACAAGCAGGGTGCGGTACAGCGAGACAGGCCGCGATGAGAAACTGACGCTGGTATCGATGATTGACTATTTTCAGGATACCTCGACGTTCCAGACAGAGGACTGCGGATCTGGACTGAATTATCTGTATGACCGCGGCGTAGCATGGATGATTTTGTCCTGGCAGGTTGAGATTGTGCGTCGGCCAGGGCTGGGCGAGCGCATTGCCGTGCAGACCATCCCGTATGAGTTTAAGATGTTTTACGGCTACCGGAACTATGCGCTGCTGGATGAGAAGCGGAACTATCTTGCGAAGGCGAACAGCGTATGGGCGCTGATCGATCTTGCAACAGGAAAGCCTATCCGGGTACGGCCGGAATATGTGGTTGGCTATGAGATGGGAAACCGTCTGGATATGGAATATCGTTCGAGAAAACTAAAAGTTCCGGAGGACGGGGTTCCGCAGCAGGCATTTCCGGTCTGTGGTCATCATCTGGATACAAACAACCATGTAAATAACGGGCAGTATATTGCAATGGCGGAAGAGTATCTTCCGGCGGGCTTTGAGACCAGACGACTGACTGTGGAGTATCGCAGACAGGCAAGGCTGCATGATATGATTGTACCCTATATACATCAGGATGGGCATCAGATTACAGTCAGCCTGTGTGATGAGGAAGGGAAGGCTTACGCCGTGGTGGTACACGAGGGCGAAGTGCAGAGAGAAGGATAATACAGGAGGAATTATATGCTTCAGGCAGGAGAAATCAGAGAACTGATGATTGTAAAAGTAACGGGTTTTGGCGTATACCTTGCGGAAGAAGCGAAGAGCGAAGAGAAGGTACTGCTTCCGAAGAAGGAGTCAGAGGGAACGAAGACAGGAGACGTGCTGCAGGTATTTTTGTACCGGGATTCGAGTGACCGGCTGATTGCGACCCGGCGGGCTCCGATGCTGACGCTCGGCAAAACGGCGGTGCTGAAGGTAAAGGACGTGACGAAGATCGGCGCATTTCTCGACTGGGGGCTGGAGAAGGATTTGCTTCTTCCGTTTCATGAGCAGACGAGAAAGGTGTATCCAGGTGATGAATGCCTGGTGGCGCTTTACCTCGACAAGAGCAGCCGTCTCTGCGCGACGATGCACGTATATCCATATCTGCTGAAAAATTCGCCTTATCGTCTCAATGATGAAGTGAGCGGGAGAGTATACGAGGTCAGCGGGAACTTCGGAGCATTTGTTGCGGTCGATGACCAGTATTCTGCACTGATCCCGAGGCGGGAAGGGACGACAGGCATCAAGGCAGGAGACCGCGTGCGTGCGCGTGTCACTGGCGTCAAGGAGGATGGCAAGCTGGATTTAAGCATTCGGGACAAGGCATATCTTCAGATGAAGGATGATGCGGAGATGGTCATGCAGGTCATCGGGGAGTTTGATGGAGTTCTGCCGTTTACCGATAAAGCGAGTCCGGAAGTGATCATGCGCGAGTTTGGACTGAGCAAGGCGGCATTTAAACGCGCGGTAGGGCGGCTGCTGAAGCAGGGCAGGGTGGAGATTGCGGAAACGTGTATCCGAAGCTGCGGAAAGGAAGCAGGCGCAAAAGAGCAGTAAATAAAAAACAGCAGACCGCAGTCGTTATCAATGTCACACGCCGGCGCATAGCAGTAATTACGTTGCAGTTCATAATTATGTAATAAATAGGAAATATCTGTTGACAAATTGCCGGAAATAAGCTATAGTGAAGAAGTATATTAATAGTGTGTGACTAAAAATGTGTACATTGGTGGACGGGGGATATTATGCGCGGAAATCGGAGGAAAAAGATACTGCTGCTGGCAATATTATGCTGCTGTTTGTCCTGGGCAGGAGTCATGACTGCAGGTGCGGCGAAGAATGTGGTGAAGACAGCGAAGGTGACGTCCGGCGGAAAATGGGTCAGGACATCTGCGGGGACACAGTATCAGTACAAGGATGGCAGCTATGCGAAGGATGCCTGGCTGAAGATCAGCGGTTCGGTCTATCGCATCAGCAAGAAGGGATATCTCTGCACCGGATCATTTGAGGTAGATAAATTGTATTACTATGCCGACGATTCCGGAAAGCTTTTCACAGGAAAGTGGCTGGTGAAGGATGGAAAAAAGTATTTCTATCTGTCCTCCGGCGCACGCGCAAAGTCACAGTTTGTGAAGATCAAGGGAAAGTATTACTTTTTTAAGAAAGATAGTACAATGGCATCCAATCAGATGATCACAAAGAATAAGAAGACATACTATGTGGATAAGTCCGGAGTCCGGGTGAAGTCCATGTGGGTGATGAAGTCCGGGAAGCGGTACTATTTTAATGCCTCTGGTGTCCGGCTTAATAGTGTGTGGGTCAAGTCAAAGGGCAAGTACTATTATCTGGGCGCGGATGGTGCAATGTGTGTGAATCAGTGGATCAAAGATACTTACTACGTCGGTGCGGACGGGGCACGGATGACGGACTGTGTGATAGACGGTTATTACTTGGATAAGAATGGAAAAAGGAGTGAAAAGGTATCCAGCGGGAAGTATATCTTCGTCGGCGATTCCAGAACGGTGGGCATGGGGAATGCGGTTTCTGATAAAAATACTGCATTTATTGCGGAGGTTGGACAAGGTTATAGCTGGCTGGTGAAGACAGGCGGTGTCAAACTGCGCACAATGCTGGCAGCTGATCCGGATGTCACAGTTGTGCTGGCACTTGGCGTGAATGATCTTGTGAATATCAAGAATTATATTTCGTACTATACAAAGCTGAAAAAAGAGTTTCCCATGACATCGTTTTATATCATGGCGGTGAATCCTGTAGATGAAAAGAAAGAAGCAGCTTATGGCTATAAGGTGAAAAATTCTTCCATCGAGAGCTTTAACAGGGAGATGCTTGAGGCGGTCGGAGCCGTCTCCTTCATTGACACATATTCATATATGAAGGAAAAAGATTTCGATTCAGCGGATGGTCTGCACTATACGGCAAAGGTCTACCGGGATCTTTACCAGTACGTGTTGACGCAGATAAAGTAAGGGCTATTGCCGTATGCAGGCGATTGTGATAAGATGGTACAAACGCTCGAAAACAGGGGATGCTTTGGCATCCTCCTTTTCGTGACTGGAGCGTGTAAGAAATCAGGAGGAAGTATGGAACAGAAAATAGCAGGGGAATTCCCGGAAGAAATTCCGGCGAAGAATTCATTTGAGCGGATTTATGAAGTCGTGAGGCAAATTCCGTATGGGAAAGTGGCAACCTATGGGCAGGTGGCGGCGCTGGCGGGGAATAAGAGGTGGGCGCGCGTGGTCGGCTACGCGCTGCATGCGAATCCGGACCCTGACGGTATTCCGTGTTACCGTGTGGTCAATCGTCTCGGGGAGGTTTCGCCTGCATTTGCGTTTGGCGGGGGAAACCGGCAGATAGAGCTGTTGAAGGAAGAGGGTGTCACATTTGTGGATGGGCATGTCGATATGGAACAGTTTCAGTGGAAGAGGCTGGTGTATTAGTATAGCCTGCCTGCATGCAAAACATAGATGAGCGGGTACAATACATAGGATGGAGGATGGTTTTGAATGGAGCATGATTTTTCAAGGGGAAGCGTAGGGCGCCACATTATGGCACAGGCGCTGCCGCTGATGGTGGCGCAGATTCTGCAGCTGCTGTATAACGTGGTAGACCGGATTTATATCGGGCATCTGCCGGGAGAAGACGGCATGGCGCTGACCGGTATTGGACTGGTCTTTCCGATTATCGCACTCATCAGTGCGTTCACGAATCTGTTCGGGATGGGCGGCGCACCGCTGTGCTCGATTGCGCGTGGGGCAGGAGAGACAGATGAGGCGGAAAAAATCATGGGAAATTCAGCAGTTCTGCTATTCTTTACTTCCTTAGGGCTGACGGCAGTGTGCTATCTGGTAAAGAGGCCGGCTCTGTATCTTCTGGGGGCGAGTGACCTGACCTATCCGTATGCAGATACGTACCTGTCTATCTATCTTCTGGGCACAGTATTTTTTATGATGGGAAACGGCATGAATAATTTTATCACGTCGCAGGGCTTTCCGAAGATTGCGATGGGAACCACAGTTCTTGGTGCAGTTATCAATCTGATTCTGGATCCGGTACTGATTTTCGGCTTCCATATGGGGATCGAGGGAGCCGCTATCGCGACGGTGGTAGCGCAGACGGTCTCAGCGATCTGGGTGCTGCGTTTCCTGACCGGGAAAAAGGCGCTGCTTGTGTTGAAGAAAAGCTGCTTTCGGCTGCAGCTGCGGCGCGTAAAGGAGATCCTGGCGCTGGGACTTTCCGGTTTTATCATGTCCGCCACCAACTGCATTGCACAGGTGGCCTGCAACGCGATGCTCAGCATCTATGGCGGAGATCTGTACATCGGCGTCATGGCGATTCTGAACTCTGTCCGTGAGATCATCGGCATGCCGATCTCCGGACTTACGAGCGGGGCACAGCCGGTACTCGGCTTTAATTACGGAGCAAAGAAATATGACAGGATAAAAAAAGGGATTCGTTTTATGTGTATCGCCGGAGCAGGCTATACGGTGCTGGCGTGGCTTGTTCTGGTCGTATTCCCGAAGCCGTTCCTGATGCTGTTTACCTCCAACCAGGAGATGGTGAGGGAAGGTGTGCAGGGGATTCATATTTATTTTGCAGGCTTTGTGTTTATGCTGTTCCAGTTTTGCGGACAGTCGGTATTTGTCGCACTTGGAAAGTCCAAACGCGCCGTATTTTTCTCCCTGTTCCGCAAGGTAGTGATCGTATTGCCGCTGACAGTGCTGCTGCCGCGCCTCACAGCCAACGGCGTCATCGGCGTCTATCTCGCGGAACCGGTTTCCAATGTTATTGGCGGTCTGGCATGCTTTGTGACGATGTATCTTACCGTATACCGGAAACTGGACACGGAATGAAAGTTTGCAACACCCCATGAACCTGGCATTCTGCCTGATTCATACCATGTGTTACAGTTCAGCCGGGTGCCATGCAAGCCGCAGGTCTGCGCTGCCGCTTCGGTCGGCGCTAAACGTGTGCCACTGGCACACAGCGCCCCGCTTGCTACGCAGCTCCTGTCTGTGGCTGAACTGTAACTACCATGTAAAGCCGCGCAGTGTGATGCTTCATCGACAAGATGTCCGGGTGAGGCGATGCGGCGGCATCGTCGTTTGCCATCTGCGGCGTTGATATCAGTCAAAGCTGCCTGGCTGGATGGCCTGCTCGACCAGCGCGACAGCTCCTGCAACATCGGTGCGGCTTACATCAATAGTAAGATGCGCATAGCGCTCGTAGAGTGGTGTGCGTTCCGCGTACAGATTCTCAAGTGTCTGGCCGGGTTTCAGGACGACGCCGCGTTTTTTCAGGTCTCCGAGCCGGCGGCGGAGCGTCTGGCAGTCAACCTTCAGATAAATGACTGTGCTGATTTCGCGAAGATGAGCCATCGCCTTTGGACCGTAGATGACACTTCCCCCTGGAGAGATGACGGAATGCTCTGCCTGGATTTGGGAGTTGACGCGTTCCTCGATCTGATTGAAGCCGTCATTTCCGACATCGCGCATGATCTGCCACAGCAGTTTCTTCTCCGATTTTTGGATCAGTAAATCAGAGTCAATAAAATCATAGCCAAGGACTTTTGCGAGTACAATTCCGACGGTACTTTTTCCGGCCCCGGGCATACCAATCAGGGTAATGTTTTTGTGTGAATTCATAATCATAGACCTCCTGTGTCATGAAGCGAAATATGGAAGCTGTCGTAAGCTAACGTTCAGTATAGAAAAAAACGGGAAGCTTGTCAATGAAGAATAAAGGAGAGAAGAATGGAGACAATCAGCTACAAAAGATTGACGAAAGACAATTTTTGTGAAAATTCCCTGGATAACTTTATAAGATACCAGGAGGTAAAGGAATGCTGGCGAAAGATCGCCGGGAAGTACCGTCTGGTGCCGCATGCGTTTGTGGAACACTGGGATCAGGAGGAATGCCGGGAACAGGCACGGCTGATTTTGCAGGAAACTGCACATAGCGGCGTTGCTTACGGAGCTTTTTGTGATAGTGAGGTGATCGGATTCTGTATGCTTTCCGGCGGGCTTTTCGGTAGCAACAGCCAGTATATGGATCTTCATCTGCTCTATGTGTCAGAACCATTCCGGAACAGAGGGATCGGGAGAACACTTTTCAGGCTGGCCTGCGATGCGGCGCGGGAAGCAGGAGCGAAAAAGCTCTATATCTCAGCGCATTCCTCCAGAGAAAGCCAGGCGGCATACCGGAGTTTTGGCTGTATAGAAGCGGTTGAGATAAATCAGAGGCTGGCGGAGAATGAGCCGTTTGATGTGCAGATGGAATATGTTATTTGAGAAAAATTAAGAATTTTTGGCTGTTCACAAGTATAGCTTTCCTGTATAATGAAAACAATGTGTCCGGGTATTTTAGTATCCGGATGAACATAAACATGAGATTGAGGGAAGTGAACCGGGTGCTGCCTTGCAGGAGGGCGGAGCAAGGTGCGGTGCATCCCGACAGAATAACAGATTAGGAGAATGGCTATGAATCATTATCTGATTGTGTTTCTTGTTTCTATGGTCCCGCTGATTGAGCTGCGGGGCGCGATTCCGTATGCGGTTGGGTTTCATCTGCCGCTGCTTCCGTCGTACATGATTGCGATCATCGGCAACATGCTCCCCGTACCAATCATTTATCTGTTTGCGCGGAAGGTACTGCTCTGGGGGAAGGATAAGCCGGTTATTGGTGGCTTCTTTACCTTCTGTCTGGAGAAGGGAGAAAAGGGCGGGAAGAAGCTGCAGGAAAAGGCAGGGCGTGGTCTGTTTGTCGCGCTGATGCTTTTCGTCGGCATTCCGCTGCCAGGGACTGGAGCATGGACCGGGACGCTTGCAGCCAGCCTGCTGGATATGGACTTTAAGTCGAGTGTAATTGCTGTCCTCCTTGGCGTTGTATTGGCCGGGGTCATCATGGGCGCTGCAAGTGCAGGGCTGCTCGGGGCAGTCGGGGCGGTGTTCGGATAAACGAATCCTCTTTGCCCCTGGTATCATGATCTATGGGAGTCAGGTTTTTGCCTGGCTCCTTTTTTGTGCAGTAAATTTTGCTTCCTGTGATCGTTTCGTGCAAACAAACGATACTGCTTCCCTGCAAGGATGGTTGGCGCTGCAGAGAGGGCACCTGTTCACGGCGCTGTCGGCTTCGAATAACAGCATGTTTTTCAGTACACTTCAAAACAGCTGATATTGGAATTTGCGTGCGGGCGGCATGAAAACACGTCGCAGGACAGGGAATGTGCGAGGCAGTGTCATGCTGCTGCTGTATAAATTGGAAAGGGACATCGGCGGATTACCTCAGAAGGGACTTGATATATTCGCAAAGTTGAGCGAATATGACCATACCGCACGGGAGCAGCATGGTATCAGCTATCCGGAAGGCGGGAGAGAAAGGAGGAGTGAGGTAGTATGCAAAACCTGACACAGCATACCATGAGCGTACATACCGGGGAATTTTTTTCCGCAGAGAATTTTAACAGGCCTGAGGCCAGAGGAGGCAGACAGAAGGTTGCGGCGTATATCCGGGTGTCCACAGACCGGACCGACCAGGAAAATTCCTACGAGACGCAGGAAAAGTACTTTCAGCGTCTTCTAAAGCAGAATGCGGAGTGGATATCCGCCGGCGTGTACTCAGATTACGGAATCAGTGGCACTGCGCATGAGAAGCGGACTGGTTTCAACCGCATTCTGCGCCACTGCAAAGAAGGGAAGATCAACAGAATCATCTGCAAATCCATTTCCAGGTTTGCGCGGAATACAAAGGATTTTATGGAAGCTCTGAATGTTCTCAGAGAATCCGGTGTAACGATTCTGTTTGAGAAGGAGGGGCTGGATACCGCTGATCCGACCAGCATTTTTATTTTGACAACATTGGCTGCAATTGCGCAGGAAGAGAGCCGTTCCATTTCCGCGAATATCCGCTGGGGAAATGAGAAACGGTTTCCGAGGGGAGATGTGCCGAACCAGGCAATATACGGCTATCGTTTTACAGGAGAAAAGCTTACGGCAGAGAGCGGTTACTGCTGCAGAGCGGTGGAAATCGTGCCGGAGGAAGCGGAGGTGGTGCGCTGGATTTTTGAACAGGTGGCAGGTGGTGTTTCCTGTAAGGAGATCGCCAGAGAATTGAACCGCAGGCATATCCCGAGGATGACGAGCAGCTATACCAGAAAGCGGATGGAATGCGCGGCAAAGGGACAGCTGTACAGCCAGATTGATGAAGGCTGGACGGACGAACAGATCAATAGCATGATTCGGAACGAGCGGTATGCGGGGGATGTACTGGTGCAAAAAACCTACACCGAGGACTATCTTACCCATAGATCGAAGAGGAATAAGGGAGAGGTAACACAATACTTTGTAAAAAACCATCATCCTGCAATTATCAGTCAGGAACTTTTCGCAGAGGTGAAAAAGATATGGGAGGGTCAAATGGAAGCGAGGAGCTGTGTCCGCCGCGCGCATGCCTTTTCGGGAAGGCTGATCTGCAGCAGCTGCGGACGCTTCTATCATGTCCGGAATACACAGAAGCGTCCGATCTGGTTCTGTCCCTCCACGACGCGGGATAATGGCAAACGGCTCTGCCTGAGCAAAAAGGTCTATGAGGAGCAGATCATCCGCGTGGTTCGCAAAGCGATTGTGGAGCGTTTCCGCCTGCTTACAGTGCCTGTCATGGATGATGTAAATGTAGCGGATATCATGAGTGGAAGGTATGAGGGAAGCGCGATACTGACTGACTCAGCCGCTTCCTTTGTAGAGCAGATGGTAGGCAGGCTGGAACATATCCAGAGAGGAGATTTCATAGAGCGTGACCGTGCATTTCTGAAGCGGCAGCTGCTGGATGCCCAGGCTGCGGCAGAACGGGCGGGAGAGCATATACGGCTGCTGACATCCTGGAAAAGCGCAATGGAGCTGAACCAGGAGCTGCCGGGAGGTGACAAGGCCGCAGAGACACAGTGTGAAATTCTGAGAGTCCAGATCGCAGAAGAAAACGAAAACCTGAAGATTGCCAAAGAAGAGGAGAGGAAACGGGCCGGGCGAATGGACTATATGGAGGGCTACTGGGAGGAACTTGAAGCGGATCATGAGTGCAGGGAACAGGCAATCGCCTGGATGAAAGGACTGTCCGCCGGCAAGGATGGCACGGTAGAACTCCTCAATGGTATGACCGACGCTTTTGCAAAGGCTTTTGTGCTTTCCATCACAATCCATGATCCGCTGCATTATACCGTACACTGGTTTGACGATACCAGGACAGAGGTAGAACTATATAGTAATGTGGAAGATAGCCGCAATACGGCAGAATATTTTGACGGTCAGCGGATGCGCAGCAGATACAGGAAGAACTAGTTAGAGAGATTGGCATTTTACAAATGATAAAATGACTGTGATTCAGAGATACCAGGCGGATTGTTTTGTGTTTCCGCAGCACACTTTGTTTTCTCAGTACCTCCGGCAGATGTACACTTTAGACCTTTTACCCTGGTATCCATGACATACAGTATTTAAGAGGAGAATGAATATGTACGTAGTAGATGTAATACCAGCTACCCGGCGCTCCGTGCAGGGTGGTGATCAGTTCAAGAAGCAGAAAGATTTGCGCGTAGCAGCATACTGCCGTGTTTCTACCGGAGATGAAAGCCAGCAGACCTCGTATACCAACCAGAGAGCGTTTTATTTCAAAATCATACAGAGCAGACCAGGTTGGAGTTTTGCGGGAATCTATGCAGATGAGGCCCGCTCCGGTACAAACCGCATCCATCGGAAAGAATTCAATCGCATGATCGAAGACGCGAAGGCGGGCAAAATCGACTACATTATGACGAAGAGCATCTCCCGTTTTGCACGCAATACGATCGATACATTGGACTGTGTGAGACAGCTGCGGCAGCTTTCACCACCTGTGGGAATCGTATTTGAAAAGGAGAATATTGACACGCTGAATGCTACCGGAGAACTGATTTTGACCATCCTTTCCGCACTGGCCCAGGACGAATCCCGTTCCTTGTCTGACAATATCCGCTGGACCTTCCAGAAAAACTTCCAGTCCGGCAAGCCGCAGATTAACCTGAACCGGATGATTGGCTATGATAAAGGAGAGAATGGCGCGTGGGTCATTAATGAGAAACAGGCACAGATTGTCCGTTTCATCTTTGAAAAATACACCAGCGGGTATTCCGCTAACCGGATTGCACGTCTGGCGAATGAATCAGGAATGCGCACAGTCAACGGTAATATCTGGAGGGCAGATTCGGTTCTGGATATCCTGCGAAATGAAAAGTACGTGGGCGATCTAGAGATGCAGAAGACAATTACCAAGGATTTCCTGACGCACAAAGCCAGCATCAACAACGGGGAAGCTCCCAAATACTACGTGAAAGATCACCATGCAGGTATTATTGACCGATTTACCTGGGACAAAGCACAGCTGATTCTCGGAAGCAGGAGGGAGAAAAAGCTGCCAACGGAAAAGCGGGGAAATGCAGTTTCTCCATTTGTGAATCTGATTTGCGGGGAGACAATAGATGGCAGGGAGTGCGGATGCGGCTTCTTCCGCCTGACCTACTATGGGAACGCTACAGGCTATTCGGACGAGCGCAGCAAGGACTTTGATCCGGGAACGGAGACAGAAGCATACAGCTTCCAGTATCCGGTGTGGCGATGCAGGAGGAAGCGGGGAGAAAAGAGCATACCTGCTCCACGGGGAGCGCATCCCAACCCAGTTTCAGCCTGCTCCTCCAGAGTAATTCAGGAATGCGCTCTGGAACAGAGCTTTATGGAACTGCTTTACACCTTAAAGCAGGATTACAGCATCCGGGGAGAGCGGTCCTGGCTTGCCGAAGAATTCAGAAACGTCTGTGAGGAGGCCAGGAGACGATTGGCAAAAAACAGCTGCTCAATTCCGCGCATGGAGCTGTTAGACAGCCAGATAAAGGAGCTGGAGCAGGATTATCAGACAGCTGTATCCCTGCAGGCTGCACCCATAAGAGACGCTGCGCTGGAAAAATATACAGACCTCGTCAGAGATCTGAAAAATCAGGTGGAGAACTACAAGATGGAACGCGCAGCACTGGAACTGGAGCAAAACCAGATGACAGTCATGAAGCAAAATTATGATTTCTTTTTGCAGTGTCTCATGCAGCTGCCGGAGAAGAACCCTGCCGGGCTGAAGATGAACGTCAATGGGCGCGATGTAGAGGGCAGCCTGTTTCGGGACAGGTACGGGAAGGCCAGAACAGGCGTCCGCAGCGCGGTAAACGCCGGACGTGTGGAGGCGACGCCCGGGAAACTTGCGCAGGCGCCGGATTATCTGCGGTTCGAGCGAGGCATGTACGCAGCCTTCATCAAAAACGGTAAGGTATATGGTGATACGGTGGAGTACCTTACCACCTTTGGAGTGAGACTGATCAGTACCGGAAACAGCCGGACCCTTGGCAGTTTTCTCGGCTTCCGCAGATGCAGGGAGGACGGTATGGTGGAATTTCTGGATGAGATCTGGAAGGTCAATGGGAAGAGCGTCACTTACCGGCGAAAAAAGCGCAGGAGGGGGAAGAAGGAGGAAGATATGGAGAAACAAAAGTAAGTACGGCAGTTCAGACAAGCTGCTGCCTGTCCGGGTGTTTTCAAGTAGTATGTACGAAACTACCAGGGCAGTTTGCAGGCTTTGCGGAGCAGGAAGTCCGGAAGCTATATACGCTCTCAAAGCTTGTGCTTGAGGATGTAAAGAAGCGGAACTATGGATATGCACTTGGCGCGGACATTCATATCTAAGTCTGAAATCTGTGATTGAAACAATACGGCGAAGGCGCATGACCCACTGGGGCAGCTTTTCAACTGGCAGAAGAATCTGTTAGAAGGAAGGCTGCCCCAGTATTTTTTTGCCTGAAATAAGGCTGCTGCAGATTTGGGAGGAGGATGGCAGGAAGGTGCAATTTTATGGGGATTATGAGAGGGGTTAGGGTAGAGGTATGTGTG
>DKWE01000079.1:692-25959 GCA_002491565.1 Lachnospiraceae bacterium UBA7160 | reverse complement strand
GGAGTGCGAAGCACGGAGCAATCGACTTTCATGTGTAGTGGTGCCTGCGAAGCAGGCATGTTAGTTTAGAAAGGAAGGATGGAATGATGCAGGCATATTTATTTGTACATTTTCGTGAGAGGACGACGCCGGACGGGGAGCAGGTCTATTTCGGGCTGAGTACGGACGGCTTTCACTGGGAGGCAGTCAATGGCGGCTGCCCGGTGCTGTGGGCGTACTATGGAGACAAGGGCGTCCGCGATTTTACGATCACACGGTGTAAGGAAGATGGGAAGTTCTATATTTTTGCTACGGACTTAAGCCTCTCCTATGGGATGCGGAATCAGTACCATCACTCCTGGGAGGAGATCGGGCGGCATGGCAGCAAGTGCTTTTCCGTCTGGGAGTCCGGGGATCTGGTAAACTGGTCGGAGCAGCGTCTGGTGCAGGTTGGCGATGAAGCGTTCGGCTGCCTGTGGGCGCCCGATATTATTTATGATAAGAAGACCGGGGATTATGTGCTGCATTGGTCCTCCTCCCATGCATGCAACGGATATGGGGACAAGGGAATCTATTATAGCCGCACCCGGGATTTTCACAGCTTTACGCGTCCGGAGGTGCTGTACCGCCGCGCAGACAGTGACATCATCGATTCTGCGATCTATGAGGAGGATGGCGTGTACTACCTGTTCGTCAAGAGCGGCAGGAATCCGGCGCGGCTCCAGCTCCTCCGGTCAGATGAAGTGACCGGGACGTATACGCTGGTCGAGGAGTTTGCGCGGAGTATGGAAGCGATCGAAGAGGGCAAGTATGAAGCCCCGACCGCAGTCCGCCTTGAGGACGGGAGATGGAGCCTGTATCTGGACTACTACGGCGTGCCGGGCGCGGGGCAGGGGTATGTGCCGTTTCTGGCTGACAGCCTGGCAAGCGGCAGCTTCCGCCGCTCCGACGCGGAGTTCTCCTTCCCCTACGGATTCAAGCACGGCACCATCCTGCCGATCACGATGGAGGAATATGAGCGCATCCGCCAGCATGACTGGTCTGATAAAGGGTGGAGATAGGTATTATACAAAGGCTTGCAGATATCCAGCCGTACTTCTCGTCCGCGGTGAGACAAAAGTATTTTCGGTCCTGGATTTTGTAGGAAAAATGCATTTTTACAGAAAAAATGCGTTTTTACTGGATAATTTGCTTCAGATGTGGTATATTGGAGGAACAGTTTGTTACTGCTTCCAGTAACAGCCGTTCTGCATGCAGACAGAGGAAAGACAGCCTGCGCACAGAACATGACACAGAACCAGACGTTTTGCAGATTTCCGTCTTCTCCCGGGCGCAAACGGCGGAGGATGGACGGAAGTTTGCATGTGGGTTGTGAATTATAAGCAAGGAAGGTGAGCAATTGGAAAACTATACCAAGTATCAGTTGAAAAGCGAGGAGGAGCTGGCGGCTTTGCTGGAGGGCAAGGACAACGTGTTCCTCATCGCCTGTAACAAATGCTTCAAGGAATTCGAGACCGTAGAAGAGCCGGAGTGCGCAGCACTTACAGAGCTGGCAGCAGCGAAAGGCGTGACGGTGACAGGCAGTGCCTGCGTGGACTTCCTGTGCAATCAGCCGCTGACCCAGAAGAAGCTGGCGGATCTGATTCCGGAGGGAACGGAACATATTCTTGTTGCATCCTGCGGACTTGGCATCCAGACCGTTGCGGGTCTGGCCGAGAAGCCGGTCTATGCGGCGGCGAATTCTCTGAATTACCGCGGCCATCACGGCATGGCTCTGACGAAGAAAAGCTGCGACGCGTGCGCACAGTGCTATCTGAATATCACAGGCGGCATCTGCCCGATCGTAGACTGCTCCAAGAGTCTGGTCAATGGCCAGTGCGGCGGCGCAAAGGATGGCAAGTGCGAAGTAGACAGCAGCAAGGACTGCGCATGGGAGAAGATTTACCAGAAGCTGAAGGAGCAGGGCAGGCTTGAGGAGTTCCTGAATCAGCCGGTACAGCTCCGCGATTATTCGAAAGTCAATGTAAAGTTTGTAAGTGAGTACGTCAAGTCCATCCGGGACAACCGTCTGGACGGCTATTATGGCGGCGTTCATCCGACCGAGCGCAAGGAGTTTACCGAGCATCTTCCGCTGGTACGCTTCCCGGATCCGGAAGTAGTAGTGATTCCGCTTTCGATGCATGCGGGCGCTCCGGCGAATCCGGTTGTACAGGTGGGCGATACCGTAAAAGTTGGCCAGAAGATCGGCGAGGCAGCAGCATTTATCAGCAGTCCGGTTCATTCCAGCGTCAGCGGTACCGTGATTGCGATTGAACCGCACAAGCATGCGACGAGAGGCGAATGCATGTCTGTTGTCATCCGTTCCGACGGGAAGAACACGTTACACGAATCTGTACAGCCGCATAAGGATCTGGACAGCCTGACGCCGGAGGAGATTGTAGAGATTGTCCGCGAGGCAGGCATTGTCGGTATGGGCGGCGCGGGATTCCCGACTTCTGTCAAGCTGAAGCCGCCGAAGCCAATTGACACGATTCTGCTCAACGGCTGCGAGTGTGAGCCGCTTCTGACCGCGGACCACAGAGTCCTGCTGGAGTTTGCGGATGATGTCATCTATGGCCTGAAAGCGATCATCAAGACAGTAGGCGCCGAGAAGGGCATGATCGTGATCGAGGACAACAAGCCGGACGCGATTAAGCTGATGCAGGAAAAGACTGCAGAATGTGACAATATTGAGGTTGTCGTGGCAAGGACGAAGTATCCGCAGGGCGCAGAGAAAATGCTGATCAAGCGTGTGCTGAAGCGTCAGGTGCCGAGCGGCGGACTTCCGGCAGATGTGGGCTGTGTAGTGAGCAATATCAGTACAACGAAGGCAATTTCCGATGCGATCCAGAAGGGTATGCCGCTTGTGGAGCGTGTCGTGACTGTGACCGGCGAGAAGCTTGTGAAGCCGGGCAATTATATCGTAAAGATTGGTACGAATACACAGGATCTGATCGACTACTGCGGCGGTACAATCGGTGAGGATATCACGATCAAGGCAGGCGGACCGATGATGGGCTTCGTGCTCCCGGATGCCAATGTTCCGATCATGAAGGGCTCAAACGGCATCATTGTTGTGGATACCGATCACACCGTGGAGCAGCCGTGTATCAAGTGTGGCCGCTGCGTGGATGTATGTCCGATGGAGCTGACCCCGCTGTATTTTGCAAAATATGCGGATGAGGAGAATTGGCAGGGCATGAAGGACCGGAAGGTTATGGATTGCGTGGAATGCAGATGCTGTGAGTACATCTGTTCCTCCAAGATTCCGTTAGTAACGAAGATCAAAGCCGGAAAAGCTGCAGTAAGGGGGATGAAGTGATATGTTAATGACCCAGTTGAAGTCAAAGGAAACCATCGAATCCCTTGTGGCAGGGAAAAAGGTCTTTATCCTGAACTGCCTCGGCTGCAAGGAAATCTATTTTCCGGAGAAGGAAGCAAATGAGCTGCAGAAGGAGCTTTCCGCAAGCGGTGACGTGACCGGAATCCTGACGACAGACTATGTGTGTAATCCGGACAATCTGAAGCTGCGCCTTTCGAAGTATCAGGCGGAGATTGATGCAGCGGATGTTGTGCTTGTGTTCTCCTGCGGAGTCGGCATGCAGACGGTGGCCGACTATCTGGAGAACAAGCGCGTGTATACTGCATGCGATACATACCCGATGCCGGGCTTCCAGGGCGTGACGCCTCTGGAGTATGACTGCGGTCAGTGCGGCGAGTGTTATCTGAACCTGACCGGAGGCATCTGCCCGATCACGGCTTGTTCCAAGAGCCTTGTGAACGGCCAGTGCGGCGGTTCCAAAGATGGCAAGTGCGAAGTAGACAGCAATATGGAGTGCGGCTGGGAGCGTATTTACCGGCGCCTGGAGAAGCTGGGACGTCTGGACGCGATGAAGTGTCCGACACAGATCCGGAACTACGCGACGGATGACGAGACCAAATAAAATATAATGAGTAGGAGCGATGTTTTATGAAAATTACTGAGCTTTTTGAACGTGGCGAATTTGTGGTTTCTGCAGAAGTAGGGCCGCCAAAAGGAATTCATATTGAGCATGTGGTGGAAGAGGCGAAAACCTATCTGAAGGGTGTACACGCAGTGAACGTGACGGACAACCAGTCCTCCGTGATGCGTCTCGGATCCCTTGCAGTATGTAAGGTTCTGAAGGATGCGGGCCTGAACCCGATCTTCCAGCTTACCTGCCGTGACCGGAACCGTATCGCACTGCAGTCGGATCTTCTGAGCGCGGCAATGCTGGGCATCGAGAATCTGCTGCTTCTGACCGGCGACCACACAAAGATGGGAGACCATCCGCAGGCGAAGCCGGTCTTCGATCTGGACTCTGTTTCTCTGATCCATACGGTGAAGCAGCTGGAGTCCGGCGTCGATCTTGGTGGCAATGCGCTGGTTGGCGAGCCGCCGAAGTTTGCGAAGGGCGCAGTCGTATCGCCGTGCAGCGATTCGGTAGACGCGCAGCTGGCAAAGATGGAGCGCAAGGTGCGCGCAGGCGCGGAGTATTTCCAGACGCAGGCAGTCTTTGAGCCGGAGAAGTTCATCAAATTCATGGAGAAGGCGAAGCAGTTCGGCAAGCCGGTACAGGTCGGAATCATCATTCCGAAGTCTGCAGGCATGGCGAAGTTCATGAACAACAATGTAGCGGGTGTTCATGTTCCGGATGACATGATCGAGGAACTGAAGAAGGATAAGGAAAAGACAAAAGCGGGCATCACCGGTGTGGAGATCGCCGCGCGGATTATCAAGGAGTGTAAGCCGTACTGCCAGGGTATCCATATCATGGCGCTCGGCTGGGAGTCCAAGGTGCCGGCACTTCTGGAGCAGGCTGGACTGAGCGAATAATCTTAAGGGAGCGTACTCCCCCAAACGGGGCCGCCGCATTTATGCGGCAGCCCCGTTGTTGTAAGTGGATGGTGAGAACAAAGTAGTTGATTTCAATTTAATGAGGAAGATTTTGAGTGTAGGAGGACAGAATGTATCAGTATGTTTTATTTGACCTGGACGGCACGCTGACCGATTCCGCAGAAGGAATCGTAAACTCTGTGGTGCATGCCCTGAACAAGCGCGGCCTTCCCGTGCCGGAGCAGGAGACGCTGCTGAAGTTTGTCGGGCCGCCGCTTCTGGACTCGTTTCAGCGGTACTGCGGCATGACGCGCGAGGAAGGTATGCAGGGGATCACAGACTATCGTGAGTATTTCACCGACCGCGGCTGGTGTGAGAACCTGGTGTATGAAGGGATTCCAGAGCTTTTGCAGAAGCTGAAAGCGGCGGGGAAGACGCTGATCGTGGCGACCTCGAAGCCGGAGGTCTTTGCAAAGCGTATCGTGGAGCATTTCGGCCTTGCGGAGTATTTTTCCCTGGTGGTTGGCAGCACGCTCGATGAGAAAAGGACCGGGAAGGGGCAGGTGATCGACCTGGTAATCCGCACGATAGGAGAGGAGCACTGCGGCGAGATGGTCATGGTCGGAGACCGGGAGCACGATGTCCGCGGCGCGAAAGAAAACGGACTTCCCTGTATTGGAGTGCTGTATGGCTACGGGAGCCGGGAGGAGCTGGAGCAGGCGGGCGCCGCGCAGATCTGCGAGTCTGTGCAGGAGCTGGAAAACTATTTGTTGGGATAGATCAGTTCAACCATCCTTTTCGTCCAGGCGGCTGACTGTGACAATGGAATAGGCACGCAGACTTTGGCACATAATTCCCTTATCCCCCTCATAGGATAGAGAAGTGGAAGGGGGGATCGGGGATGAATGACAGAGCATTGAGGGTGCTGGAGCAGTATGACCTGGAGGTGATCAGTACAAGGCGGGGGCGCGGTTCTTATCTTTTGGATACACCGGACGGACTCCGTATCCTGGCGGATTACACTGGGTCGGAGAATAAGGCCCTGTTTCAGAACCGTGTGATGAAGCAGATCCGGGACGGCGGATATCAGCGTGTGGATGTAATCCTGCCGAACCGGGAAGGTGCGTTGGTGTCGCGTGACTGGGAAGAGAATAAGTATGTGGTCAAGGAATGGTATCCTGGTCGGGAATGCGACACTTCCAGTGAATCAGAGATCCTGGCTGCGGTCACGAATCTGGCGCGGCTGCACCGTCTGATGCACGTGGAGGGCGAGGAGGCGTTTGAGAAGAGCTTCACTGCGCAGCCTCCGCTGTCCGAGCTGCATGCGAAAAATGTAGAACTGAAGAAAATTTATTCCTTTATCCGGAAGCGGAAGACGAAGGGAGAATTTGAGCGGATGTTTCTAAATTGCTTTTCCGTTTACTCGGAACAGGCGCTGGAGGCAGAGCATCTGCTTCATGACAGGTTTCAGGAGACGAGTGCGGGAAGAGGAGGGCTGCAGGGCAGCGTGTGCCATGGGGATTACGACCATCATCACGTACTTTTATCAGGCAGCGAACTGGCAACGACGAACTTTGAATGCTGCCGGTTTGATTATCAGGTCGGGGATTTGTACCGCTTTATGAGGAAAATTCTTGAGAAGCATGACTGGAACGTGCGCCTCGGACTGCGGATCCTGGAGGGCTATGAACGGATTCGTCCGCTGAATGAGGAAGAACGGCAGCTTTTGTATGTGCGGATGCTGTACCCGGAGAAATTTCGGAAGCTGGCGAACCATTATTATGGAGGAAATAAGGCCTGGATTTCCAGACGTTACCTGGATAAGCTGCAGCTGATCGAGCGTCAGCGGGAGAAACAGGAAAAATTTGTGAAAATGCTGGAAAATCAGTTCCATTTTGGGGCGGATTAGGTTATAATGGAAAAGACCGTATGGGAAGAGGGCTTCCCGGTATTTGGGGAAGCAGTTTGATTCATATGGGTGAGAGTCTCAAAGGTTCAGCCGGAATGGTCTGCGGACTGTTCATCGGTATCTCTGCTGAGACAGAATTTTTCACAGTAAATATACAGGAGGTTAAAAGGATGGAGGACTATAGAAAGGCCTATGAGGCATGGCTTGCGGATCCATATTTCGATGAGGAGACCCGGGCAGAGCTGAAGGCGATCGCTGAGGATGAAAATGAGATCAAAGAGCGGTTCTACACGGAGCTGGAGTTTGGAACGGCAGGTCTTCGCGGCATTATCGGCGCAGGTACGAACCGTATGAACAAATACGTGGTACAGAAGGCAACGCAGGGCCTTGCAAATTATATCATTCAGACAGGCGGGCAGAAGAAGGGCGTTGCAATTGCTTATGATTCCCGTCATATGTCGCCGGAGTTTGCAGATTTTGCAGCTCTTACACTTGCGGGCAATGGGATCAAGGCGTATGTTTTTGAGTCTCTCCGTCCGACGCCGGAGCTTTCCTTTGCAGTGCGGGAGCTTGGCTGTACCGCAGGTATCAATATTACGGCGAGCCACAATCCGCCGGAGTATAATGGCTACAAGGTCTACTGGGAGGATGGCGCGCAGATCACGCCGCCGCACGATACCGGCATCATGGCAGAGGTAAAGAAGGTGCCGGGCTACACAGCTGCAAAGACGATGAGCAAAGAAGATGCGATTGCAGCGGGGCTGTATGAGGTGATCGGCGAGAAGATCGACGATGCGTTTATCGCACAGCTGAAGAGCCGTGTGCTTCATCCCGAGGCAATCCGCGAGGAGAGCAAGAATCTGAAGATCGTTTACACGCCGCTGCATGGAACGGGCAATCTTCCGGTGCGTCGTGTGCTTGCAGAGCTTGGCTTTGAGCATGTCTATGTTGTACCGGAGCAGGAGAAGCCGGACGGCGATTTCCCGACCGTAAGCTACCCGAACCCGGAGGCAGAGGAGGCGTTTGCGCTTGGTCTGAAGCTTGCAAAAGAGATCGACGCAGACCTCGTGCTTGCAACGGATCCGGATGCGGACCGTCTCGGCGTTCGCGTGAAGGATTCGAAGACCGGCGAATACCATACTCTGACCGGAAATATGTCCGGCTGCCTGCTGGCAGATTATGAGATTGGCCAGAAGAAGGCTCTGGAGGGCGGACTTCCGGAGGATGGCTATCTGATCAAGACGATTGTGACGACGAACATGGCAGATGCGATCGCGCGGTATTATGGCGCGGGACTGATCGAGGTGCTGACCGGCTTTAAGTATATCGGACAGCAGATCCTTGGCTTCGAGAACAGCGGGAAGGGGACCTATCTCTTCGGTTTCGAGGAGAGCTATGGCTGCCTGATCGGCACACATGCGCGTGACAAGGATGCGATCGTGGCCTCGATGGCCCTTGCAGAGGCAGCAGCATTCTACAAGGCACAGGGCAAGACGCTCTGGGATGCGATGGTAGAGATGTACGAGCGCTACGGCTATTACAAGGATGACATTAAGTCTGTCAGCCTGAAGGGCATTGAGGGACTGCAGAAGATCCAAGAGATCATGAATACTCTGCGGAAGAATCCGCCGATGCAGATCGGGGATTACAAGGTGACTTCCTTCCGTGACTACAAGGCAGATACGATTACCGATGTGGCGACCGGCGCGGTGAAGCCGACCGGACTTCCGGCATCGAATGTGCTCTACTATGATCTGACCGACGACGCATGGCTGTGCGTCCGCCCGTCCGGGACAGAGCCGAAGGTGAAGTTCTACTATGGCATCAAGGGCACTTCTCTGGAGGATGCGGATCAGAAGTCTGCGGCACTTGGCGAGCAGGTGCTTGCGATGATCAACGCGATGCTGTAAGACGGCAGAACAAGGCACAGGCTGCATTGTGCGTCAGCAGTATGGGACGCATAATCATACAGGATTTGTGCTGGCAGGCGCGTGACAGAATGTGTCAGGGAGGTTTGTGATCCTGACAGATCCGATGGCATAGACAAGCCGTGAAACGGTTACGGAACGATGATAGCGGTTCAGACAGCCGTTTTACAGGAAAGCGCCCGGGCATCCGGCAATTATCTTGGATGCACCGGGCGACTTTCATGGCGCTGCACAGGCGGGGAAAGCGGGCAAAGTGCTTTGGTATATTGACTGAGGAACGTGTTATGGTTTATGGACAGGAAGACTGTGAATGATAACTGGAGTCAGACAAGAAGCCAGCTCGGGAGGAATGAAGATGGAAGAAAAGAGAAGCGCGGCAGATGCCTTTGAATCGTTCCGTCAGGTAGTGGAGAAGCTGCGGAGCGGGGAGGGCTGTCCGTGGGACCGGGCGCAGACAATGGAGAGCCTGAAGCCCTGCATGGTAAATGAGATGACGGAGACGTTGGCGGGTATCGATCTGTATGGGCAGACCGGAGATGCTGCAAATCTCTGTGAGGAGCTCGGGGATGTGCTTTTGCTTGTGATGCTGCAGGCTCAGATTGCACAGGAAAAAGGACTGTTTGACATCGCAGATGTCATCGAGGGGGTCCGCAGCAAGATGGTGCGCCGCCATCCGCATGTTTTTCCGGAAGAAGCGCAGCCAGGTGCGCCGACAGACTGGCAGTCTATCAAACGCGAGGAGAAGAAAAGCCGGATGCCCGCGCAGGAGGCGGCAGAGAAGAAAGCCTTTCAGGAAGCCGCCGGATGGACGATTCGTCATCTGCAGAGCTGACAAGCGGGCTCCTGGCTGTAGGAGAATGAGGAGACGAGCGAATGAATTATACGGAACTGTTTCGTAGTCTGTATCCGGATTTTTTCCAGAGGGAAAGTATTCGTACTCTGCCCAGGGATTGGGTCTTTACAGAATTGGTTATGGATCTGCGGGGAGGCTTGCCGGATGTGACGCCGCCTCACTGCCCAAACGGGATTACATTTGGCGAGTATCACGGAGCGCTTGCGGCTCTTCAGGATGCGGTTCGCCAGGTGGACGAGGACTGGGTGCAGTATTTCAGGGAGGGCGACCGGTTTTATTGCGCCTTTGACGGAGAGAGGATTATTGCTTTTTGCAATCTCGATGATATGGGGCGGTTTCAGGGGCTTCATATCGGCGGGCCGGGCTGTGTCGGAACGATACCTGAATTTCGCAGGCAGGGAATCGGCCTGGAAATGGTGCGTCTGGCCACGGAGGCGCTTCGGCAGGATGGTTTTGATCTCTCCTGGATTCACTATACACATCTGGAGCACTGGTACAGAAAGCTTGAATATCATCCGGTTCTTCGGTGGAACAGCGGTGGGGTTCTACAGAATACGGGAAGGGACAGGTGATCGCTTTTCCGGATACCCCGTGGTCGTTGTAAAAATGCCGGACGGGCAGAAGATCATAGCTGCCGGATAAAATATCAATAGAGAGAAATACTAGAAATAACATTGCTACAGGAGACAGAAGAAGGAGGTATCTGCAATGGCAGAGAAGGCTTGCAGCAATACAGGCTGCACAAAGGAGAGCTGCGAGGGATGTCCCAGCGCAAAGCAGGGGCAGCAGAGCTTCGCGGTGGAGTTGAATGTGTATTCAGAGGTAAAGCACGTGATTGGCGTGGTGAGCGGCAAGGGCGGCGTCGGGAAATCAATGGTGACAGCCTCCCTCGCAAATGAGCTCGCGGCGAAGGGATACCGGGTCGGCATCATGGACGCGGATATCACGGGGCCGTCGATTCCGCGCATGTATGGGCTGACCGGACCGGCTGAGGCGGATGACAACGGAATTCTGCCGGTGTTTACGGACAATGGCGTCAAAGTGATGTCGATCAACCTGCTGATGCCGGACCCGGAGTCTCCGGTGATCTGGCGCGGACCGATCCTTGCAAATATGGTGAAGCAGTTCTGGTCGGATGTGATCTGGGGCGAGCTGGATTATCTGCTCGTGGACATGCCGCCAGGAACCGGCGATGTGCCGCTGACCGTGTTCCAGTCGCTGCCGGTTGACGGGATTCTGATCGTGACTTCCCCGCAGGAACTGGTTCAGATGATTGTCAAGAAAGCCTACAACATGGCAAAGATGATGAACATTCCGGTACTTGGCGTTGTGGAAAACTACAGCTATCTGAAGTGCCCGGACTGCGGGAAGGAGATCCCTGTATTCGGGAAGAGCAAGGTCGATGAGGCAGCAGGCGCGCTTGGACTTCCGGTAGCGGGCAAGCTTCCGATTGAGCCATCGCTCACAGAGCTTTCTGACGCGGGAGCTTTTGCACAGGCGCGAAATCCGTATCTGGAAGGGGCAGTGAAAGCGGTGCAGACGCTGTAAGGGCTGCGGCAGTGCAGGCGGCTGTTTATAAAAGCTGCAGTCATATGCCGTGCCAGCAGAGGACTGAGTTCCGTGCAGGGATTTCTGCATAAGAAATTAGCACGAAAAGCCGGGTGCGGCGATTATACAGCAGGAAAAAGGCAACACTCCTGACAGAGAAGAAAGGGGTGTTGCCTTTTATGATGAGAATAAAATGTTGGTGGAGAGCCTATGGCGTGACAGCAGCCTGCATGCTGCTGCTTTCGCTCCTTTTACAGATCACCGCGGCAGCGGCGCAGCAGTCGCAGCTTCAGCAGGGGATTGCAGAAAAGGTGCTGCGCTTCCATGTGCTGGCAAATAGCGACAGTGAGGAAGATCAGCGCGTGAAGCTGCTTGTGAGAGATGGAGTACTGGCTTATTTGCTGGAACAGACGGAAGCAGAAGAAGCAGCGTCTGTCACTGGAACAACAGAAGTACTCTCTGCAGCAGGCAGGGTGGAGAGGAAGGAATTTACTGAGAGAACAGCAGAAGTAGAAGAAAAAGAAAAACTGCGCGCATATATCCGGACGCATCTTCCAGAGCTGACAGACGTGGCGAATCAGGTGTTGATTTCTGAGAACGCGGATTACCGCGCGGAGGCAGTGCTGGAACCGTGTTACTTTCCAGAGCGCACCTATGGGGCATGCACCTTCCCGGCGGGTTGGTACGAAGCACTGCGCATCCGGCTCGGAGAAGCGAAGGGACATAACTGGTGGTGTGTACTGTTTCCCCGGCTTTGCTTTGCCGACTGTATGAACGCGGTCGTGGAGGAGGAGCAGCTGCAGCAGCTGGAAGAGGTCCTGACAGTGGAGGAGTATGATTGTCTGCTGCAGGATCCCGGACAGTGGAGATTTACGTTCCGGTGGTTTTGAAAGCGAGTTCCGCCAGCCTCGTCGGGAAGTTCTTTTCCCGACGTAGCTGGCGGAACTGTAATCTTGCAGATAACTGGTATTTTATGCGTTCTTCTTGCGGATCATGTCGCGCTTGCGCATTGTCGGATCGAGGATCTTCTTGCGGATACGCAGGCTCTTTGGAGTGACTTCGAGTAGTTCGTCGGTATCGATAAATTCGAGCGCCTGCTCCAGACTCAGGATCTTCGGCGGGGTCAGCTTGAGTGCTTCGTCCGAGCCGGATGCACGCGTGTTGGTCAGGTGCTTTGTCTTGCAGACATTCAGTTCGATATCCTCCGGCTTTGCACTCTGCCCGATGACCATACCGGAATAGACCTTTTCGCCCGGTCCAATGAAGAGCGTGCCGCGCTCCTGTGCATTGAAGAGCCCGTAAGCCACTGCATCCCCGGATTCGAACGCAATCAGCGAGCCCTGGCTGCGGTATGTCAGATCTCCCTTATACGGGCCGTATCCGTCAAACACTGCATTCATGATGCCGTTGCCCTTCGTATCGGTCATGAAATCGCCCCGGTAGCCGATCAGGCCGCGCGACGGGATCGAGAACTCAAGCCGTGTATAGCCGCCCTGTCCGGCGCCCATGCCCTGCAGTTCGCCCTTGCGCAGACTCAGCTTTTGGATGACAGTTCCGGAAAATTCCTCCGGCACATCGACGTAGACAAGCTCCATCGGTTCCAGCTTCTTTCCGCGCTCATCCGTTTTGTAAATAACCTCTGCCTTGCTGACTGCGAACTCGTAGCCCTCACGGCGCATCGTCTCGATGAGAATCGATAAGTGCAGCTCTCCGCGTCCGGACACCTTGAACGTATCGGTGTCATCCGTATCTTCAACGCGCAGGCTGACATCGGTATTGAGCTCGCGGAACAGGCGGTCGCGCAGATGGCGGGAGGTAACGTATTTGCCCTCCTTGCCGGCAAGCGGGCTGTCGTTGACAATGAAATTCATCGAGATCGTCGGCTCTGAAATCTTCTGGAACGGGATCGGGTCCGGTGCGTCTGCCGCACAGATCGTATCCCCGACATGTAAGTCGGCAATTCCAGAAATTGCGACGATGGAACCAACGGTCGCGGATGTGACATCTGCCTTATTCAGACCGTCAAACTCGTACAGCTTGCTGATTTTCACCTTGTGCTTCTTGGAAGGGTCATGGTGATTTACGACAATGGCTTCCTGATTGACGGATATCGTTCCGCGGTCTACCTTGCCGACGCCGATCCTGCCCACATATTCATTGTAATCGATGGTGCTGACCAGCAGCTGGGTCGGTCCATTTTCGTCTCCCTCCGGCGCAGGAATATAGTCCAGGATCGTCTCGAACAGCGGAACCATGTTCTTCGGTTCCTCTTTCAGATCGCGCACCGCATAGCCGCCCTTGGCGGAGGCAAATACGAATGGGCAGTCCAGCTGCTCCGCGGATGCATCCATGTCGATCAGCAGCTCCAGTACTTCATCGATGACCTCATCCGGCCGTGCCTCCGGTCGGTCAATTTTATTGATACAGACAATCACCGGGAGCGAAAGCTCAAGCGCCTTGCCAAGCACGAATTTCGTCTGGGGCATTGGCCCCTCAAAGGCATCTACGACGAGGATGACGCCGTTTACCATCTTCAGTACGCGTTCCACCTCGCCGCCGAAGTCTGCGTGCCCCGGCGTATCGATGATGTTTATCTTCGTATTTTTATAAAAAACAGCTGTATTTTTGGAAAGAATTGTGATTCCGCGCTCTCGCTCCAGGTCATTGGAGTCCATGACGCGCTCTGCAACCTCCTGATTGACGCGGAACACACCGCTCTGCTTCAGAAGCTCATCGACCAGAGTGGTCTTGCCGTGGTCTACGTGTGCAATAATTGCAATGTTTCTTACATCCGTTCTCTTCATAAATCAATCTCTCTCTCATTCCTGCCGCATTAATAGCGGTACTCTTTGCTTTTTTCCTTGTGTACCCGATACAGTTTAGCACAATTTTGGCAGATTACAAGTGGGCAGAAAAAAATTTTAAAAAACTGGAATATTTCTCCTTGCTCCGGAATATGTATCTATGTGCGCAATTAATATTCTGGCACAAGAGCAAAGACAGGAAAAAGGCAGTGCGCTGCAATGGGGAAGAGAT
The DNA here is from genome assembly GCA_002491565.1 of Lachnospiraceae bacterium UBA7160. Classification (GTDB taxonomy): domain Bacteria; phylum Bacillota; class Clostridia; order Lachnospirales; family Lachnospiraceae; genus Choladousia. Next base: position 11,812 of record DKWE01000079.1, on the reverse strand, counting down.
ACTTCGCCTGGGGAAGGGAGAACAGAGATTTATGACAGATAAGATCATTGAAAACAATCAGGTTTCTATTATGGGAAAAATCGTTTCCGGCTTTACATTCAGCCATGAGGTATTTGGAGAGGGGTTCTACATGGTGGATATTTCCGTGCAGAGGCTGAGCGAATCGTCGGACATCATCCCGGTCATGATTTCGGAACGGCTGATTGACGTCACAAGGGACTATGTGGGGGAGTACATACAGGTGTTTGGCCAGTTTCGTTCTTACAACCGGCACGAGGAAAAGAAAAACCGGCTGGTCCTCTCGGTGTTTGCGCGGGAGGTGAGTTTCACAGAGGATGATCACGACAAAGTAAAGAGCAATCAGATTTTCCTGGACGGCTATATCTGCAAGACGCCGGTCTACCGCCGGACGCCGCTCGGACGTGAGATCTCAGATATGCTGCTCGCTGTGAACCGTCCGTATGGCAAATCCGACTATATCCCATGCATCTGCTGGGGGCGGAATGCCCGCTTCACCTCGGGCTTTGAGGTAGGCGGCCATGTGCAGGTCTGGGGGAGGATCCAGAGCCGGGAGTATGTCAAAAAGCTGGATAATGACACGACCGAAAAACGGATCGCCTATGAGGTATCGGTCAGCAAGCTGGAATATCTGGAATAAGAAGAACAGGGGCGTCACAGTTCAGCCGGACACACGCTTGACTGCGGGGGTGCTACAAGTGCCGGCCGGCTGAATGAAACGCCGCCTTAATCTGGCAGAAATCTCCCACAACTTGTGACGCACACCTGGCAGAAAGCATTTTTCAAACACGCTCTAAAGTTTGTAGCGTTCGGCAATTTTGCAACAGCCTTTGACCGATGTTATTTTGCGCAAGACTTTGTTAATAAGTGTCTCATTACAAAGCAAAAAGACAGTCTGCAAGAATCGGGATTGCTTTTTGTGCAAAGTTGTAGTAAGATAACAGCAATTGCGGAAGAATCAAGCCGTGAATCGTAACAGTAGAGTAATCTGTTTGGTACCTTCACAGATACAGGCTTAATTTTTTTCAGACCGCCGCTGGCGGCAGATTTTGCCTGCAGCAATACATGAATCGATGAGGTGGACTATGGGTAAACGGCATGTACATATATTTTGCGGTGCAGGCGTGGGAAAGACTTCGGCCGCACTGGGAAAGGGACTCCGCGAGGCCGGAGCCGGGAAGAATGTGGTAGTGATCCAGTTCCTGAAGGAGCGTCAGCCGGGGGATACGGCGGAGTTTTTCAAGCGTCTGGAGCCGGAGATCCGGCTGTTCCGGTTCGAAAAGTTTCCGGAAAACTACGAGAGCCTGACGGACCGCGAGAAGGAAGAAGAGAATATCAACATCAAGAACGGCCTGAATTTTGCCAGGAAGGTGCTCGTGACAGAGGAATGTGATGTGCTGATACTCGATGAGATTCTGGGACTCACAGAGCGCGGTATCGTCACGATCGATGAACTGAAGAGCCTGATTGAGTGCGCGGGTGAGGAGATGGAGCTCATGCTGACGGGTACCTGCCGCTGTGAAGAACTGTGGCCGTATGTCGACGAGGTCACGGAGCTTGCTACGATCTATAGCACAAATGTATAAAATCAAGGAATATTTTTCTTGCGATACCGTGTCATATCTGGTATAATTCTGGTGTTCGGATGACAGATCCGGGGCAGGTGCAGGGCAGCCAGGGAGAGGCTGCACGTTGAGGATTATTACCAGAGGATGATTGCGATATGAAAATTGAAGAAAAGCTGCGTAAGCCGATGATGGAGGCGAAGTATCTGAATGTGGACAACACAGACCGATACCGCCCCATCATCCGGCTTTTTTATTTGAATTATGAGAAATTGAAATACTGGCTGTACCCGGAGGAGGTCTATGAGGAGCTGCATGCGGATCCGTACTTCGCACAGTATACACTGGAGCAGTGCAGTATGGATCTTTCGGCGCTCGCAGGCTGGGGCAATCTTCTGGTTTTGCAGGATACGCGCCGCGCAGCGACTCTGGCGGAGTTCAAAAATAAAAAATTCCGGTATCAGCTTTCGGAGTCGGCGGTCGAGATCGAGCGCATGGTCATCCGTGTGGAGAACCTGTTTATTGAGGGGTCTTCGCTGGAGCCGACCCTGCTGGAACGGCTTCGGATCAGCCTGATGCGGATACCGGAGATGGCAGGGGAGCCAGAGGAGAAGGTCTACGCCTGGTGGAATGATCTGAATAACGATTTCATCCGGCTGAATCAGAATTATCAGGATTACATGAGGGAGCTGAACAGCGTCCGGGCAGAGGAGCTGATGAAGACAAAGGAATTCCTTCTGTTCAAGGACCGGCTGATCGAGTATCTGCGCTCCTTTGTCAAAAGCTTGCAGGCCAATGTGGGTGTGATCGAGCAGCAGCTGAAGGGGACGGATGAGACGGTGATCCATAGGCTGCTGGAGCGTGTGACCTCCTACGAGCTGTCCATTCCGCGCATTGATGTGGAAGTAAATGAGATATTGATTTACGAGAAAATACGCGGCCGATGGGGCAGCATGGAGGAGTGGTTTGTCGGAAAGAATGGCAGCGGTTCCGAGGCGGCCAAGGTCTTTGATACGACGAATGAGATTATCCGTAAGATTACACGGTATGCGACCCGGATCAGTGAGATGAGCAGCAGCGGGGCGAACCGGCGGGAAGAGTACGCAAAGCTTGCTGAAATCTTTGCGAAATGTGAAGGCATCAATGCAGCGCATCGTCTGGCGGCGAGTGTCTTTGGTATTGACCGGCCGCTGCACCTGAAGGGGCTGACTGGCCGTGCGACGGAGAGTATCAACAGCGGGGTATTCGAGGAGCTTCCCCATGAGGTGACGGTGACACCGCGCGTCCGGACGTACAAGGAGAAGGCGAAGCGAAGCGCAATCGCGGACCGCTCGAAGGAGAAGGAAGCCATGCGGCTGGCGACGATCCAGAAAATCGAGGAGGAGCGCACCCTGCGAAACAGCTACATTCGGGACGGACGGCTGGCGTTTGCAGAGCTGCCGGAAATCGAGCCGGAGGTGCGGGATGTGTTTCTCATCTGGCTGTCGCGGGCGCTGGAGCAGGAGAGCCGGAAGGCAAAGACGGAGGACGGGCAGGTGTTTTACGTCGAGCTGCCGCCGCACGGTGAGCGGTGCACCCTGCGCAGCCCGGACGGCACGCTGGAGATGCCGGCGTATATCATCCACTTTGAAGTGTGACTGATTAAGCAAGAGTTTCTGCCAAATTCAGTTGACGTAGCCCGCTACGCCGCTTTCATTTGGCAGAAATCTCCCACAACCACAAATACTCAAACACGAAGTCAAGTGATTTGGTACAGGAAATTGCGGAACATGGTACAGAAGCATTTGCAAAGGTGCGAGGCGGGAGCAGCTGCTTTCCCTGTCACAGTAAGCTTGTGAGCCAGGCTGCAAGGCTTGCTATGTTTTGTATGGATATTATAAGGAGAAGATTATGGCGCGTACCTTAGAGACGCTGCTCGGCCGCCGCTGGATCCTGAAAGCGCGCGACCGGGAGCTGTATTATCAGATGCGGGATGAGATCGGCACGGTGCGGAAGTTTCTGAAGGAAAAGCTGGGCTATCAGGTCATCGTGAATCAGTATCTTGTGAAGGTCGAAAAGCTTCCCGCAAAGCCGGAGAACTGGATGGGCATCCTGGAATTTTCCGAGCCGCTGCAGTATGTCTTTTTTTGCCTCGTATTGATGTTTCTGGAGGACAAGGACGCGGAGGAGCAGTTTGTACTCTCAGAGTTGACGGAATTTGTGCAGGCGCAGTGCAGGTCGGAACAGATCGACTGGACGGTATATACCTACCGCCGCCATTTGATCCGGGTACTGAAATACTGTGTCAGCTGCGGAATTCTGAATGTGGACGATGGGTCGGAGGAGAGCTTTGCGCGGGAATATACCGGCGAAGTCCTCTATGAGAATACCGGGGCATCGCGTTATTTTATGAGAAATTTCACACAGGATATTATGGGGTATACGAACCCGGAGGACTTTGAGCAGGAGGAATGGATTGATATCGATGAAGACCGCGGCATTGTGCGGCGGCAGCGTGTATATCGAAGACTGTTGATGTCGATGGGAATGTACCGGACGGAAGAGACCGAGGAGGACTTTGCATATCTGAGGAACAAGCGGAACCTGCTTCAGGACGAACTGGATGAGCTTTTGGACTGCACACTTGAAGTGCACCGGAACGGTGCGTTTCTGATTCTCGGGGAAGGCTGCAGAATGGGGCGGTGTTTTCCGGAGGAGCATACGCTGTCGGATATCGCGCTTCTGGTCAACCAGCTGATCGTCAGTCAGATCGAATCAGGGAAACTCGCGGTGCCGCCGGATGAGCAGATTCATATGCCGAAGGAAGCATTCCGGGCGCTTCTGGGGGAATGCCGGGAACGCTTCGGAAAGGGCTTTATCAAATCTTACCGGGAGATGACATCGGCGGAATTCTGCCGTACAGTCTGGGCTTACATGACAGAGCTGGAATTGATCACAGAGCATCGGGACGATGTGGAGATCCGTATGGCGGCGGGAAAAGTGATCGGGCGGTATCCCGAGGAGTTTGAAGCGCAGATATAAGGCTTGCGGAGGGCAGGCTTGCAGTACTGCAGAGAACTTCTCGCGAGACAGGCAGCCATGCAAGTAACTATATGACGATTCCCGCGAAAATGTAAACGAAGAAACAAAAGGGATTTTACTCTGCGGCTGGAGCACTCAGGTAACTGCAGGGATGATCAGGGGGAAATGATGAATAGTAATTGGCAGATTCATAAAGTAGGATTGATCGATTTCTGGTATTACGATGAGGAAGAATTTGACTTTATTGACGGAAGGCTGCTCCTGCGCGGTGCGAATGGCTCCGGAAAATCGGTCACGATGCAGAGCTTTATTCCGCTGCTGCTCGATGGAAATATGCGTCCGGAGCGTCTGGACCCGTTCGGCTCCCGTGCCCGCAAGATGGAAAATTATCTCCTCGAGGAGGATGACGGGCGGGAGGAACGCACCGGATACCTCTATATGGAGCTGAAGCGGCAGGACAATGAGGCGTACCAGACGCTTGGTATCGGCATGCGCGCGCGGAAAAATAAGAAGCTGGAGTCGTGGTATTTCTGTATTACAGATGGCAGGCGGATTGGGCAGGATATTTTGCTGTACCGGAGTCCGGATGCAAAAGTGACCTGTTCGAAGCTCGAGCTGCGCAACCGGATCGGGGAGGGCGGCCGTGTGATGGACTCGCAGGGAGAGTACATGCAGTGCGTGAACCGGCTTCTGTTTGGCTTTGAGACGATTGACGAGTACCGGGAGCTTCTGGACCTGCTGATTCAGCTGCGTACCCCGAAGCTGTCGAAAGATTTCAAGCCCTCCATTATCAATGAAATCCTGAGCAGTTCCCTGCAGACCCTGACGGAGGAGGATCTGCGCCCGATGTCTGAGGCAATCGAGAATATGGACGGTCTGAAGACGAACCGCGATGCGCTGAGGGCAAGTGTCCGGGCGGCTGCCCAGATCGGGCGTGTCTATGACCAGTACAATGAGAGCGTGCTGTGTGAGAAGGCACGTCTGCTTTCTGAGGCAGCACAGTCCTGCAAGGAGCTGGAGGCAAAGACTGCCAGGCTTTCCAAAGAAATCCTGGAGTGTGAGGAGCAGCGCCAGGCGGAGGAGTTGCGCTATACATCACTGCTTCAGGAGGAGCGTGTGCTTACCGCAGAGAGGGATTCGCTGAACGCCAGCGATGCAGCGAAGCTGAAAGGGCAGGAGCTGAAGGCGGAGCAGGAGCTTGCGGAGCAGCAGGCCGAGGCCGGCAAAAAGGAGCGCCAGGAGCGGGGGAAAAAAGACCGGCAGCTTGAGACGGAGCAGAAGCTTGCAGTGCAGGAGGAGCAAAATGAGCAGCTGCGCAGTGAGTTGGAGGAGCATCTGGATGAGATGGAATCCGCACTGGAGGATGTTCCGTTCGATGAATTTGCGTTTCTGAAAAAGGAATTGTTTGATGCGAAAGAAGCGTATGATTTTGCACCGCACAGTCAGCTGCTTGCGGATTATATGGGGAAGGTAGAGCGGGGAATCGAGGTCTTGAGGGAGGAGCGGGCGAGCCAGGAGCAGTATGACCGCTGCCTGCGGGAACTGGATGACTATTACAGCGAGCGCAACCGGGTGGAGCGGGAACTGCGCCAGTATGATCAGCAGCTGCACGAGACGAAAGCAGAACTGACGGAGCGCATTTACCAGTGGCGGAAGGAGAACCAGGAGCTTTGCCCAGATGCAGAAGCGATGCAGGAAATCGCGCGCAGGATCGAGGGATACGCCTGGGGGGCAGATTATTCGGAGGTCCGGGGCTGTGCGGAGCCGGAAAGGCAGGCGAAGGCGCAGGAGCTGGCCCATGAGAAGAACCAGGTGCAGCAGGAGCTCGCTGTGCTTCTGGAGCAGGAGCGTACATTAAAAGAAGAACTCGCTGAGTGGGAGAATCAGAAGGATCCGGAGCCGGAGCAGCCCAAGGAGGTACTTGCGAACCGCAGAATACTGGAAGAGAAGGGAATACCGTACCTTCGGCTTTACAAGACTGTGGATTTTGACCAAAATCTGGATGAGATTCGTGCAGCCCGGCTGGAAGAAGCGCTCCTTCGGATGGGGCTTCTCGACGCGCTGCTTGTGCCGGAGGAGTACCGGGAGACAGTGCGGGCGCTAGATCCAGGTGTCTGTGACCGCTACATTTTTAGTGATGTGAGGCATGTCCGGGATAATCTGATGCAGGTACTCGATGTGGATGATGCGCAGAATGACATTCTGCGGTATCAGGAAGTTTCCCGCGTGCTTTCGGCAATTGGCTGTGTGCCAGGGACAGAAAATGGCGGCATGACCTGGATCGATGAGGCTGGAAATTATCAGATTGGCGTGCTGGAGGGCACCGTCACTGGGACATACGAGCCACGCTATATTGGTGCAGGTGCGCGGGAGCATTACCGTCAGCAGAAAATCAGCGAGCTGCAGGAGATTCTCGCAAAGATAGCAGAGCAGATTGGAGAGGTCCGGACAAGTATAGACCATTTAGCCCAGAGGGAGGTACAGCTTGCGCGTGAGTGGAAAGCGTTTCCGGAAGACCAGGATCTGAAGGTGGCCGCAAAGGAATGCTGGCTGCGGGAAAATCAGCTGGAGGCGGTCAGCAGCCGTATTGCGGCTCAGAGCGAACGCACGGAGCAGGAACGTAAAAGACTCGATGAAATCCGCCTGCATGTGCGGGAAATCTGTACAAAATGTGATCTTGCGGCGCGCCTTGATGTATTTGAGGAGGCAGGCCAGTCTCTGCGGATCTACCGGGAGGAGCTGACAGAGCTTCGTGTGACGTATCATTCCTGGCGCGCGGGGCTGCAGGAGGCGGACAGCCGCAGGGAGCATCTGGAAGAAATTGAGCAGGATCTGGACGATGTGCGCTATGAGCTTGGCCGCATTCGTCACAGAGTAGAGGAGAGTGAACGGCTTCTCGCCTCGATCCGGATGCAGCTGTCCCTCACGGATTATGAGCAGATCCGGGAACGTCTGGATACCTGCATGAAACGCCTTGCCGCACTGCCGGCGGAGCGTGATGCCTGTGTACAGAGGAAGGCAGGGCTTGCAAAGGACGGGGAACGCCTTCGGGAAAAATGTGAGGAGGTCAGGAGGGAATATCAGCAGGAGCTGGAGAAGCGGAAATGGCTGGCAGTTATCTTTGCACAGGAGTATCGGCTGGGGTATGTGGATGCCTGTGCCGTGCTGAGGGAAGCTGAGCCAGAGGGGCTGTCTCAGCATAGAGAAACACAGGATGCATCGGGAGGAAAGTCTCAGCGCGCAGAGGCACAGGAAGGGCAGACAGGGAAGCCATTGAGCGCAGACGTACAGAATGCATCGAAGTTAATGGCTCTGCGTGCGGACAGCGCGGCAGCGATCCGCGTGCTGGAAGAACTGGAAAACCTTGCCGCGAAAGTTTGCCGTCTGCTTGGGGCGGCTGCGGGCGGAAAAAAGAAAGAGGACCTTTTTGCCAGCCTGCAGGAGGTCTATCATGCGAACCGGGGCGAGCTGTTGGATTACCAGCCGATGATGCAGACCTTATTTGGAGAACTGGATGACAAGCTGGCGGAGTACCACTGCTCTGGAAAACGGATTGATATTGTGGCAAAGTATCACGGCGTTTCGATGAAATTTAAAGAGCTGATCCTTCAGATGCGGGAGGAGGCAGACGGCCTGGATCAGCTGATCAGTGACCGGGAGCGGGAATTTTTTGAGGATATTCTCGCAAACACGATCAGCAAGAAGATCCGTGGAAAAATCCAGGCGAGCAAGCGCTGGGTCGAGCAGATGAATCTCCTGATGGAATCGATGAAGACCTCGAGCGGCCTGACCTTAAGCCTGCGCTGGAAAAACCGGCGGGCGGACAAGGAGGAACAGCTCGATACACGGGAACTCGTAGAGCTGCTCCAAAAGGATGCGGAGATCATGCGGGAGGACGAGGCGGAGAAGCTTTCCCGTCATTTTCGCTCCAAGATCGAGGAAGCGCGCAAGCTGGCCGGGGACGAGGGCAATGTGCAGTCCTTCCATGCCATCATGCGGGAGGTGCTCGACTACCGGAAATGGTTTGAATTCCAGCTGGAGTGCCAGAAAACTGGTGATCGGAAGAAAGAGCTGACAGACCGCGTATTTTTCACCTTCAGCGGCGGTGAGAAGGCAATGTCTATGTACGTCCCGCTGTTTTCAGCAGTGGTTGCGAAATATGCGGGGGCGCGGTCGGATGCACCGAGACTGATCTCGCTTGACGAGGCATTTGCCGGTGTCGATGAGATGAATATCCGCGATATGTTCCGTTTGATGGTGGAGTTCGATTTCAATTTTATGATCAATTCACAGATCCTATGGGGCGATTATGACACGGTCCCAGGGCTGGCGATCTATCAGCTTGTCCGTCCGGAGAACGCGAAATTTGTGACGGTCATCCGCTATATCTGGAATGGGCAGAAGAAGATGCTTGCGGACAGAGATAGGAGTAACGGTTCTCTGTAGGCAGCGAAGGAAACGTTTATACAGCTATTATCCCTTGTGGGAACGTGCAGTATGATTGAAAGACCAGAGGCAGAGAACATAATGTGTTCTTCGCGTATTTTACATGCATTGCAGGCTGAGCGATGGTTCATGGCTGGCGGAGCCGTGAACCGGAGTTATTGCGTAGATAATGGGTTAGCTGAGTGAAACATGAGGAGACTATGGATAGGAGGGGCATGCGATGGCAGAAATGTGGGAAAAGGAATCACAGGATCAGGACCAGGCGCGCGCCAGGCTGCTGGCAGAGTGTGTCCGGTACTTTCAGAGCCGTCCGGTCTATCAACGCCTGTTTGCCGACTTTCGTGAAAAATATGCAAGCTTGGGCAGGTTTGCCGGCTGCGTCACTCTGAAGAGGCTTGCAAAGGAGGAGCGGGTGCAGCTTGGAGGGTTTCTCCAGAAGGATTACATGGGGATGGATCAGGCAAGAATCTCTGCTTGGCAGATGGAAAAAGCCCTTGCAGCCAGCCGGTTTGCTGCACTTGCCTGGGAAGAGATCCTGGAAGCATATTTTGAAGAGCCGTTGATGGTGAAACGCGAGGAACAGCGGAAAAGAGATACGGAGAGGGAGAATTTTTTCCTTCGCGTGCTGCAGGAACATGCAGACGATAAGACTGCGGTGGCATGGCTTGAGGAGGTGTTGGCAAAGCATTTGGAGGGATATCAGTTTCTGATGAGACGTCACAGGGAGGACCCGGCGGCTCTATGGGAGCTGCTGCACCAGGTGCTTGAGGCGATAGAACATCTTCCCGGCCAGTCCTGCCGCATGCTGCTTGCTGTTTTTGCGGCAGAGCAGACAGGGAATCCGCACTACTTTGATGCGGGGACACCAGGGGAGCGCCTTCTGAGTGCCTTCCTGCACTTTTCCCTTCACGATACGGTGGAGGAAGCGGCTTCTGCGGCAGAGCAGCAGAACCGCTTGTTTTTCGAGGCTGGCATTTTGCGCGATGACCTTTCGAACGATGTGCTGGCATACGGAATCCGCGGTGTGCGCGCGGATGGAACCCTGCATGAGGGGATGGAAGGCTTTTTCCGGCAAAAGGAGCCGATGCGCCTGACGCTCCGCACGCTTGGAGGACTTCAGAGCGCATCTGGTACACCGCGGATTTACATTGTGGAGAACCCTGCGGTCTTCTCAACGCTGGTTCTGGAGCATCCGGAATTGTCAGTAATCTGTGGAAATGGACAGCCGCGCATTGCGGTGCTTGTGTTGCTGGACCTCTTAAGCACTGGAAGTACGTTTTACTATGCGGGAGATTTTGATGCGGAAGGGCTTCTGATCGCGCAGCGTTTGAAAAACCGTTATCCGGACAGGCTGACGCTGTGGGGCTGCCAGACAGAATGGTATCTGCGTCATCTTTCTGGAGTGAGACAGGATGAGGCAAGACTTTGTAAATTGGAGCAGGTCACAGCTCCGGAACTGCAGGAGTTAAGAGCCGCAATGCAGGAGCAGAAACAGGCAGCTTACCAGGAGCAGATGCTGTCGGAGCTGCTTGAAAGCCTGCGCCGGATCGAGGGACAAGAAAGCCTGCGTTTCCATTTAGGAAAAACATCCGCCCATAATGCCTTGAGGAAGGAGCTATAGGGTGTCCCCGGCAACTTTTAAAATTTTTCCTTGCATTTTCCAGAATGCGTGGTATAATGAGGAATGTGAATGGAAGCATAGCTCAGTCGGGATGAGCGTTCGCCTCACACGCGAGAGGTCATGGGTTCGAGCCCCATTGCTTCCATTTCCTGTTTGATCCGGACATTTTAAAGAATGTCCGGATTTTTTTGCGGGTGCTGTATGATACAGCACCCGCATCCACTCTTTTTTCCCGCGAGTAACGGGCCAGGTAGCCATGCCTGCTTGGATATCTGGCAGTGCTGCGTGCCAGTGGCACACGTTTTGCACTGACATTACTTTGTCAACACGCCATTCTTTTCAAAGAAATATTTCTTGCCCTTGATAGTCTGCCACCCGGTCTGCATGACACCCTTGGAAGAGAAGTAATATTTCTTGCCTTTGATAGTCTGCCACCCGGTCTGCATGAC
>DKWE01000079.1:512-656 GCA_002491565.1 Lachnospiraceae bacterium UBA7160 | reverse complement strand
TCGAGCCCCATTGCTTCCATTTTTCTTTTTTTCGCGTAAATGAAGTAGTTCTTTGTTTACGCGTTTTTTGTACCCTCCATTTCAATTCTGCTATATATCACCATAATAGCGCTATTTATAGCAACTATATAACACACAAACCGC
>DKWE01000079.1:0-197 GCA_002491565.1 Lachnospiraceae bacterium UBA7160 | reverse complement strand
ATTTTTTGTGGATAAAGATCATTCATTTTGCCAGAAGGAAGTTCACTTTATGAAATTAGACCTTAAAAAGATACAAGAATTATGTTCTCTGGAAAATATAGAGATCACCTTACATGCTGCAAAACGACTGGAACAGCGGGGGATCTCGATCAAAGATGTTATTACTTGTATTATGAACGGAGAGATTATTGAACATT